>CAJXQE010000387.1 GCA_913058215.1 uncultured Verrucomicrobiales bacterium
ACGAGATCAGCCTCGGTCTCGTGGGCTCGGAGATGTGTATAAGAGACAGTCCACCGACAGCTTCGTCGGGAACTTCGAGGTAGAGTGTTTCAAAGGGCTCGTGCCATTTGCCGTCGATTTCGCGTTTGATGACAGTCGGCCTGGAGACGAGAACCTCGTATCCTTCACGTCTCATTTCTTCGACAACCACAGCGACCTGCATGGCGCCGCGGGCGCTGACCCGGAATTCTCCGGAAAGGTCGGTGTCTTCCACTTTGATGGAAACGTTAGTGCGGGCCTCGCGGAAGAGGCGGTCGCGGATTTCTCGTGAAGTCACTTTGGTGCCTTCAATTCCGGCGAAAGGACCGTCGTTCACAGCAAAGGACATCATCACCGTTGGCGGATCGATTTCCACGAATGGAAGTATT
Organism: uncultured Verrucomicrobiales bacterium; assembly: GCA_913058215.1. Lineage (GTDB taxonomy): Bacteria > Verrucomicrobiota > Verrucomicrobiia > Verrucomicrobiales > DEV007 > Arctic95D-9. Next base: position 408 of record CAJXQE010000387.1, read on the forward strand.
TCTGATTCCTGATCGGCGGCGATGGTCTCACCGATATCGACGTCTTCAAATCCGGAGAGCCCCACAATATTTCCTGCAGAGGCGGATTCCACCTCGCCCGTGGATAAGGCGCTGTATTCGAGCACTTTGCTGATTTTTGAGCGCTGCGGTTTTTCATCGAGACGGAGGCGCCAGACGGTGTCACCAACATTGACAGTTCCCGCGAGAATTTTTCCGATAGCAATACGTCCGACATAGTCAGACCAGTCGATGTTGGAAACAAGCATTCGGAAATCCCCGTCCGCATCGACAACCGGTGCCGGGATTGTTTCCATGATCGCTTCAAAGAGAGCGGTCATGTCTTCGGCAGACTCATCGGGATGATTGACCGCATATCCATTTTTTGCGCTGCCATACAGGAAAGGCGCGCCGAATTGCTCTTCGTTGGCGTCGAGGTCGAGGAAGAGTTCCAACACCTTATCGTGCACTTCGAGAGGTTCCGCATTTGGCCGGTCGATCTTGTTGACGAAAATGATGGGAGTCAGACCGGCGGCGAGAGCTTTTTGTAAAACGAAACGCGTCTGTGCCTGAGGGCCTTCGTAGGCATCGACGACGAGCATGACGCCTTCGACCATTTTCATGACCCGCTCCACTTCCCCGCCAAAATCGGCGTGGCCGGGAGTATCAACGATATTGATGATATTGTCGTTCCATCGCACGGAGGTGTTCTTCGCTTTGATGGTAATGCCACGCTCGCGCTCTTGATCCATCGAGTCCATGGCACGTTCGTCGACGTTCTGGTTGTCGCGAAATGAACCTGCGTCTTTCAGCAGCTGATCGACGAGAGTGGTCTTCCCGTGGTCAACGTGAGCAATGATGGCGATGTTCCGAATTTTTTCGGCGCTGGGTGTAGAATCCGGCATGATGGCGGGAATGACACGCTAATTGATCAAGAGTCAATCAGAATGGGTCGTAAACGATTGGTTTTTTATCGGGATGGTTTGAGCGGAAATTGGCGAAAATGGCAGCTCTATGGGAGAAAAGAAGCGGATTGCATGAAGTAGAATGAGATAGGGAGTTGGAAAAAGTAGTGGAATGGCCGTTGACCGGAGGGGTTCCGGCGACTTGTCTTTCGAATGGCGCGTCCGAATAGAGGAACAGTGAAAGATGCTCTGCCCGGTGAATTGTCGGTCGAAGATTCCTATCTGCTTGCAGTTTCAGGTGGTCGGGATTCCATGGCCCTTTTGCATCGCCTTCACGCCGCCGGGTTTCGTCACCTTTCGGTTTGTCATTTGAATCACTGCCTCCGCGGGGAAGCTTCCAATCTCGATGCGGAGTTGGTGGAAAAGACGGCGGGAGAAATGGGTTTGCCCTTCTATTTGAAAGAGGAGGACATCGCTGCCCGGGCGAAGGAGAATGGTCAGTCTCTGGAGACGGCTGCGCGGGAAGCCCGCTATGAGTTTTTTGCTGAAGTCGCAGAGACCACAGCTTGCTCGACGGTAATTCTCGCGCATCACGCGGATGATCAGATCGAAACAGTTCTGATGAAATTGTTCCGGGGCGCGGGACCTACAGGATTGAGCGGGATGGATCTCTCTTCGGAGCGGACGATTAAAAATCAGAGGCTGACGCTTCGCCGGCCCTTGCTGCAGGTCTATCGATCTGAAATTGAGCGATACGTTGTGGAGAATGAGATTCCCTTTCGCGAGGACGAATCGAACGGGGAAATGTTTGCGCTCCGCAATCGGGTCCGGCATCGCCTTGTTCCCATCTTGAATGAAGTTTTCGAACGCGATATTCGCTCGTCTGTTCTTGGGATGTCCGAATTGCAGAGGAAGATGGCGGCGGCGATTGACGAACTGGTTCCGGAATCGACTGCCGGTGCGCTGGATGTTTCTTCCCTGGGGAAAATGCCGGAAGCAATCAGAGATAAAGTGATCCTCGACTGGTTGCGCGAAAATTCCGTGCCCGATTGTGGATCGAAGGAAGTGTGTCGGGTCATTGAAATGGCCTTATCCAAAGATAAACCCGCAAAAGTAAACCTGCCTGGCGACGTTCACGCGCGCCGTCGTGCCGGCGTCGTTTTTCTGGAATTCCCCGAAGGATGGGAGTAGGGAACAGGCCTATGGATTATCGCATCCTTGTCACCGGCGGTGCCGGCTTTATCGGTTCCAATCTGGTTCATTATCTTCTCGAAGAAGCGGAGAGGGAATTTGGGATCTCCATCGAAAAGGTGATCAATCTCGACAAGCTGACCTATGCCGGAAATCCGCAGAACCTGACTTCCCTGGAAAACGATCCGCGTCATGAGTTGGTGCAGGGCGATATCTGCGACCGGCCGGCGATGGCGGCTCTCTTTGAAAAAAATCGGATAAACGCGGTGATGCATCTTGCTGCGGAATCTCACGTCGACCGTTCCATTGATGCACCCGAAGAGTTCATTCTTACGAATTTTGTGGGAACCTTTCAATTGCTCCATGCGGCCCGGGAACATTACGAGGCAAACGAAGAACTGAAAGATGACTTCCGCTTTCTCCACGTCTCGACGGATGAAGTGTATGGTTCGCTCGAAGCGGATGATCCTGCTTTTTCAGAAACCACACCCTACGCGCCAAACAGTCCCTATTCGGCGTCGAAGGCGGGAAGCGATCATTTGGTCCGTGCGTATTTTCACACCTTTGGATTGCCGGTGGTGACGACCAATTGTTCAAACAATTACGGCCCTTATCAATTTCCGGAAAAGCTGATTCCGCTGATGATTTCAAAAGCTCGTCGCGGGGAGTCCCTTCCTGTTTACGGTGATGGTAGCAATGTCAGGGACTGGCTGTATGTGAAAGATCATTGCCGTGGTTTGACAGCAGCGCTTGCCGGAGGAAAACCCGGAGAGGTTTACAATATTGGCGGAAACTGCGAGATGAAAAATATCGACGTGGTTCGTCTCATTGTCGAAACGGTCGCAGAACTTTGTCCGGAACTCAGTGTGAATTCCCCGGACGATCTCATCACTTTTGTTACCGACCGACCTGGACACGATCAGCGCTACGCGATCGACTGCACAAGAATTCAATCGGAGCTCGCTTGGGCACCGAGGGAAACTTTTGAGACCGGCTTGCGAAAAACGATTCAGTGGTACCTCGACAACGACGAGTGGATTCGCGAAATCGAAGACGGCACTTACCAGGGCGAAAGGCTAGGTTTGGAGTGAGGCTTTCAAGCCCTTCTGCGAACGTATCCCCCCAGTCGATTTGACCGGAAAGGCCTCAGGGCGTCAATCCAAACTCTGATTCGAGAGCGACGATCACTTCGTCCATCGGTAGGCCGATCACATTCGTCATCGATCCTGAAAACTGATCGATGATTTTCTCCCCGTGTTCCTGAGCAGCGTAGGCGCCCGCTTTGTCCATCGGATTGATCAGATTATGGTAGTCATCTCTTTCTTCAGAGGTGAGTTTCTTAAACTGGACATCGGTGGCGACGGCTTGCTGAAAGATTTCCCCATTGGATTCTCTGAGCAGGCAGAATGCGGTAAAAACCTGGTGCGTTTCCCCGTTCAAATCCGAGAGCATTCTCTTTGCTTCCGCTTCGTTTTTTGGTTTTCCAAAGACGCGATCGCCGAGCAATACAAGCGTGTCTGCCGCAAGGATAATGGAGTCCCCGTGATCGGCCGCGATTTCCTCAGCCTTCAACTTTGCATTCAAAGCAGTCAGGTCGCGGACATCCATCGAGTTGTCTTCGACTTCATCATTTTGCGGAGGAACAACGGAAAACACAAAGCCGGCCTCCTCCATCAAAATTTTTCGGCGGGGAGATCCGGAAGCGAGGACCAGTTTTGGCGAATTTTCGCTCATCGGAATTCCCCCGCGAAAAAGGGATTGTTCCGTTTCTCTTCGCCGACGCTGCTCATGGGGCCGTGACCGGGACAGATCACCGTCTCTTCCGGCAGAGTCAGAATCTTGTCGCGGTTGTTTCGCCAGGCGTCGGCAAAGGATACCATCCCGCCTCCCATGGATCCGGCAAACATCGCATCACCGACGACGGCAATCGGCCGCTCAAGCCCTTTGATAAAATAGGTCGTGCCACCGACGGAGTGACCACTGGTGGTCATCGTGGATATTTTTAGGTTTCCGACGGAGAAGGCATCGCCCTGCATGAAAGTGATCGTGTCGGGCCAGGGTTCGTCTTTGTTGGAATAGACATCCGCAGAGCTACATTCGGATTTGAGCCGGTCGAGATCCGCGATGTGATCATTGTGGGTGTGTGTCAGAAAGATCTTCTCAATAGTCACGCCAAGTTCAGCGGCTTTTTTCGTGAGGATAGAGCAGTCGGTCCCGGTATCAAAGCAGGCGCCCTGCTTGGTTTCCGGATCAAAAACCAGGAAGGCATTCACCCGCATATCGCGATAAGGAGTGTTGAATATTTCCAGTCCGACCATACTCACAGAGCGGGGACGCCAAACCTTTGAAGCCGCCATTGTCAGAGCAGCAGGATCGAGCTGAAGCGCTTTTGCCACGCTCTGAAGAGCCGTCTCATCGCAAAATTCGCCGCGACACAGGCGGCGCAGAATATCGGGATCCTCACCGCTTTTTTCCGAGAGTTCCGCTTCGGTGACGTGCCTGCCGCGCATCGACTTAGCGATGATATCTTCGAACAGATCTTCAATGGGAATAGTCTCACTCATATAGGGATTTCACTCCTCGACTGAAGAAGGTCCGGCCGCAATCCGAATTTTCTTGTCACGATGTTGGAAAAATGACAATCTTATATTGGGAGAGAGGTATTTACATAGCCAATCTTCCGCATTCATACGCCTTCGGGCGATTCATAAAAAATAGAAAGAAAAGAACATGAAATTAAAAGCTAGAAAGACTGGGGCGTTTACGCTCATCGAGCTGCTGATTGTGATTACAATCATCGGTATTCTTGCCAGCGTTTCCTTCCCGGCATACAACGGGATTCAGGAGCGTGGTAAGCGAATCAAGGCTGTGGCCAACGTCAGGAGTATGCTGATCGGTTGCCGTAGTTTCGCTGCGGATTGGGACGGTTTGTATCCTTCCTTTGATCCCGATGAAGACCAGGGTGACGGCGGCGGCGGAGGAGGAGAAGACGATTCTGAATTCTCCACATCTACTGACGCATTCAACGTGCTCGTGCCGGAATACATTGATTCAGAAAGCATTTTCTGGATTCAAACCAAAGATCCCGACAAGCTGCGTCCACCAAGAGAGGATGGCAGACTTGAGCCTGAAGAAAATGTCTACGCCTACGTTTCCGGTCAGACCAACACCAGTTTCAGCCGTTCCCCGCTGATTGCTGACGGTCTCATGGAAAGCGCCGGTTCCTACGGAGAGTTTCACCCATGGCTCAGCTCCAAAAAAGCGATCGTGGGATTCTGTGGTGGTCACGTAACGGAAGAGCGTCTGACGTCCAATCAGGAAGGTGCTACCATCCGAAGCAAAGACGGTGGAACAGAAAACATCTTCGAAGAGCGCACAGCTGACGAAGACGGTGAGTCCAGTGGCGGTTGGCTCGACACCAGCATGGACAACGTCCTGCTTCCTGATTAATCATCAATCAGACTGAATCTCATTCGTTTGAGATTCTTTTCCAAAGACCCGGGGAGGCGCGTTCGCTTCTCCGGGTTTTTTGTGCCCGCAGAAAAAGTTCGTCAAAAAACATGCTCTGGCGTATCAATGGTCGTATGAAATTCAACGCTTTGATTCTCGCTCTTGGTTCTGCCCTTGCTCTCGTTTCCTGTGGCGACAATGGCGCTTCTCCTGACAAGGGAGAAAAGTCCGGTGGCGATGGCAAACCTGCCAAGGCTGAAGCCTTGTTCAACGGGAAAGATCTCACCGGCTGGAAAGGAAATGCTGCCAACTGGAAGGTCGAGAACGGAACTATCGTCGGAACAACCACTGACGAAGCGCCGCTTCCCTACAATCAGTTCCTCATTTATGAAGGTGATCCGGTGGAAGACTTTATCCTGACGGCAGATCTCAAACTGACCAGTGACGGGAATAATTCAGGTATTCAGTATCGCGCATCGGTTCGGCCTGATCTCGGCGAGAATGTTGTGAGCGGATACCAGTGTGATATGCACCCGGCCATCTGGGCGAACGGAATGCTTTACGATGAAAAAGGACGCGGAATTATTTGTAAACGCGGTCAGAAAGTGGTCGTGACTGAAGAGGGAAAAGCCAAGGTCGTCGGCAGTCTCGGGGAAGATCCGGAGTTCAATACCGGCGAATGGAGCACTTATAAAATTACCGCCAGAGGCAACCACATCACTCACGAGGTGAATGGCTGTCTCTTATACACATCTCCGAGCCCACGAGACCGAGGCTGATCTCG
>CAJXQE010000388.1 GCA_913058215.1 uncultured Verrucomicrobiales bacterium
TCTTCGTCGGCAGCGTCAGATGTGTATAAGAGACAGGTGGAAGGGGATACAGCGCCGGATTCGAATGCATCGAGCAATTTTGCCATCCACTGCCGACGTGTGGGAACAACACCGAGAATCTCGGCGCGGATGGCAGGGCCGTGCCTTTTCCATCCTGACAAAAGTGCGTCAGCAACAAAAGGCGCACTCTGGGCTGCGAGATGGGAGATGATCGCTGACTGAAGTTTTGATGGAGTTGATGGGTTCAGCATTTTGCTGAGGGAGTCGAAATCCGCCTGCATCTGGTCTGGCGATGTGGAACGACCCATCAGGCGAAGAGCATTGGCTCGATCTGTGATCGGGGCATTGGGGTTCAGCGCTACGGCTTTTGCTTCATCAATGAATTGTTCCAATTCCTTTTTCGTATCGGAGTGATCCGAAAGCAGTTCTTCGATAGAGGAACCATGCTCGTTCAGAGAGTCGAGCAGTCCGGCTACCAGCGCATGACGGGTAGGTGAAGGGTATGCCGCGAGAACTTTCTGAAGACCGGAAACGGTGATTTCGGTTTTATTGAATGCCACGGACAAGGCGAGAAGCTTTCCGGCAAGGTTTCCTGCACCTTCGCTGGTGACTTCCATCGAGAAGGCTGCGGCGATGATGGATTCGATATTTCCGGGAGCGGTTGAGCTGAGAAGAATGGCGTCGAAGAAAGGATCTCCTCCGCCTTTGATCGCAAGCTCGCCCAGTTTTTCAGCAGCTTCGGAATGGTCCGGCCACATTCCTAAAGTGGCGGCAAGTTGAAGTCTGACCGGCGAGGACGGATCCGATGTCATCGACAACAGTGCATCCACAGGATGAGGAAGCGTTTCAGTCAAGCGGGTGGCGTTTCTTCGCACTCCGGGATGCGCATCTTTTAGAGCTATCTGAAGGGTTTCAGCCGATAGCTTTTTCAGGCCCTGCAGCGTATGAAGCGCATGGACCCGGGATTCGGGGGTGGAATCTCCAGCGATGGTTTGTTCAAGTTTTTCAACAATGCCTTTCTCAGACGAAGATTGAATGAGTTGCTCCTGAACCATATCCCGAACGGGGCCAACGGGGGACTGAAGATGGTCGACAAGTTGCGAGGGAGTCACGTTTGAGAGATCTACGACTTTTCGGGGAGGGCTGTCTGTCGGGAAAACGCGGTAAATTCGTCCTCGATCATCTCCTTCCCGAAGGAACGGTTCCAGGTCCTTCATTCCCGTTGCCGCCAGAAACTGCGAGTGCTCGATCACATAACGATACATGTCGACAATGTAGATCGCGCCATCGGGGCCGGTTCTGACCTGGACGGGGCGACACCAACGATCAGTTGAAGCAAAGAAATCGATAGGTCCGTCGCTTTTCGATCTCTCTGCCTTAAAAGTGAATCCGCTCTCCTCGACTTCGATGTGTTGAACCAGGTTGTGGAAAGGTTCGCAGGAAAAGGCGTGCATCTTTCCGGCAGACTCCGGAAAGAGAAGTTCGTCACGATAGATCATTCCGCTACAGGAGGAGGTGTAGTGTCCATTGTGAACGAAGGAATGGAACCGTTTCTGGGGAGCTTTTGCGGGATAGACTTTCGGATTTCGGGGAAGAATCAGTTGCTGTCGGGGGTCTGGGGGAATTATGTGAGGATTGCGCCTCAGATACCGGTCTTCGAGAACGTAGTGCCAGAGCGGATAGCTGTTCATGCAGCCAAACCAGTTTCCCCACTCGTCCCGGTTACGCCCGAATTGAGTCGGGCCGGATTGCAATTCGATCTCGCCGGTGTCGGGGCGAAATCGGAAATCGAGACTCTTGAGTTCGACACTTTCGCCAGTCAGAGTGGACTTGATGGTGCTTTTTCCGCGTCCGGCACTGGGGCTGCCACTGGCGCAGTGAATCCAGTTTTCCAATCCCCGTCGGAGTCCATTGACACGCAATTGCTGATTGTCCTCGGCAAAGCCGGTGATGAGGACTTCGCGCTTGTCTGCTCTTCCGTCGCCATTGGTATCTTCGAGATAGAGGACTTCCGGCGCTGCTGTCACGAGGGCACCTTTTTTCCAGGGAAGGACTCCCGAAGGAAAATTCAGACCCTCGGCAAAGAGGGTTGACTCGTCCATCTGTCCATCTCCATCCTTGTCCTTCAGTATTCGGATTCTTCCGCCAGATGTTTGGTCTTCTCCTATGCCGAGAGGATAGTCTGCCATTTCAGCGACCCACATTCGTCCGTCTGCGCCCCAGGAGATTGCAACGGGATCCACAACCATCGGCTCAGACGCAACCAACTGAACCGTGAAGCCATCACGGACATGAATCGTCTCAAGGGCGTCTTTCGCTTCGACGGGTGATTCCGGCGGATCAGCCGCAATTGAAAGGACGGGAAGAAGAAGTAGTGAGAAGAGGAATCTCATGAAAATCGAAGGCAGAACACGGGAGGAAGGTTCATTGAAATGGCATCCCAGGAATCACCCTGATCATCGCTGAACCAAAGGCCACCCGTCGTGGAGCCCATAATCAGCTCATTGCCGGAATCATCTACTTCGAGGGCGTGGCGGTAGATGAGGTCATAGGCGGGTGGTTCAGGCAAACCCTTGCTGAGAGCTTCAAAGGTTTCTCCACCGTCGCGGGTGCGATTAACAATGAATTTTCCATCAGCCGGATACCGGTTTTCATCTTTCAAGGCAGGCGCAAACCATGCGGTATTGGAATCGGTGGGATGAACGGCTACCGCAAACCCGAAGGCAGATGGGCTGACTCCTTTGATTTCCTCCCATCCGTCGGCTGCCGTTTTTGATCGAAAAATACCACAGTGATGCTGGACCCAAAAATGATCCGCTTGTCCCTGACATTGCACCATACGATGGGGATCCTGTCCGTCCGGATCTGCACCACCCTGATCGGCCGGCATAAAATCGTAGAGCATGCCTTCGGCGCCCTGAGTCCAGTTTTCGCCTCCATCTTTAGTGATCCAGTTCCCACCGCAGGAAATCGCGACGACGACTCTTTGCGAGTCACGCGGGTCTACACAAATCGAATGGATTCCCGGAAAATCGTATCCTCCTCCAGCCCACTTCGCTCGTTCCGGACGATCCCAAAGAGAACGGTTCAGTTCCCAGGTTTCACCACGATCATTAGAGTAGAAGAGGCCACCGGGTATAGTGCCACACCACAGGTCTCCTCCTTTGTCTGGACCTGCGCTTTCAAGAGCCCATACCTTTTCAAGGGACCACGGAATCGGAACCTGACGGAACGGATCAAGAACTTCGGGAACGTCTTCCGGCCTTTCCGGGTAGGCAGGGGGATCCAACTCTGTCCAGGTTTCCCCTTGATCATCGGAGCGGTGAAGCTTTGTTCCGAAATGTCCGTGATCGACGACCGCATAGAGAGTCCCATCCCGCCGGTCCGGTAGGATGGCCGGGATCTGAATACCGGGAAAATTCCAGCCGGTTTGGACCCATTTTGAACCATCCTTCTCGAAGGTGAAGAGGCCCTTGCGGGTTCCTGCGTAGAATCGTTTGCTCATAGATTGTGGTAGACTGTCAGCCCCCTGAAAGGGCCTGCATGATGAAGATTTCCGACTTCTCTGAGATGGAGTCAGATTGGTTTGCCCGGTCCTTGACCGGAACCCCGTCGACGACAATCGCGACGTGCTTTCTCAGAGTCCCATCATCATTAACCAGATAGCTCTTCAACTTCGGATTGCTCTCGAATAACTCGAGGAGCGCTGCCTTGATGGTGCTGGCTTTGACAGTGGATTTGCCGACGTCGACCTGCGAACTGATGTTGGGAGAAAAATCGACGGAAGCCATATCCCGATGATGTTCGCAAGATCGCAGGGATCGTGTCAATCAGGTAAAGTGCCGCAGATGGACTGGGAATATTTCAATCCATCAACCCGGTGATGATGAAATACTCGCCAACCCGGCTTTGAACGGGCTGACTGTCTCCGGGGCAGCTGTCCCATTCACCTTTTTTAAGCTCGCCTATTACGGTAATGTATTGATCGACCTTGTCCTTGAGATCCTCTCTTGAAATCGACGACTCGCAGAATTTGATAAAAAAATCCCCCATGCTCAGACGAAGATACAGATCATCGTTCGCGAGCGGTTTTCCGGCTTTGTTCAGTCCGGTCTTTTCAATCACCTGACCGGTGTAAGTTCCGGTGAAACGCTTGTTCATTTTCTTCATAGGAGGTGCGCTTGGGGATTTCGGGGATTCTTCGCGACAGGATGCAAAGGCAAGGATTGGGAGGAGCGATAGGAATAGAAGCTTCATTTCGAAAAGGGGATTTATTTTTCACGAATGCAATACAGATACTTTTCGCCGCGAAGGATCAGATCCTTTCCGACGAGGGCAGGGGTGGCACTGAACCGGTCATCCAATTGATTGACGCCCACTGGCTCCGGAATTCCCCCCTCACTCAGAACCACCGTGATTCCACTGCGATCGACGATGTAGATGTGTTTGTTGGCGGCTACGGGCGAGGCGTAAATTTCATAAATTCCGTCTATTCGAAAAGGGCCGCTCGGTGCCTTGCCGTTTGTGATGTCGACTCTTGAAAGAACTCCCTGGTAATGTCCCAGAAAATAGACGTGCCCCTGATAGAATAGAGGGGAGGGGATGTAGGGCGTCCTCTTTTTTTGAGTCCAGAGGATGCGATCGCTGCCGCTAAGGTCTCCACTGGCACCCGCCAGGTTGAGTGCGAGCATGGATTGGAAATTGTAGCTGCTGGTGGCGAGAAGAATATTGTCCTCTGCGCTGTATACGGGGGTGGCCACGACATTGTCCGAGAGACCTCCGCATTCCCAAATGACTTCACCATCAGTTGGCCTGTAGGCCCGGATTCGCTCTGTAGCTGCGACCACGATTTGTTCGCTTCCGTTTACATCGATCGAAATCGGGGAGCTCCAGGACGTGCGTTCGTTTCGAGGCTGACGCCAAAGTTTTTTACCAGTTCGTTTGTCGAGAGCCGCGAGAAAGGAAAGACCTTCGTGATCCCAGACCACGTAGACGCCGTCACCACTGAGAACCGGAGAGCTCCCTTCGCCATGCCCGTGCTTCGTCTGCATGTCTCCGAAATCGACATTCCAGAGCACCTCACCGGATTTCGCTTCGAGGCAGTAGAGTCCATGCGATCCGAAGAATGCGTAGACCCGTTCGCCATCAGTGATCGGTGAGGCCGAGGCGAGTGTTCCTGTTTCGTGGCCTCCCTCGTTTGGGATTCGTTCACGGACGGTTTTCTCCCAGAGGACCTTTCCATTGGCCCGATCAACTGCCATGACCACAAAGCGCCATTTGCTGGAAACGAGATTGTTGTTGTGTGCACCCAGTGCCAGATCGGGTTTGGGCTCAAAAGGTTCGCCAACGGGAAGGGAAGCCGTCAGGAAGATGGTGTTCTCCCAGACAACCGGGCTGGAATGTCCGAGGCCCGGAAGTTGGGTTCTCCAATGGACGTTTTTATCCTCGCTCCACTCGATTGGAGGCGTTGCATCGGGAGATTCTCCGGTTCCGAGTGGCCCCCGCCAGTGGGACCAATTGGATGGGTCGGCGCTTGAGACTCCAATGGAGAACAAGGCAATCGCTATAGCTGGAAAAAGGAACTTCAAGGTCTTCCTGTCACTTTCGTTTTTGTTCTTTCTTCCTCATTCTCGGTTGATTGGGGAGGCCAATGGAATCCTTCCACTCATTCAACGCTGAAAGCAGGCGGTCGGCTTCTTCCTTTTGCTCTTCAGCGAGGTTATTCGATTCACGGATGTCTTTGCTGAGGTCGTATAACTCTACCCGGTTTTCTGTTGGAAACTCGACCAGTTTGTAATTCCCCTGGCGGGCAGCGGATGAAAAAAGATCAGCAGTGCTTGACGGTCGGGGGGCCGGATTGTGCCACAGAAACAAACGCTGATTCGAGCCCTTCAGCTTTTCGCCTTTGAGTAGCGGGGCAAAACTGATTCCGTCTTTGTGGGCTTCCGGCAAAAGAGGCAGTCCAGCCATCTCGAGAAATGTTGGAAACAGGTCGGTCGTGATCACAGGTGTTTCGATTTTCGAATCCGCTTTGGTGTGTCCCGGCCAGCGGACGATCAAAGGAATGCGGAGGCCTCCTTCATAGAGATGTCCTTTACCGGCCCGGAACGGGCGATTGGATGTGGCAACTTCGCGATTACTTCCGCGAGCGGAGAGTCCGCCATGATCGCTGGCAATGACGACGATGGTGTTGTCAGCGATTTCCAATCTATCGAGCAATCTTAAGATTCGGCCGATACCTTTGTCGACGCTTTCGACCATCGAGGCGTAGGTGGCATTGTTCTGCACCAGTAAATTCTCACCGGCACTTTCCTCTTCGTAAAGAGCCGCCGGAACCGCTTGTCCATCGATTTTATCCTGGTACCGTTTCGTGATGTGTTTCTTCGCTTCGATGGGAGTGTGAACCGCATAATGGGCGAGAACAGCGAAGAAAGGACCGGACTTGTTCGTCTGGATAAACTTGATCGTTTCTTCAGTGAGTCGGTCTGTCAGATATTCGCCTTCCGGTGCGTTCTCGAGATCCGGGACAGCTGCCTTTTCTCCTCCACCTTTTTTCGATACATCGTAAGGAGCAAATTGGGACCGGGTGGCTCCAGCCTCGCCGGCAGCAACTGTGGTTCCGAATCCCAGCATTGAAGGATGAGAGTCACCGCTGCCAAGATGCCATTTGCCACAGTAGAATGTTTTGTCTGTCTCTTATACACATCTGACGCTGCCGACGAAGAGGATAGTG
>CAJXQE010000389.1 GCA_913058215.1 uncultured Verrucomicrobiales bacterium
ACGAGATCAGCCTCGGTCTCGTGGGCTCGGAGATGTGTATAAGAGACAGAATTCGCTCAGTTCCAGCGTTGCTTTCGCCATTTCCTGAAACCCCGTCAAATAGGTGATCGGTCCTGTTTTCGTCCAAAGACAGATCCAGGCAAAAGTGACGAGATGAATTCCAAGAGCGATCGCCGCCTCTTTCCAGCGCTTCTTCCAGATGAACCAAACTCCCAATGGAACCGTGATGGTGAATTTGATCCATGACAGCGCGAGGAAAACCCCTGACAGCCAGACCCATTTCCTACCTGATGCCCACACCGCAGCAAGCAAACAAAAGATTACGGGGATCGAATGCTGCCCTATCGAAATCAAATCCCGCACCGAAGTACTGGCAAAAAACAGACAGCCGGCAATCAACCACCAATAGCCTCTTCCTTTTCCAGATATGATCCACAACAGAACAAGACACCCGAGGCCGGCCCCGATATTTACCAGCGACCAGATCGAAGTCGCAGTATCATGATCCAACATTCCTAAGGGCAGAAGGAATCCGTACGCCGTAATGGGATAGTTGGGAAAAAAGTAGACTCCTTCTTCATCCGCCTTCCATCCCTTTTGCTCACCGGAAAGATAGCTCGCATAAGGATTCTCTCCCTGAACCAGAACCCGGGTGGGCTTCCACTGAAAATCCTCGCTGTGCTCCGGAAGCTGGGCATTCATCCAGCCGCGGCCTGCGGAAACAATTGCGAACGATCCGAGAAGAAAAAGCAGGACCAATCGCCAAACTTTTGATCTCGGATTTATTTTAGTTTTCCACATTCTCCATAATCTACGGTCAAAATGACATTTCGGCAAACAAGGGTGATACTGCGCTTGAGTATTTCGTGCCTCATGCCATTTTACCCGACCTGAGATGCCGGAGTGGTGGAATTGGTAGACACGCTGGATTTAGGATCCAGTGCAGCAATGCGTGCAGGTTCGATTCCTGTCCCCGGTACCCAAATATTTCTTCAGGTGATGAATCTATCCAACAGGGGTGAATCAATAGCCTGACCCTCTTGAATCGATTCGACTCGACTCGAAGAACCTCCGAATCATGGACGACCTCAACGACCTTTATCAGGAGATCATCCTGAGCCACAACAAACGCCCCCGCAACGAGGGCGAACTGGATCCCCACAGTAATGAAGCGGAAGGATACAATCCTCTCTGCGGCGATAAACTGAAGATCTACGTTCAGCAGGAAGGCGACAAAATCGAAGCCGTTCAGTTCACCGGCGAAGGCTGCGCGATTTCCCGGGCATCGGCATCGATCATGACCGAGTCAATCAAAGGGCTTGAAGGCAAAGCGGTTTACGAGAAAATCGCGGAGGTTGTGGAGTTGCTGACCGCCAAAGAGGAACCCACCGCTGATCCTTTTGAATTAGGAGAACTCGCTGCTCTGATCGGTGTGAGAAAATTTCCACCACGCGTCAAATGCGCGACCCTCGCCTGGCACACTTTGCTGGCAGCTCTTCGCGAAAAAGAATCCGTGACCACGGAATAGGTTTCGCTCACGGCGGAAACCCGAAACTCAGCTTCACCGCTGCATACTCAGGATGGACGGTCCCATCCTCCTTTCGTATGACCAAGGGCGGTTCATGCCAGGTTTGATCATGCATTGAATCCGGCAAATCACAGCGGCGCATCATGATAAAGACACCCAGCAAAGGTGGCTCCCCTTCCCGCAGGACGATGGGACGTTGGCGGACAATCGTGAGGCCCGAATCTTTCGCCGCATCAAGGACGCGCTGAGCCTGTTCATCGGGATTGACCGGAAACACACAGGCAAAGGTTCCACCGGTTTCCAGGTGACCGGCTGCCGTTTGGCAATAGTCGGCAATCGTTCCACGCATCTCAAACCGGCAGGCGATTTTTTGCGGGTGATCCCCTTTCACTCCTGATCCGGGAGGAAAATAGGGCGGACTCCCGAGCACGAGATCGAATTTTTCCTCCGCCCCCAGAATCTCAGAATCCCGAAGATCACCCTCACGAATGTTGAAGCGATCTTCGAGGCCGTTCCAGCGAACTGATTTTCTTGCCAGAGCAACACTCATCTCTTGAGCTTCGACGGTAACCACTTTTGTGGCAGGCAGTCGCCACGAAGCCACCATCGCAACCGTCCCGATTCCACTTCCCAGATCGAGCATCGTCTGTGCTGTTGGACACCACGAAGTTCCGTACCAGGCCGTCAGAATATCGTCCGTCGAATAGCGGTGTCCCTTTTTGAGTTGGAAGATCCGGAAATGCCCGCACAACACATCGAGCGTCTCCCCTTCCCCGATCTCCAAACCAGGCGTGTCGGCTGTCCCCGGCACCATCGGACCGGGATTCGCGTAGCCACGGAAATGAGTTTTCGGGGAAATGTCTTTAGGTTGCTTCGCCATTGCTAAAGCACTCTCTAGTGCGCCATCCAACGCAACGCAAGAATCGAAGAGACCGGAATTCGCTGCAGTAGCGCAGTTATGTTCGCATCATTGCCAGACCGACTCGTCGAAACTACACTGAATACAGAGAATGAGCTCCGGGGAATCAAAACAATCATGCCCACAATGTGGCGCTGCGATTTCCGCCGATGACCCCGGCGGCATCTGTCCTTCGTGTCTCGTCTCAGGAGCACTCACCGACGGCTCATCCGGCGATTGGCTTTCACCCGGTCAATTGGACGAAGGTCTTAAAATCGGAAACTGGACTTTGCTGGAAGAACTGGGTGAAGGTGCCTTCGGAGAAGTGTTCCGGGCAAGGCAAGAGGAACCGGTCCGACGCGAAGGTGCCATCAAGATTCTCAAGGACGGCCTGATGTCTTCCGAAACTCTGGCTCGCTTCGATGCCGAGCGACAGGCTCTGAGTCTGCTGGATCATCCCGGCATCGCCACCATGTTCGACCTTGGTGAAACTCCAGAAGGTAAACCCTGGTTTGCGATGGAATTAATCGACGGACTTCCCGTCACTGATTTTTGTCGCGACCGAAATCTGTCGACCCGGGAACGATTGCAAATTTTCCACGCCATTTGCGAAGCCGTCGACCATGCCCACAGCAATGGAATTGTTCATCGGGATCTGAAGCCATCGAACGTCTTGGTCACGACCGATGACGATGGCAAACCATTGGTAAAGCTAATTGATTTTGGCGTCGCCAAAGCGCTGGAAATGCCGCTGACGGAGCGAACCCTGTTTACTCATGCCGGCGTTCTTATCGGGACTCCGGAATACATGAGCCCGGAACAGGCTTCAGGAAGATCCATGGACCTCGATGCCCGGTCGGACGTCTACTCACTCGGCGTTTTGCTCTTCGAGTTGCTCACCGGCTCAACCCCCATCAGCAAAGCCAAATTTCGTCAGGCCGCCTTCGATGAAATTCTCGCGCTGATTCGCGAGGATGAACCGAAACGCCCTTCAACCGTGAACCAAACCGAACGGAGAATTTCCTCCGACCTCGACTGGATTGCCCTTAAGGCATTGGAAAAAGACAGAGATCGTCGTTATCCCGATTCCGGGGAACTGGCGGAAGACATCGAGCGATTTCTCAACGAGCGACCCGTCACCGCCAGCAAACCCGATGCCGCCTATCGAACACGAAAGTTCGTTTCCCGAAACAGTAAAGCCATCACCTTCGTTGCCATCGCCATCGCTCTGGCAATGGCGGGAACGACCGGCGCATGGTGGTGGGGCAGCACTTACTATGACGGCGCCGAAGTGATCAGCCCCCCTAAATTTGTTCCCGCAAAGTCGCCGCGAGGCTTACCTGATACACCGCTTCGCGATCCCCGCCGCCAATTGGAAGCAAGCGCTGCCTTCTCGAACTTCCCTCTCCAAATCGCAGAAGTTTGCCGAAAATTGAGAAATGACCCGAATGACAAAGTGGCTCGTTTCCAATTGTGGGGCATGCTGGTTTTCGAGGTCTACCCGGAACGTCTCGACTCCGGAGTTTCCACAGAGGCATCTATCGTCGGAGCGAAAATACTGGGGGGCGTGAACTGCTTTGTTGTCGCCTCCGATGATGGCATGGTCCGGGTTGGATCGCTGGAAACAGGAAAGATTCTTTTCAATCACGATTGCGAATTTGATGTGAGCTCAATGACCGTTTCCGAAGAAGCAGCCATCATTGCGGTGGGAGGAAAGAGCGGAGAATTACGGATCATTGACCTTTCAGGAAGCCCCCGCGAAATCGCTACTCATCTTTCAGAAGGGAAGTCACCGATTCAGGCCCTGACTTTTTCACAAAACGGAAAAACTGTTTTCACAGGAAGCGCCCGGGGAATGCTGCAGGCCTGGAGTTCAGTCCCTGGACAAAAACCGCTCTGGGCAATTGAGACCGGTAAAGCCATCGCTCTCATCGAAGCTCACCCCGATGAATCCCATGTCGCGGTTTGCCTTGCCGACGGGGCAATCCAGGTCATCCAAGTGAAAGACGGTGCGATTTCCTCCACCATGAAGGGATCGGGAAGTGTCGCAGGCCTATCCTTCTCGAGTGACTGGCGTGAACTGATCGTCGCCAGAGAGAATGGGCAGACTCAGGTTTTCGATGTGACTTCAGGGATCCAAACCCGCCAGCCATCAGCCGAAACCGAGACAGGAAATCTCACAACTCTGGTTCGCGACGACTCGACGAAACACTTCGCAACAGGAAGTAGCAATGGACGAACGGTCATCCATCCATTGGATAAGACCAGAGAGGTTTCCTATACTCCCGGTTTCGATTCCGCAGTCAGCGCCGTAGATTTAAAATTCACTCAGGGCAGAGGTCTCTTTCTTTGGAGCGGTCACGATGATGGATCATGGAGATCGTGGAACCTCAATTACTCCAGCGAAAGACAAAACCCTGTTGTCACGAAATCCCGTTCTCCTATTCTCGAACTTCACACAAATCGTGAGTCCACACGGGTTCTGACAGCACAGAAACACGAATCGCAACTTTGGAGAGTAACAGGAAAGATACCTCAATCCCAATTCTTCTCCAAAGCAGGCTACGTCACGGATGCCGCCTTTATCGACGATTCAGAAACTGTTCGATTTTTCGGCACTGCCGGCTTCCTGACTTACAACTGGAAAACAATGGAACCGACGGGAGAAAATTTCGGAATCCCTCCAAACGCGAAACATGTCGTCGCATCTGCGGACGGGCTCAGTATGGCCGCATCCTATGGCCCGGTTGTTCAGATCTGGAAATTACCTGTGGGAGAGAATCCACGAATCCTCCCTGAGGTCAATCTCGACTCAGAACTAACCGCCCTTTCTTTTTCCCCTGACGGGAAGTCACTCGCGGCCTCCACCTCGAGCGGCACGGTTCAAGTTCTCGAAACCAATCGACGAATTGAAAAATTTGTTGAGAGTTCTCCTGACGGGCAAGTGGCCAGCACCATTGCCCTATCCTCTTCGCTGCTCGCCTGTGGATTTCCAGATGGATCTATTCGCGCCTACAACTGGGAATCCGGCAAACTGATCTCCCAAATGTTCCCCGCCCTGCCCGAGCGGGTCGATGCGATCGCAATATCCCCTGACCAATCCTCAATCGCCGTCGGAGATTTTGACGGGAACGGCCTCTTGCTTGAAGTCGAATCCGGGAACCCTGTCGGATCTGGAATTCAGAGTTCAAAGGGAATCTTGTCTTTCAATTTCAGTGCGGACGGCCAGTGGCTGAGCTCAAACTCCCGGGATAACACATCCCGAATCTACGATGCCGACACGGGCCGCTTTCTGTTTCGCGCCGCGCAGTGGGGCGGTGAGAAACTTTTTTCAAGAATCACTCCCGACGGATCCGGGATCCTTGTCGGTCAAACCCTCTTCACCTCTCCTTCGCTCCGGAGGCTGCCCTTGTTGAACCAGGCAGTACCAAATGAAGTCCTCGATTACGCCGAGGGTCTGGTCGGTCTCAAGATCCAATCAGATCAATCGAAGGAGTTTTTACCGTTTGTTACCTATGAAAAATCCCGGGAGAAGTTGATCCATTTTTCCACCTCTGATCCATCTCTCAGTTTCTGGACAAAATGGCTTTCGACCCGGTTTGAGCCGGATTCAGAGTAGTTACTCTCCCTGGCCCGTGAATTCTTCTGTGGCGGAAATCGCATAAAATTGGACCAGCCCTCACAAGAAACTTCTGTGACAGAGGGTTAATTGAAGCTTCACGATCTGACAGGGCTTGTTCTACGATTAAACCCTCTTGCTTTCGATACCGATGAAAATAAACCGACCCCGCGTTTCCCCGGCATGCCTTTGCGGATTGCTCTTTCTCTGCCTGCCTACGATTCATGCAGCAGAAGAACCCAAAGTCGAAATCCTAAACCTGGATCAAGCACGACAGGGGCGCCTCGAAAAAATGGATACCGCGAGGTCTCTGGAAATCTTAAGTGCAGCCCTGGTCAAATCCACGGATCCGGGAATTCAAGCGACACTCCTGGATGGCATGTTACTCGGCTTGGAGGGACAGCGCGAGTTGGATGCTCCGGCCCAATGGCCGGAGGTCAGCGAAAAATTGGCTGCGAGTTCAAGCAAGGAAGTCAGGGATCGGCTGCAACGATTGAATCAGATTTTTGGAGATGAAGCTGCCACGAGGATGGCCTTGGGTGCATTGAGGAACAGGCTGTCTCTTATACACATCTGACGCTGCCGACGAAGAGGATAGTGTAG
>CAJXQE010000390.1 GCA_913058215.1 uncultured Verrucomicrobiales bacterium
AGATCAGCCTCGGTCTCGTGGGCTCGGAGATGTGTATAAGAGACAGTCTTTGATGAGGCAATTCACTTCCAGAGTCTCCAGATTCACTTCATAAAGCCCCTCCTCCATCGTCGCGTAGTAGACCTTCTTTTGGGGATCGGTTAGGTGCCGCGCATTTGCCGTCAAACGGCCAAACATTTTCGAGGGAGGGAGAACTTGAATATTTTTCTGACCATCAATGACATAAGGCCCAATCAACAATTGGTTTGTCTCCGGATGAATCATTCGGTTCGCCGGAGTCCCCCCAACACTGCCTTCAAAAATCTTCTGCGCGAGCTCAGCAGTTACTTCGTAAAGCTTGTCTGTCGATCCATTGGGACTGTGGGGGGAATACGTGACCGCCCACAGACTTCCCTGCCAGGGAACAATCGCTCCGGTTCCACATTCGCCGGACTCATTTCGCATCGCGAGATGGGGATAGACCCCGGATATCGATAAGGGCTCCTCAGCATGTGCCGCGACTAGCGAGGCAAACAAACAAAGACTGAAAAAATGAATTCGGAACATCGGAGTGATCATAAGTCACCTGAAAGAGTCACCGATACGAAATTCTGGACATTATTTCTGCAGGGAAAATTCGATTGGAATGATCTCTCCATTAATCCGAATTGCTTCCCTACCTACTCAGCAACTTCAAAGCCCATAACGGAACAGGTCCCGAAGGCGAATCCAACACTCAAATTGCTTCGTCCTTTCGAAAAAGTTGAATGCTCTGAAATGATGGGCTCATGCTCCCCCATTTTAACGGTCACCTTTTCTCCCTTCACCACTACTTCTACGGCAGTCCACTCCCCCTCCTTGAGAACCCAGTCCTTTCCGCGACCGGCTTCGATGGATTTTTTATCTCCCTCCGGTGGAAAGGCCCGAATCGAGGTCCCCCTCTCGCTGGTAACAAATCGAAAAATGTGTCCACTTTCTGCGTTCATTGTAAAGACGAAGGTTTTGCACCCTTCTGGCTTGAAGCGAAAACGAACGGTGCAATCCCCTGTCGCATGATCATAAAAAATGATGGGACCGTGATCTTTGTATTTTTTGTAGAGATCATCGTCCTGAGTGCAGCTGGCCACCCCGTCGGCGATTATCCAGTCGCCCCGCAACGCGCGTCGTTCCTTCACTTTGGCATCAGTGGTAAAAGGATCTTTAAAAACCTCCTCTTCAGCCCGAGCCAGGGAGGAAAAGAAAACGCAGACAAATAGAAGAGCCGTCAGCAATCGAGTCATGGGACATCCTTTCATTTTCTCCGGATATTTCCAAGAACAGGATTCTGTCTACTTGCCGTAGCAATACAGTTTTTCGCTCCGCTTTTCCCCGTCATAGAAAGCGACACGCAGAAAAATATTCCCACCACAAATGACGGGACTGGCAAACACCTCATCGCCGACTTTGTTTTCGGACACCACCTTGAGACCCTCGCGCCCCGCCCGGTAAACATAAAGCGTCCCCGCTTCGTTGGCCGCGTAGATGTAATCGTTCACCAGAACAGGAGAAGAGCTGAATGCTCCGCCGAGCCGGTCTTTCCATAGTTCTTCGCCGCTTGCCGCATTCCAGCAAATCGCCACCCCACTATCCATTACACCGTAGAGAGTCCCGTCCTGAACCAGCATCGAGGGCACATAGACCCGGTCTTTTGTCTCCCAAACGACTTTCCCTGATCCGTCGGCAGCAATCGCCGCAACGTGATTTTTCGGATATCCACCACTGGAGTAGATGTGCGTCCCGTCAGTGACGGTCGTCGTTACACACTCCGTCGTCGCACCGTCGATTTCCCAGTTCACCTTACCGGAGACAGGATCATAGCTCGTTACTTTTTCTGTTCCGGTCAGGAAAAGCTGATCTTTTCCGGCCGCCTTGAGAATTACCGGGGAAGGATAGTTCGGCATCTTTGCCCGGTCCGCACGCCAGACTTCCTCTCCGCTAAGCCGATCGAAGGCACAAACGGCGCCACCCAGTTTGTTATCAGCACTGACGATCACCAGATTCTTCCAGATTGCCGGAGACGATCCATAACCCTGGTGGATTTTGTAATCGCAAATTTTCTTCTGCCAGATCTGTTTTCCATCCAGATCGAGGGCGGTGGTGTAGGCCGCATTTCCACTTACGAAATTGATGAACACCCGCTCACCATCACAAGCCGGCGAGCCGGAAGCCCAACTCGCCTTTTTATTGCTCTTCTGTTTAAAGCCATCCCGGTGAACCACCGTTTTCCAAATCTGTTCCCCACTCGAACGATTGAAGCAGAAGACAGACTGCAACTGACCTTCTTCTTCCGCTGCCGCAATAAAGACTTTGTCTCCGCAAACGATCGCCGAACCATGAGAACGTCCCGGCAAATCCACCGACCACTTTACATTTTTCTCAGGGCCAATCTCGGTGGGAGGGTTCTGCCCTGCCCAGGCAATCCCATTCCGATCCGGCCCTCGCCAGAAGGGCCAGTCATCAGCTGTCACAGAAGTAGAAATGAAGGCGACCAGGAAAACAGGAAGGAGCAAGGCAATTCGATTCATATGATTCAGATGGATTGAAAGATTCTTAAGCCGAATGAGACCGGGAGCCAAGCCATTGCTTGACGCATTAACGCAGGATGAAAGTTCTCGTCGACTCAGGGGACAAGGACCAATCTATTCTACATTCATGATCAGACTCGCCCCTTTCTTTGCCGCTCTATTATTCATCAGTCTGGCTGATGCCAAGCCTAACTTCATTCTCGTGGTAGCTGACAATCTTGGATACGGAGATGTCGGGTGCTACGG
Organism: uncultured Verrucomicrobiales bacterium; assembly: GCA_913058215.1. Lineage (GTDB taxonomy): Bacteria > Verrucomicrobiota > Verrucomicrobiia > Verrucomicrobiales > DEV007 > Arctic95D-9. The sequence continues at coordinate 2,790 of CAJXQE010000390.1, forward strand.
ATCCCAAGTGAATCGAACGCCGGTCCTTGATCAAATGGCTTCAGAAGGGATCAAACTGACCAGTTTCTACGTGGGCTCCAGCGTTTGCACTCCTTCCCGGGCCGCCTTCATGACCGGTTGTTACCCGGCCAGAGTAAGCATGGAAATTAGCGGGACACGACGACCGGTAATTCAGCCAGTGGCGCAAAAGGGCCTCGCCCCTTTTGAGACCACGATTGCCGAAGTCGCGAAATCGCAGGACTACGCAACCATGTGCATCGGCAAATGGCACCTTGGAGATCAACCGCAATTCCTGCCGATCAAACAGGGATTCGATAATTGGCTGGGAGTTCCATACAGTGAAGACATGGTTGCGACGACGGCACCAAGACTCGGGGAAATGTGGCCTCCGGTTCCACTTGTGAAAAACAATACCGTTATCGAAGCCCCGGTCGATCCTGACACGCTGACACAACGCTACACAGAGGCGGCTGTAAAATTCATCAAAGAGAATAAGGAATCGCCCTTTTTCCTCTACCTTCCCCACGCTGTCCCCGGGAGTTCGATCACTGCTTTCGCTTCAGATGAGTATCGAGGAAAATCGAGAAACGGAATCTACGGGGCGTGCATTGAAGAGCTTGACTGGTCGATGGGCGAAATTTTGAAGTGCCTCAAAGAGGAAGGGCTCGATGAAAACACGCTCGTCGTCTGGACTTCGGACAACGGAGCCTTCCAGGGAAATCGAAGAGTCAAACCTCTCGGACAAAATACCCCGCTCAAAGGAACCGGCGGCACAGCTTACGAAGGCGGATTCCGCGTTCCCTGCATCGCCCGCTGGCCCGGAAGAATCCCCTCAGGCCAGATCAATAACGAACTCGTCACCAGCATGGATCTGCTCCCCACTTTTGCAGGTCTCTCCGAAGCTTCACTTTCTGATGACACAAAAATCGACGGCAAAGACATCTGGCCGGTTCTTTCCGGGGTCGATGGAGCAAAATCTCCGCACGATGTTTTCTACTACTACAAAGCGACACAACTCCGTGCTGTGCGCTCCGGAAAGTGGAAACTGCATTTACCGGTCAATACCAATGCAATGCGACCTCAAGTAGCGGCCCGCTTCGAAAAAGCACAGCTTTACGATCTCGAAGCCGACGTCGAGGAATTGAATAACGTCGTTGCCGATCAGCCTGACATTGTCGCAAAGATTCTTACTCTCGCTGAAGAGGGACGAAAAAATCTTGGAGACATCGGAAGGCCCGGCAGCGAACAGCGACCGGCCGGCTGGCTCGATAATGTTATCTCGCTGCGTAGCGATGGACTCCCCGGTGACAGATGGTTTCCCTCAGATGCAATTCCTTTGATCACCAAAGGAGCGGGAGTTTCAGCCTGGACGGTAGAAACACTGAAGGGGTGGGCCCCCGCTTCCTCCGTTGCCCTGGATGTCGAAAACGGAAAGCAGATCGTCGTGTCTACGGTTGAAGGGGATTCCGTGCTGCACAATGTGGCAGACGATCCCTCGGGAAAGAAAGGCGAAGCGCTTCAATCCAAACAAAATTTTGGAGACATCGAGGCTCATGTGGAGTTTCAGGTTTCAGCAGGATCCAACTCCGGTGTCTATGTGATGGGGCGGTACGAAATTCAAATTCTCGACAGCTTTGGCAAACCTGATGCCGAACTTAGCTATGGCGACAATGGAGGCGTCTACCAGCGGTGGGATGATACCCGCGAGAAAAAAGGATACGAAGGAACGCCTCCCCTTTCCAATGCGAGCCGTCCCGCCGGAGAATGGCAGAGTCTGGATATCCGATTCCGCGCTCCTCAGTTCAACGCGGACGGAAAGAAAACCTCACCGGCAAACTTTGAAGAAGTGAAACTGAACGGAGTGATTATTCACAAAAATGTCACCTGTTCGGGCCCGACCCGGGGGCCCATTTCTGAGAAAGAAACCGGGAAAGGACCGCTCGTAATTCAAGGAAATCACGGCCCGGTTGCTCTACGAAATTTGTGGGTTCGCCCGCTCGATTGATCGAAACAGACCCGGAAACTATTCCCTACAGTTTAACCTTAGCCAAATAGATGGCGGTTTTCTCTTCGTGCGAAGAATAATAGCTCACCCAGAGCAGGCCGTCTTTTAACACCATTCCGGCGTAACTGGTATCTCCCCCCGAAGGAAGCTTGAGACATTCAGTTAAAGTGCCTTTGTCAGGATCAAGCCAGCACAGTGAGGTTCTTGCTCCACCATCATAGAGACGCACCGCCGAAATAATTCGGCCGTCAGGAAGTTGAATCATATTCGGACCGCCGATCCGCTTGTTTAACTTTGTCCATTCCCACTTGTCGTAAGGGGGATTCGATTTTCCAAGAAAAGCCATCTTATCGCCGGTCTCGTGACGGAACAAACAAAGTGCTGAATCGTCTTCCAGAAACAGGATTGCATCTTCGCCGACACCCTTATCGACGTTCACCTCAGGGACGAGCGGCTCATATTTCTTCCCGTCGTCACTGCGATAGAAACGACTGATGCGCTCCGTTCTTTCGCGATCCGTTCGGTATCCCATCGTATAAGCTTTCCCTTTGTGCCATTGAACCCGCCACAGCCAAAAGCCGGGATCTCCAATTCTATTTTCTTTGCTCCAGGTTTTTCCATCATCATCGGAAAACCAGGAAAATGAATGGTAGCGAATTTCTTCCTCCGCCTGCATTCCCGCACCGTTCAGCATCAATTGACCCGAAGGCGTTACGGAAATCTTTGCATCGCGCAAATCCTCAATAGGATGTTCAACCAGAGCCAAAGACTCCCACTTTTCCCCGTCTTCGGAGACAATCACCCGGAGCGACCCATCAGGTGAAACGTGATGGCTTCCTTCGCGAAATACGCAGTACCAACGGCCCTTGTGAAAGAGCAGATCAGTGAAGGCATTGTGAGGCGCCTTATCCCAGATTCGTTTTGCCTCGACCAGTTCCGGCTTCGCATTTTCTGCAAAGACCGGAAAAGCCGTCAGCAACAAGAGGGTAGAGAAACAAACGAAAAATGCTTTCTTCATAATGGAATACCTCCTGAAATCCTGGACTCCTGAAAATTACTTAGCCGCAGCGACCTCGTTGAGCACGGGCTTTTCTTCAGAGAGCGCTCCAGCAGGCAAGTCAGGAAAAGTAACTTTTCCAGTAGCACACCATTCAGCACCGCGTTTCAAAGTTTCTTGAAAACCAAGGCATTGCAGAGCTTCCAATCCGTGACCCATCGTGTTGTGAAAGCAACGGCCTTCTCCAAACTTAGTGACAATCAGGATTGGCTCCTGTTCTCCGGAACCTCCTTTTTCAGGGTCAGCAAAAGCCGAAGCCAGAACGGTCACATTTTTTGCGGGGCCACGAAGACGATCATACAATTCGTCCTTTGAATGGCGCCATTTGTTGGGAAGTCCTTTTACGATAGGATGATTTGCATCCTGCTTCTCAAGAAGGAATTCATGCTGGGCACCATGGGAGCCCCCGCGACCGGCAGTAGTGTCCTTAGTCCACTTGCCCTCACGAAGACGAAGGTAAGGACCGGACAGCTCGCTGCGTCCGCCCCAGCCACCGACGGCAATCATTTCATTGTAAGCCTTCCATTGAGGAAAAGAATTGTCTGCCGCGTGAACGGAAACGAAACCGCCGCCGCCACTTACATAAGCCTCAAAGGACTTTTGCACTTCTTCCGGCCAGAGTTCGCCATTGTAGTTGGAAACCACAACATCGTAGTCGGAGAATTTCGGACGCCATTCGGCCCAGAGTCCTGCACTTTGCTCTTTGATTTTCTTCGACTGGAGTTCCCAGGCTTTAATACTGTCTCTTATACACATCTCCGAGCCCACGAGACCGAGGCTGATCTCG
>CAJXQE010000391.1 GCA_913058215.1 uncultured Verrucomicrobiales bacterium
ACTATCCTCTTCGTCGGCAGCGTCAGATGTGTATAAGAGACAGTTTATGAAGAGGGGCACATCGAAGGCCTGGGTGAAATTCACTTCGGGGATCCGGGCCTGTTTGATCTTGATTTAGATATTTCGAGGATCGATGTCGATGATCTTGTTGAGGGGGAGTGGGAGGAAAGGCTCAGTGGAATTATTCGCGGCCCTGTAAAAGTAACCGGGAAACCGGGGGATCTCACTTACGAAGGGACGCTGAATGTTGACGAGGGATTACTGGAAGGGGTTCCCGTTTTAAAGATGGTGGCGAAATATACGCGATCAGAAAAATTCAACCGCCTCCCTTTGAACGAAACGAAAACCGATTTTAAACGCCATGGTGATTTAATGGAGTTGAGGAACCTGGTGATCCAGTCCGATGGATTGCTGCGGGTCGAGGGCAGTGTTGATATTCGCGGTGAGCAATTGGCTGGCGATTTGCGAGTCGGCGTTACTCCGGGAACTCTGCGCTGGATTCCGGGAGCAGAGCGCAGTGTGTTTACTCAATCGAAAGATGGTTTCCTCTGGTCTGATTTGAAGCTCGCCGGAACGGTCAGTGATCCGAAGGAGGATTTATCAGGCAAGCTGATCGCAGCTGCAGGAGAGGCCATGCTCAAAGATCTACCGGCAGGTGCTGTGGATCAGGTGAGGAAACTTCTCGGGGGGGATAAAGCGACGGAAGAAGAAGGCGATTCCCCAGTTCCAGGCAGCGATCTGATCAAGCAGGGAACTCAGTTGCTGGATTTGTTTGGCCCTTTGCTGAAGTAGTTAGGCGCACTTCCTTTTGATCGGGCAGCGTTTTTGTCGGATAGCGCAATCGGAATGGCCTTATCCAGCAAGAATTTTCCATTTAGTTAACCTTTATTAAGGACTTTGTGAAATTTTTCACAAATTCGGGTTGCTTCCCCATTGGCTTATTTTAGTATGCGCCCAGACGAAAGTTGTGAACGTATTTTACAAGTAAATAGAAGCAACTTTCCGTGCTACAAAGATGGATTCAATCCTGTCATTTCAACTCATCAATTCGTTGAACCCGATTCTTGCCGCTGGCGGAATTGCGGCAGATAAATTGCCGTTTGGCGGTTGGCTCACCAACTCCATCTTCGTTGCGATTGCAGTATTGCTTCTGGTGCTTCTCTTCACTCGCATGGCGACAAAGCGGATGCAGCTCATCCCGGATAAGAAACAAAACTTTGTCGAGTTTGTTGTCGAGTTTCTTTACGATCAGGTTGAGCAGATTGTCGGAAAGCATGTTGCGCCGAAAGCCTTTCCTCTTCTTGCCACGATTTTTGTCTTTATTCTGATTTCAAATTACTCCGGATTGATCCCTGGTGTCGGAACAGTTGGCTTCGGTGAGACATCGGCGCCACTCACTCTGGAGACAGTATCTCACGGTGATGAAGGTTCTCACGGCGGTCATGGTGAGGCTGAGGCGGCTGGTGGCGCTCACAGTGAGCATAAACCCTTTACTCCCTTGCTTCGCCCGCCGACTGCAGATTTAAACCTGACGATGGGTCTTGCCCTGGTCTTCATGGTCGTTTGGGCCTGGATTACAATTCGTGAAATGGGCGTCATTGGATTTCTCGAGCACACCTTCGCGCCTAAGGGTGGTCTGACTGGCTTTATGAAGTGGGCGCTCGTGCCGATTTTCCTCTTTGTCGGGGTGATTGAGATTATCTCGATTATTTTCCGGCCGATCTCTCTTTCATTCCGATTGCTCGGAAACATTTATGCAGGGGAGACGCTCCTTCACACGATGGGGACCCTCGGTGAGAAATTTGGGCTGACTGGGATCTGGGCGTTTTTGATGAGCGTTGCTCTTCCGATTCCTTTCTACTTTATGGAAATTTTGGTGGGGCTGCTTCAGGCGGTCGTGTTTACTCTGCTTTGCGCAGTCTATATCCAGCTTTCAACCAGTCACGATGAGGAGGCTCACTGATTGGTTGAATGAACGAGTTTTGTTGTCGGGACCATCCGAGTGAGTGGGCGGCAACGAAGAGAAACAAGAAAAAAAGTATCAATATTATGACAATTGAAATGATGCCAATGATGGCGGCTGCTGCTGAAGCGGCTACCGGAATATTCAATGCTAACTTCACCCTGGGTGTTGCTGGTGCCGGAGCAGGAATCGGTGTGGGACTGACTGGAATGGCTGCCGCTGGCGCTGTTGGTCGTAACCCTACCGCGTTTGGTAAGATTTTGACGATTGCGATTATCGGTATGGCGCTCGCGGAAGCGATCGCTATTTACGGTCTCGTGTCATTCTTCCTTTAATCAAATCTAAGTCAGTCGCCCCTGTTTTCAGGGGTGGCTGAAACTTTCTCTTCTGACTCAATTTTCTTTTTAACCTGACCCAAGGACATGGCTGGACTTTTCGATACATTCGGTTTCTACTGGGGGCCTTTCATTGCTCAGGTGATCATTATTTTGATCGTCTACGCGATTCTTTCCAAGTTCGCGTTTGGGCCGGTGATGGAAATGCTCGAGGCGCGTCGCAAGCGCATTGAGGAAGGGGAAAGCAATCTCAAAAAGATTGAATCGGAGTTGGCCAAGGCCGAGGAAAATGTCCAGGCGATGCTTGATGAGGCCAACAAAGATGCTGAGCGTCTTATCAGCGAAGCGCGCGAGAGTGCGGATGCAGTGAAGTCTCAGAAAGCTCAGCAGGCGATTTCTGAAGCCCAGGGGATTATTGAGAAAGCGAAGGATCAAACCAAATTGGATCACGAGCGGGTCATGAATGAGCTCAAGCGTGATTTTGGTCGCCTTGTGATCGACGCAACTTCCAAGGTTTCCGGTAAAGTGCTTGATGATTCCGATCAGAAGCGAATCAACGAAGAGACTGCCGGTCAGGTTGCTCTCTAGCCTTTGTAAGTAAGGAAAGAATTTTAAATGAAAGCCAGTAAAGACGCCCAGCGCACCGCGCGTAAGTTGATGGAAGCCTCCCTTGTGGATGGGGCCATTGATGTCGCCGTTGTCAAAAAGGTGGTCGATAAGCTTTCATCCAGCAAGCCCCGCGGATACCTGCAGGTGGCAGGCGCATACTGGCGGCTGATCCGAATGGAGATCGAAAGCAACCGGGCTGTAATCGAGAGTGCTGTCGAATTGGACGCATCGATGAAGAAAGAGGTGGTAGCTGACCTCGAGAAAAAATACGGCAAACAAATTTCCGCAGAATTTACGATTAACGAAGAGTTGATCGGTGGAATGAAAATTCGCGTCGGTAGTGACGTGTGGGATGGAAGCGTGGCGAACCGCGTGGAACGACTGTCCTCGAAATTTAGTTAACAAGAAGAGTGTAAGTGAAACGATTCACCTGACGATTTGTCATGAGTAATATTCTCCAGGAACTGGAATCAGAAATCGCGGCCCTGAAGACTTCGGTCTCCAAGTCCAATGTCGGTATTGTCCGTGAAATTGGTGACGGTGTCGCCAAGGTCGAAGGACTGAGCGATGTGATGTTGAACGAGATGGTTGAATTTCCCGGCGGGCTTTTTGGCCTGGCGCTCAACCTCGAGGAAACCGAGGTTGGTTGTATTCTTCTCGGTGACGGGCTTCACGTGAAAGAGGGCGATGAGGTGAAATCCACCGGACGTCTTCTCTCTGTTCCTGTTGGTAAAGCAATGCTTGGACGTGCGGTTGATGCACTCGGGCAGCCGATCGACGGAAAAGGTGACATCGATGCAGAAGATATTTACCCTGTAGAGAAAATTGCACCGGGTATCATTCCCCGCCAATCGGTGAGCGTTCCGGTCCAGACAGGGATCATGGCGATCGATGCAATGATTCCAGTGGGTCGTGGTCAGCGTGAGTTGATTATTGGTGACCGTTCGACAGGTAAAACGACAGTTGCTGTTGATACCATCATTTCTCAGTCGAATCAGAACAAGGCGGCTGCCGAAGGCAAGCTCAAGGATCACAAGCCAGTCTATTGTATCTATGTCGTGATTGGTCAGAAGTTGGCGAACGTCGCCCGGACCATCAGCACTCTTGAAGAAGCGGGTGCCATGGACAACACCATCGTGGTGGTTGCTTCAGCTTCCGATTCAGCAACGAATCAGTATCTCGCTCCTTACGCCGGTTGTGCGATGGGCGAGTGGTTCATGGATCAGGGAATGGATGCTCTGATCGTCTATGATGATCTTTCCAAGCACGCTGTTGCTTATCGTCAGGTGTCGCTCATTCTTCGTCGTCCTTCCGGTCGTGAAGCTTATCCCGGTGACGTTTTTTACCTTCACTCACGCCTTCTTGAGCGTTCCGCTCGTCTCAGTGAAGACAATGGCGGTGGTTCTTTGACGGCTCTGCCGATCATTGAAACCCAGGCGGGTGATGTTTCGGCTTACATTCCAACAAACGTGATTTCAATTACGGATGGTCAGATTTATCTGGAAACCGATTTGTTCTACCAGGGGATTCGTCCCGCGATTTCGGTGGGTCTTTCCGTGAGTCGGGTGGGTTCCGCCGCGCAGACTAAAGCGATCAAGAAGGTGTCGGGAACGACCAAGCTCGATTTGGCCCAGTTCCGCGAGATGCAGGCATTTGCCCAGTTCGGTTCCGATCTGGATGCCAAGACCAAGGCGCTTATCGAACGTGGTCAGCGTATTGTTGAGCTCTTCAAGCAGAATCAGTATTCACCAATTTCAACCGAGGTGGAAGTCTGTCTCCTCTGGGCGATGCAGAACGGTCACTTCGATGATGTTCCCGTCGACAAGGTTAAGGATTGTCAGGCAAAACTCGAAGAGTTTTTGACCACAAGAAAAGACTCGCTGCTCGGCATGATTCGTGACGAAAAGGCGGTCACCGACCAAATCAAAGAGGAGCTGACTCAAGCCGTTGAAGATTTCAAAGGCTCCTATAAAGCGTGATTTCTTGATCTAACCCTGCATTCTCCTCTACTTTCCCACTCCTTCTCTTCTCTAAGAAATGGCAAACCTACGCGACATTCGCCGACGCATTAAGTCGGTCAAAAACACGGCCCAGATTACGAAGGCCATGCAGCTCGTCGCGGCCTCGAAAATGAAGAAAGCGCAGGACCAGGCCACATCCGGTCGGGCCTACGCAGATCTCATGAACAAGGTGTTGGTCAACTTGAAAGAGCAGACCGACGAGGAGGCTCATCCGCTTCTCGAAGAGCGTGAAGGCGGAAAAGAGTTAGTGGTTTTGATTACCACAGACAAAGGGCTTTGCGGGCCTCTGAATACCAACCTTTTGCGTCTTGTTGCCACCGAGGTGGGTGGAGATGCTACTTATGTTACGGTTGGTTCGAAAGGTCGTCAGGCGATGGCTCGTTCGAAAAAAGACCTTCTTGCGGATTTTACTGTGAAAGATCCTGTGGAGTCTTCCGAGACCCGCCTGATTTCAAAATTCATCATCGAAAAATTTCTTTCCGGTGAATACAATCACGTCAAAGTTGGTTTCACGAATTTCATCAACACCATCTCTCAGGAGGCTATGTTTGAGACTTTGCTTCCGATTCGCCCGATTGATTTGGGACGGGACAGAGATTTCATCGGGATGGGTGGCGAAAGTCAGCCGGTTGATGTTCCCAATGCTGAGACCAGCGACTACGGTGGCTACATTTTTGAACCTTCTGCGGAAGGTGTTCTTGATACGATCGTGCCACAGTATGTGAACTATCAGCTGTATCAGATGGTCCTTGAATCCCGTGCTTCCGAGCACAGTGCGCGAATGGTGGCGATGAAAGCCGCGACCGATAACGCGAACGACATGATTAAGGATCTTACCCTTGATTACAACAAACAGCGTCAGGCTGCGATTACGTCTGAGCTACTGGAGATTACGACTGCGATGAAAGCTCTTGAGTAGCAGGCCCGCAGCCACGATCCCATTTTTTTAATTTGAATTTAAGACAAAGAAAATCCACACCTCAAAGAGTAGGAGTAACAATCAGATGAGTAACTTAGGAACAATTGTTCAGGTGATCGGCCCGGTTATTGATGCCGACTTTTCCGAAGCGGAAAAGCTGCCCGAGATCTACAACGCGCTTGAAGTGCACTATGATCTCAACGGGGTAAACACCAAGCTGGTTCTCGAAGTCCAGCAACACCTTGGCGACGGTTGGGTCCGTGCGGTGGCGATGTCGACTACCGAGGGTTTGAAGCGGGGAATTAATATCTCCAATACTGGAGCACCGATTTCTGTGCCGGTTGGTGAAGGTGTTCTTGGTCGGATTTTTAATGTGACAGGCGATGCCGTTGACGAGCGCGGTCCGGTCAATGCTACGAAGCGTTATCCGATTCACCGTCCGGCTCCGTCTCTGGTTGATCAGGCGACTTCTACCGAGATTCTCGAGACCGGTATTAAAGTCATCGATTTGATCTGTCCTTTCACTAAGGGTGGTAAAGTGGGTGCGTTTGGTGGTGCTGGTGTTGGTAAGACCGTGGTTATCATGGAGCTCATCAACAACATCGCGAAAGAGCACGGTGGTTACTCGCTTTTCGCAGGTGTGGGAGAACGGACTCGTGAGGGTAACGATCTCTATTGGGAGATGAGCGATGCGGGTGTTATCAATCAGGATGACCTCAGCAAGTCCAAAGTCTGTCTCTTATACACATCTGACGCTGCCG
>CAJXQE010000392.1 GCA_913058215.1 uncultured Verrucomicrobiales bacterium
ACACTATCCTCTTCGTCGGCAGCGTCAGATGTGTATAAGAGACAGCTTTTTTTGAGATTGCGTTCGCTTCCCTCCAGGTTGGAGGGCAAAATCCGCCTACGCCGAGAGCAAGATCCGCAGAGGAAATTCTCTCGACCTGCTTTCACCGGAATGAGACAATGTGGAGGAATGGCGGATAAGGACGAAGTGCCGGTAACGATTTGGCTCAGAGATGCCGAGGTGGGTGACGAAAGTGCCCGACAACGTATCTGGGAGCATTACTATCGCCGCTTAGTTGGCTTGGCCCGGACAAAATTGCGCGAAGGATCCAAGCGTATGGCTGACGAAGACGATGTCGTGCTGGATGCCTTCAATGCCTTTTTTCAAGGTGCCAATGAGGGGCGCTTTCCGAAACTTAAAGATCGCAACGATCTTTGGCAAATTCTGGTGATGCTCACTTGTAGAAAGTCATCGGATCAAATGAAATTCCAGAATCGACAGCGTCGGGGACAGGGAATGGTGAGGGGGGAATCCATCTTTCAGGCTCCGGGACAAAGCCCTGGTGAGGGGGGAAGTTTCGACGATTTTTCCGCCGCCGAAGCAACTCCTGAGTTTGCCTTAGAGCTTGCGGAGAATTATTCGCGACTGCTTGAAAAACTGGGTGACTCCACACTGCAACAGATTGCGGTTTGGAAAATGGAAGGTCTTCAAAATAAGGAAATTTCTGAAAAACTTGGTACAACAACCCGCACGGTGGAGCGCAAACTGAACCTCATCCGCCAGCATTGGGCTGATGAAGTGTAAGGGGACCTGGAGTCCAGTTTGCCCGCCAGACTCCAGACATGAATCAGCTTCTCCGCTGAAGGATATGAGATGTGAAGGCGCTGCCGAAAAAGTGGTCCTTTTCCTATTCGATTCGCAAGGAAGGGTCTTCCGGAGAAAGCGGATTATTCATTGCTTCCTCGACAAAAACCAGGAGCCGTTCACGAATACGTTCAACAGTCGGTCCGGCCACTTCCCCGGACTCGATCATGTGTTCGATCTCCTGCAAAGCGGCCTGGTCGCTCTTTCGCATCTCGACGAGGGACGGGGTATCTTCCTGCGTGGTTACGATGCGATTTCCGTGAAAGAAATTCCCATTGGGATACAGTTCACCAAAGTAATCCAGTTCACCTTCTCCATGATTCGAAGCGTTCAAATACGCGCGAAAGGCATCCCGCTCGGCTGGATTATTCAGGCTCAAGCGGGACAGGAGAGAGGCCCGGTGGTTTGGCGCGAAATCCAGTTGATCCGGTTTCGACAGATACTGTGTTGCCACCATGCCCGCCTCGCGAAGCATGATCCGGTCCATCGCCAGGAAAGCGGCATCGCTGACGCCATTGGCAACCGGGCTCCCTTGTTCGTCTTCCAGTAGAAGAACACTGGCGAGGTCATCGAAAGCACGTGGAGATGACAACTCCACAGCCACGTCAAAGGCTTCGAGGAAGCCGCCGGAAGGATTGGCAAGCCAGTCAGTCTGGTCCAGCATTGCGCTGAATCTCCGCTCCACTTCATCTCTCGTGCTCCCATCGAAATCGGACCACGCCAGGTTGCGGAGCGCGACCGTATATTCGTCAGCTGTGGACTTTCCATCCATCAGTTCTCGGGACAATTTGATTGCGAGTTCAAGATCGATGATTCCGAGTTGGTCAATCAAGGCAACCCGAACGCTGGTCGTGGTGGTCAAACTCCCGTCAAATCCCAAGACAAAGGGCAATCCTGTTTCCGCGTCCGTTCCGCTTCTCAAAAAAGCCGCGACCGTCTCGGCCGCCCCTGCATCTCTGTTATCCTGAATCAGGAGAAGCAATTCCCGGTAGAGCGAAAGCCGCTCCGCCTGATCGGAGGCATTCCGGAAACTCAGGACGAGATCCTCCAAACCATTCCTAAGAGCCGGATTAATCCCACCTCTCCACGCTTCGCCCGGAAGGATATTACTCAGCAAATCCCCTCCCTCAGAATCTCCCTCTTTGGAATAAGTTACATTTTGTGGCGCCTCGTGTGCCGGTGTTTCGGACTCCGCCTGAAACCCCTTTTGTTCTATTCCCTTACGAACAGTGATCCATCCCAGCCCGAGGAAGATCAAAACGATCGCGGTGAATGTGGCCTTTGCGAAGGGTGTGTGTAGTGCATTCTTCATGACTCTGTTTCTAATTTCGATATTTGCGGATTGATTGCTTTTACTGATGGAAGGTCAGCCTGAAGTTGTTGAAAAAGGATCTATTCTTGGATTTTTTATCTCTCATGAAGAGTGTCCAGGTGCCATTGGGATCCTTGCCTCGGAAAAACTTGGAGATCTCTTTGTTTCGGATCTTGAGGTTTTTGGCATTGCCTCCCTTGCCTTTCCAGATCCAGATCATCTTCCCACTGGGGGAACGAAGAATGACATCAAGATCGGACTTTCTCTTGGCGTTGAAAGTCAGTGACAATCGAATCGATTTTACCTTGGTGGAAAGGCCCCTCACCGTTACGGTGCGCTTTTTAAATTTCCGGGCTCCGTCTGTCAGTTGGAATCTCCTTCGATTCGTCTGCATTTTGACATTTCCCGATTCAGGCAGACTAAGTTGATCGAGAGCATTGCTCGCCAGGGAGTCCGCCGCCAAATCCAGTGCGCGTATGCCGATAGATTTCGCAATGGGATTTCCAATAACGTGTACCCCCGCCAAGGCAAGCACCCAATCACCATCGCTCTTTTGGTGCCAGGCAAAAACGGGTGCTCCGCTCATTCCCGGTCCTGATGTCGTATTGGCCAATGAATAGAGGCCACCATCCAATTGCACAGCCTGGACTGCAATGGACCCGATTCGGTGCTGATAGCGATATCCCTGGGCACCATTGTGAACAATTTCGGATGGATAGCCAATGATCTCCTTGGTGGTCGCCTCGCTCAATCTCTGTCCTCCCATTTCGGGGAAATATTGCACGGGAGTTCCGAGCGGCGTGTTGCTGTAAGATACGGTAAAGTCGTATTTCCCGGCGGCGCGGGCTGTGTCACTTTTGACTTGGTTGTATCCAACAAAGATACGCGTACCTCTCATCAGTGCACCGCTGGCCTTCGCCGGTCTTGTCTGGCTATGAAGGCCCCGGAAGAAGCGCATTGAGGTCATCCATTTTCCAAGCTCCTTGTCCCAGGTAAGATGAGCGCAGGAATAGAGTAGATTTGGATGGCGCGCTACCACTCCCGAACCGCGATATGCCGAACCGTCAAAATAGGTTTCGATATAGCCTGTGGCGTGGTTCACAGACTGCCACTCACTACTCCTCGAGGGATAGTAGGCTTGTTGTGAACGAGCCATTGAGGTCAATGAGCCGTACAGGGCAATGAGGAAGGCGTAGAGTAGCCAATTTGGTTTTGAGTGTTGTTGGTTCATGATCAATTGCTGTTGTTGTTGGTTGTGCTGTCACTTGATTCCTCGACAACAAGCCCCTGGACCCGACAGAATTTCTCAAGATTGTGAGAAAAAGGTTTACCTCCTCGCTGTTTGGGATGGAAAGGCGTCCAAAAACTAATGGAAGTGACCTGAACGAAAATTCAGAAGAGCAGACGAGCATGACACTGAACGCGCTCTCATCACCTCGAGGAATCTTCTGACCGTGGAGAAAAATTTCCTCGCGGGTTTGCGAGAGAGGAAATTCCCGGGTCGCTCCGCCCACGCCGGCGAACTGAAGCCATCTCTGTATCTCTACTTCAAAGGTGACAAGATCCGCGAAGACCAGGTCAAGAGCGGCACTATTTCCTTCAACAAAGAAGCGAGTCGAACACTACGCAACCGACCAGCCGCTCAGTAGTCGGACGAGTATTAGCGAGTGGACTGGTAAACAGTCAAAGGGGTTGAATACCACTAGGAATTCTTATGGCCACGACTTTGAGTTGGATGAAATATCGATATCCGTATCGATCAGGATAAGGAACCAATCAGCATGAATTCCTGGCAGTCTGTCAGTAGCAAGCGATCAAATCGCTTTTACCCGACTCATTCCTGTTGAGTCAAATTCGACGAGCCTCAATGCGCGTCGAGAAGTTCGCTATTTCTTCATCGGCCCGATTAGCTCGATGAAATTGCCATCAGGATCTTGCACCGTTGTCAGATAATTGTCTCCACCCAGACTGGCGGGTGTTTTCCCGAGAAGTTTCACGCCCGCTTTTTTGAGGCGTTCCACAGCAGCGTCCATGTCGGAGACACGAAGAGTGAGATAGCTGACACCGAGCGTGGAATGGATGAACTTCTGGTCAGGTGTGGCGGGTTTCGCTTTTGGAAAGGACATGAGCTTCAGTTTCGTGGACCCGGGTCCTTCGCCGAGCACAAAAACCCGGATCACGGCTTTACGATTATCCGTCAGACCAAATGCGGTTGCCTTTTCGGCAGTAGCTGTGAAGCCCTTGGTTTCGGTAACGCCGAGAGCTTCGGTGTAAAATTTCGCGGATGCATCCATGTCGCCAACGACGATTCCGAGATCGACAGTAGGGGATGAGAAGACGGGTTTCGCCGTGTCCTGCGCGTTGAGATCACGTGGTGATTGAAGAGCAATGAGGGCAAGGGTCGCAACGACAAAGAAGGTGGATTTGGAAATGAGATTCATTGGTAGGTATGCACGAATCACGGAGCATAGCGGCGTAGCTCAAAGTTGGAAGTCCGCGATCCGGCTTCTTTGGCGGGCCATATAAATCGATCCTTGTGGACTCTGTTCGGGGAAAGAAGGATATTCAAAAAATTTTAAAAGAACCCTATATTAAATCAATGAAGTTTCCAAAAGAACTCCTTCTGCTTGTATGCGCGGTTCTTCCCTTAATCAGCTTCTTCCCCTTTGAACTTCACTACGCTATCTTCCGCGCCTTCCACTTTCTTTTTCCGGTGGAAACATCGTCCGGATCGGAATCCTTTCAGGCTCCTGGATTTTCCTACCGCCTCCTTCAATTTTTCCAAAACGGCTTACCATTCGCTGCCGCCGGACTCTTCCTGGTCGGGCTGCTGGTGCTTCGTTCATCCGCTCGAAACCGACAGAAAATTAGATCGTTCTACTTGCTCTGGAGCGGATATTTCGTGGGTGCTCTTTCCTACTTCGCCATCCTTCACCTGGTGCCTTTTCTCTTCGCCGTCGTCACACTAGCCCTACTCGCCAATGTCAGGGACTTATGGATACGGCAAGAGGAATGCGTTTCCATAGGGGCCGCTGATTGAGAAGTTGATCATTCACTTCTTCTGCGTCGTCCCTGCTTTCGGTGTCTTCTGTGGTCCAGTTCTTCAGAGCACCCGGGACAGCACAGTGTCAGATCGATGACCTTGTACTATTGAATCGATCCGGGAAAATTTTACATTCACCTGACAACTCTTGTGACGAATCATTGTAGTCTTTCATCATGAAGACTCGAAAACCCTCTCTCGTTATCGCGCTATGCTTCGCTTTTCTGTTTTTTCCTGCGGTCGGTTTTTCCGCGGAATATGAAGCTCACGAATGGGGGACGTTCACCACCCTGAGTGATCCAGCCGGGCAGCTTCTTACAGGTCTGGAAGTCGAAGAGGAATCTCTGCCTTTCTTTGTTCACAATCTTGCTTCGATGATGCCTTCCATGGGAGCGCGTGAAGACTTTTTTATCCCGCATTTCCAAGCTTCGAATCAGTATCCCGGCTTTGGAACCCAGTCGAAAGGGATCGGAGTAAAAGTTGAAAACGTCACCGTAAAAATGGAAACCCCCGTGATTTATTTCTACAGCGAAAACAAAGAACCTTTCCCTGTGAAGGTCGATGTCGGCTTCACCGGCGGCTCGATTTCCCAATGGTATCCGCAGCGGTCAGGCGGTGAGAAAAGGCCGTCCTTTACTGATCCGTCGATGGCAGTGGATTTTGCCGATGGGAAATATCGCGGCGCCATTGAGTGGAACATCAATGTTCTACCCCCGGTGAATAATCCGAATTTTGAAGTGGTGAAGGCCAGTGACACACCCGCCTGGATTCATCCGCGACTACCGGATTCGAATATCATCGCGAGCCGGGATCAGCCCTATGAAAAGGAAAAGTATCTCTTCTACCGGGGCATCGGAAATTTCGAACTGCCCGCAAGATTTCGTCAGACCAGCAAGGACGAGGTTGTAATCAACTCAGAGCAAGCCCTTCCCTACGCCCTCGTCTATCAGCGCAACGGAGTTGGAGCCCGTTCCAAACTGCTGCGCGATCTGCCGGCCGGGGAAACGGTCGCGACTTTTGGCGAGGATGAAGCCTTTCAACCCCTGCGTGATATAAAGGTCAAAATGCTCTCTGATTTCCAGCAGGAACTCGTTCTTGCCGGACTGAGCATGGATGAAGCGGAATCGATGCTGCTGACCTGGTGGAAAAGCTATTTCATCATGCCGGGAAGCCGCGTGTTCTGGGGCGTTCCCAAATCAGAAGTGGATCGAATTCTGCCATTGAAAATGGATCCCGCACCGAAGAATCTCGAACGGGTCATCGTCGGTCGTGCGGAATTGATTTCACCGGATGAAGAGAAAAGAATCATCAAAGAGTTCTCAAAAGCGGATCCGGATAAAAACAACATGCGAAGCAGCCGCTACTTCAAAGCCTGTCTCTTATACACATCTCCGAGCCC
>CAJXQE010000393.1 GCA_913058215.1 uncultured Verrucomicrobiales bacterium
GGACTTAACCCAACATCTCACGACACGAGCTGACGACAGCCATGCAGCACCTGTGATAGTCCACCCGAAGTGACGATAAGCTTTCACAAATCTACGACTAACATGTCAAGCCCAGGTAAGGTTCTTCGCGTTGCATCGAATTAAGCCACATGCTCCACCGCTTGTGCGGGTCCCCGTCAATTTCTTTGAGTTTTAATCTTGCGACCGTACTCCCCAGGCGGTGCGCTTAACGCGTTAGCTCCGGCACAGAAGGGGTCGAATCCTCCTACACCAAGCGCACACCGTTTACTGCCGGGACTACAAGGGTATCTAATCCTTTTCGCTACCCCGGCCTTCGTCTCTCAGCGTCAGTTATTGTCCAGAGTCTCGCCTTCGCCACTAGTGTTCCTCTCGATATCTACGCATTTCACTGCTACACCGAGAATTCCAGACTCCCCTCCAATACTCAAGCTTGGC
Organism: uncultured Verrucomicrobiales bacterium; assembly: GCA_913058215.1. GTDB lineage: Bacteria > Verrucomicrobiota > Verrucomicrobiia > Verrucomicrobiales > DEV007 > Arctic95D-9. Next base: position 457 of record CAJXQE010000393.1, read on the forward strand.
AGTATCGGATGCAGTTCCGAGGTTGAGCCTCGGGATTTCACATCTGACTTACCATGCCGCCTACAGACGCTTTACGCCCAGTAAATCCGAACAACGCTTGGGACCTTCGTATTACCGCGGCTGCTGGCACGAAGTTTGCCGTCCCTTCCTCTTCAGATACTATCAAGACTTAGATCAGTTACTAACTAAGCATTTACTCTCTGATGACAGGAGTTTACGACCCTAGGGCCTTCGTCCTCCACGCGGCGTCGCACCGTCAGACTTTCGTCCATTGCGAATGATTCTCGACTGCTGCCACCCGTAGGTGTCTGGACCGTGTCTCAGTTCCAGTGTGACTGATCGTCCTCTCAGACCAGCTACCCGTCATTGCCTTGGTGAGCTATTACTTCACCAACTAGCTGATAGGCCGCGAGCTCATCCTGAAGCGACAGCCAAATAAATGACCGCCTTTAATATTACTATCACATGGGGTATTAATCTTCCTTTCGGAAGGCTATCCCCCACTTCAGGGCAGATTACTCACGTGTTACTCACCCGTTCGCCACTAGGAATTTCCAAAGCAAGCTCCAAAAATTCCCCGTTCGACTTGCATGTCTTATCCACGCCGCCAGCGTTCGTTCTGAGCCAGAATCAAACTCTCCGAATAGAAAATTGATCCCGCTTAAACCGAAACGCATAGCGCTCATCAAATTAATGATGAATTCTAATTGTTCTTTGTGTTCAACGGAAAATTGACTTGAAGAGAATTTTCAGAAAATGAAAATTCTCATTCTGCACGTTTCATTATATCCACGTGCAATACACAATTTAGCCTTTTGACTTTCTCCACCGGTATCTCGCTACTGCATCAGGATCGCTAAAAATTATCCTGAATTTTCGCCTTGAAATACTCGGCCTAAATTTTCTAAAAGATCATCTCTTGTTGGCTGTAGACAGCCAGTCAAGCCCCGCACTGTTCCGTGTGGGGAGGCCGAGTATAATCGGGAATTTGAGGGGGTCAAACCCTTTTGTCGCATTTTCTTTAAAAACTTTCCGAGCCTTCGAAATTGAGGCGTCCTATCCGACTGGTAAACTCCGTTCAGTATGGAAAATGGAACTTCGGTGAGAATTACATTTTGCCCCTTTGAATTCTTTTTCCAAACAGGACGGAAAGGCCTTTTCCGACTAAATATTCGCTGAATGTGACTTTTGAGGCGATCTTATCGAGCAGTCTCCTCTGTTAGTTAGACATTTTAATGAAGTCGCGTAGTTCCATTTTTAAGTTTTGGATTGTCTCAGTAGTCATCCCGGGATTTCTGGTCGGCGGTGTTGTTTCCTTCGGGCAGACAAGCAGCAACACTCCCGCCGGAGTCACTGTCCCGGTAAATACCGGTCTTCCAAATACCGGTCAGGTCATTAAACGAGAGGATCTTCCCGCTGTTACCCTTCCACCGAAGAGATCAGGAATTACTGCCCAACCGATCTCGATTCCCGGTGCGGAAAAGATGAAGCCATCAAAGGTTTCCCCTTCTGTTCCTCCAGGACCTACTGCAGTCGATCCTCGAACCGCTCAAATAAAGGAAGCGGTATCAGCATTGATTCCCGCGGAGAGATACTACGGGGATGTCCTGGCTAAGGCCATCTCTCTGATCTATACCCAAAACTCATTTCAGCCGCTTTGGGAAAACGCATCCCTTCCTGAGAGCCTCAACCGGAGCCTTTCTCTTCAACTCATCGGTCACGGTATGCCTGAGTTGATGGCTCTTGATCCCCGGGCAATGGAAGCCGCGATCGCCAACAGCCCGGTGCCGGCAAAGGATCTGGCAAGGACGATCGCAATTACCGACTGCGCCACACTGATCCGCCTGGGCGCAGTCCCCACTGAGAAAATCTGGAAAGACTGGAATAACGGCGATACCCCCGGTGATGACCGACGAACCCCTGAAGCTATCGCGGAAGACTTTCAATCGGCGGTGACGGGACCCGCGCTCGAAATGGAAAAAGTGATTGCTGCGATTTCCCCGAAAAACTGGATATACCGAAGCTTGCAAGGCGAGTATGAGGGGGCAAGGAAAGCCGTTCTCAAATATTCCGGGCTTCCCAACATCCCCGACCCGGCTTCTTCAGGAGTCGCAAAACCCGGCCAGGCTTACCCTTATGCCCCGGCTCTCGCAGCGCACCTGGTGGACAAAGGCTACCTGACGATTGCTGAACAGGAAATGGCCCTCCTTTCTACTATGACCCCGGAGCTAACCGCAGCTCTGACAAAATTTCAGGATGAGTACGGACTTGAGCCGGATGGCATCATGGGCTCCGGAACCTGGCAGGTCCTCAATACCAATCCCGCTGACCGGTTCCGCTCAGTCACGATCAACATGCACCGGGCACGACTGCTTCCCGAGAGCTTCGGCGATCGCTACATCATCGTGAACCTTCCTTCTGCGGAATTATTCACCTTCGAAAAAGGCGACGTTTTTGTGGATACGATGCGCATCGTTCACGGCAAAGCGTCAAAAGATTCTCACCGGACTCCGATCTTTCGCGATGTCATGCAGGAAGTGGTTTTCGGCCCTTACTGGAATGTTCCCAAGAGCATCGCCGTAAAAGAGATCCTTCCCAAGGCTGCCGCTGACTGGGGATACCTCAGCCGGAACCGCTACGAAATTGTTGGTTCTTTCAGCGGGGAAGGCGCCTCCACTTTTCGGCTTTCTCCGGACAATCTGGATAAAGTTGCCAACGGTCAGCTATTTTTCCGACAGCTCCCCGGCCCTACAAACGCGCTTGGTCGTATCAAATTCCTGCTTCCCAACAGCTTCAATGTTTATCTGCACGACACTCCTTCAAAGAGTTATTTCGCCCGCTCCAAACGCGATCACAGTCACGGTTGCGTTCGTGTTGCCAAACCCCAGACGCTGGGAGACTGGGTCCTGGGAAATCAAGGATACGCCGATGGCGCGGTAAAAAAAGCGATGTATGCGGACAACCGCAAGAGCCAGGCGATTCAGGACAAAGTGAATGTGTTCATCCTCTATTTCACCACCTTCCCCCGTCCTAAAGCGGACGGGACGCACATTCTCGCACCGGCCCGCGACGTCTATGGTCTGGATGTGACGGATTCCAGAACCCTCGTTGATGTGGTTCCCTGGAAAGAATAGAATTTCCCCGGGATCATCAATCTTTTCAAAGACCGGTAGGGTGATCGACAAACTCCCACGATAGGTCGGGAAATTCCGCGCACCACTTTTCGGACAGCGCCTTCACTCCAAAGGTTTCCGTCGCGTAGTGCCCGGCATAGATCAGATTGATCCCAAGTTCCTCGGCGGCGGTGTAACTCCAGTGAGGCCCTTCTCCGGTGATGAAGGTGTCGATACCGGTGGCAGCAATATCAAAAATCTCGGATCCGGCGCCACCGGTGATGACTCCCACTTTTTGAATTCTCTCAGGACCGCCCGGGCACAGATGAACTTCCGCTCCGGTTGCGCCTCGCACTTTTTCGACCAACTCACTCCTGTCCAAATCAACATCGGACTGCAAGCCCAGCTCAATTCCTTTCCAGGGAAAAAAGGAACAAATCTCCGAGTTCAGGTCCAGTGCCTGCATTAATTGCGCGTTGTTCCCCATCTCCGGATGCACATCCAGCGGAATGTGAGCGCTGTAGATCGCAAGGTCGTGATCCATCGCCAGCTTTAGCTTTCGATACACACTGTCCGTAATGTTCTGCGCCCCCTGCCAGAACATTCCGTGATGGACGACTAGCAGGTCGGCTCCTTTTTCGCAGGCTTGTTCGATCACAGGAAGACAGGCATCCACCGCCGCGACAATTTTTTTAACTTTTCCGGAATTCTCCAACTGCAGACCGTTTAGCGCCTGCGGGTAGTCGGGGATTGCGTCAATCTTCAGCCAATCGTTTGCTGCAGAAACCAGAGTGGATAATTCGGTCATGGGAAATCCTAAAGTGAAACCAATGAATCGCCAGCCGGATTTCACGATTCAACTCTCTGAGGTGATTGAATCGACCCTGTTCTATCAGTGATGAATGCGCTCGATATTTTGGCGATTGGGCTTCGCAAACGACCTGGAAGGATCGCTTTACATACAAGGACCGCCGCCGACGGCGACGACGTAGAACGACGCTTCCAGCTCGTTTTTCATCGGTCCTGCCAGCTATGCGGGCTCTGAATGATGGACCACAGAATACACTGAACACACGGAAGCAGGTTCAATGGACGCTACTGAGCAGTTCGGAAGTAGAATGGATTGCCAATTCGTTTGCGAAGCACCTTGTCCCCGAGGGATGCGGATAGGCAGAGAAAGCGGATTGTCAATCCGCTCTACGTTTCCCGGACAACTCGTGCGTGCGTTGCTTTGCCGAATTTGGAATGCTGCGGCTTGACGCAGTTTTGGATTGAACACAGGGAGTGAGTTCGCGTTTTCCCGGCGTGGTGACCGCAGTAATCCAGGTGTAGGCGAGCATGGAGGAATTCGATCACCCGAGCCGTGAATCGATCCAAAGGGGCATCGAGCTTCCGCACCCCATAGGAGTTCCGGCTCAGTCGACTGGCAGGGAACTGAGAGCAACCCGAAAGCCCAGGCTGAGGAGCGGGAGGCCCGCCAAGCTTCCGTTGCGGTTGGCAGCGCGGCAGCCCTGCGCGTTGTACAGCCAACTACCGCCACGGTCCACGCGGTACCTACCGACGTTCGGACCCATGGGGTCTCTCTGACCATCAACGTAATAATCGCCCCCATACCAATCCGAACACCACTCGGACACATTCCCGTGCATATCCAACAAACCCCATTCATTCCTTGCATAGCTTCCGACTTCCGAAGTCTTTTCCAAATACGAGCCCTTCGGCGCCCCGCCATACGGATAACCCCCATTGAAGTTCGCGTGTTTGCTGCCCAAGGAATCCCCATACGCAAACACCGTTTCCGTCCCTGCTCGGCACGCGTATTCCCACTGCGCCTCACTCGGCAACTCCCACTTCCACCCCTCCGGCAGCGGATGCTTCGCATTCATCTTCGCCAACCATTCCTGACAATCTTCCCATCTTACATGCTCCACCGGTAATTTCGCTCCCTTGAATTTACTCGGGTTGTACCTAGTCACACTCTCCCACTGCCCCTGGGTACACTCTGTCTTCGCCATCCAAAATCCCTTCGTCAAGGTCACACGGTGCTGCTTTTCATCATCGCCCCGCTCCTCCTCACTCTCCGGGCTCCCCATCAAAAATTCCCCGGGCGGACACCACACCATCTCAATGCCACCGAACTCTCGCACTTCCCCTGCCTTGCTTCCTTCCATTCTACGCGTCCCCGCCGCAAAATTTCCCTTCGGCGGCACTGGCATCGTCACTTTCGATTTGGTCCGCGGTTTAGCCTCCGCTTCGACCACGGTTTTCTCCATTTCAGCCAACTGCTTCTTTAAAGTCTCATTCTCCACTCCTGACTTCCTCAATTCTTCGATCAACTGTTTCATCGACTCCACCTGCTTGCGCAAAGCTACTGTCTCAGCACTTTCTTCCGCCGACACTGCTTTCGGGATCCCACGCGTAAAGGTAAAATCCAATCCGGAAAGATTCAGCTTGTTGTATTCCGCCGGTTCATGCCGAACGCGGCGATAGGGGACCGGCAATCCTTTCTCGGCATCCTCCTTGGCCCATTCCGTCGAGATTTGACGCACCTTTTCCCGCGTCGAAGCGAAAACTCGCAAGATGGGAAGACCGGAATTCTGAATCTCGTCGATAAGGACTGCGGTAAACAATCCATCGTTGGCGCGTTGCCCCGCATCGGCCGAGTAACTGATCAATGTCCCGCTCGGCGGAGTCACCTGAGCCAAACCGCTCCTTCCGCCCACTGTCGAGCGCGTCCCGCCCGCCTTTTCCGCCTCAATGGGATTGTCGCGACAACAGTCCAACACAACCAACTTCACCTTTGCTCCCGTCGTTTCCATTGAATCGACCATCGCTTGGAGCGAAAGCGCCTCATTGCCGAGGCGGCGTTTCATCCGAGCCACGTCGGTACTTTCCCTGTCTCTTATACACAT
>CAJXQE010000394.1 GCA_913058215.1 uncultured Verrucomicrobiales bacterium
TCTACACTATCCTCTTCGTCGGCAGCGTCAGATGTGTATAAGAGACAGAATCAATTCTCCGTTTAAAAGGCAGCGTTCTCGACTCGGTGCTTGAGGATAAGCGAATGGCCCGACAAACGGACTCCCCGGAACTCTCAGGATTGGCACGAGACCTCCGGGTAGCAAAGCGAATGGCCTTCGAGGCAGCTTGGGGAAATAGTGAAGACGCTGCGAAACTGGCGAGCGAAGTGCAGAATCTGGAAGCGAAGCTCGGCTCAATGACAAGAATGTCGTCTTCAGCAAGAGGAGCACTATCGGTTTCCACCAATGCGATTCAAGACGCTCTCCATCCCGGCGACCACCTCTGCGAGTTCATTCGCTACCAACGAATCAGCAAGGGGGGTGGAACGATCCCGTGGTACGGAGCAATGATTTTCTCTTCTGGGAAATCTCCGGTCTGGCGCGCACTCTCAGAAGCGGGACCGATTGATGATGCGATTCTGCTACTGAAACAAGGAATGTCACAGGAAATTCAAATTGCCGAAGGCGACCTTCAATCTCTTCTTGAGACGCTCTACCAATCCATACTCGCTCCGATCGAATCGCTCGTTCCCGAGGGTGACCGCTTGATACTCTCCCCGGACGGAAACCTCTCCTGCCTGTCTTTTGCTGTTCTACTCGATGCCGGTAATCAATTCGCCGCGTCGCGTTGGGAGATCACCTACGTTTCCACCGGCCGCGACCTTCTCGAGGTCGATGTCGCTCCGGACAAGAGAATGAGTCTTGCGGTTTTTGCTGACCCTGAGTTCTCAGCAGAAACGGGATCTGGATCCAAGTTGGGAAAGCAAAGGTCCGTCACGGTCCCTTTCAGTCTCGACCTGCCAGTACTTCCCCCACTGCCCGGCACTCGAAAGGAACTCATTGAAATCGAAAATATCGCGCGGGAATTCGAATGGAAAATCGAATCTCATGCCGGTGCTGCCGCAAATGAAACCGTGATCGCCACGTGGAAAGAAACTCCTGACATCATTCATTTTGCCACCCACGGGCTCTTTCTGAAACGTCAGGATTCCGTCGCCGCAGCCGCCAACATCTCTGCAATGCAGTTCAGTCCCTCCAAAAGAGTGGACAACCCACTGATGCGATCACTACTGACCCTGGCGGGAGCACAATCCACCCTGAATCAATGGGGAAAGCAGGATCAGCCTGCTCCCCAGGAAGATGGCATTCTCACTGCAGAGGAAATCTCACAGATGAGTTTGGAAGACACTTGGCTGGCAACCTTGTCAGCATGTGACACTGCCTCTGGAGAAGCACTGGAGGGAGAGGGAGTTCTCGGATTGCGTCGCGGATTTTTCCTGGCCGGCGTAGATCATTTGATCATGACATTCTGGCCTATCGCCGACGAGGAAACGGTGAGTTTCATTTCTGACTTTTATCGGAGTCTTGGAGAAATTCGCCATCCAGGTCTGGCGCTCTCGAAAACACAGGCGAAAGCACTCACAACGATCCGCGAAGAATCGGGCCTCAGTTCGGCAGTCATGTTCGCAGGGCCCTTTGCCGCGAGTATTTCAGGGCAGTTACCGCAGCAATAGAAATCTATATTCGAATACGCAGCTTCCCTACCCGAACGAAGGGAGTTGTAGTCATTATCATGACATGGATATTGAAAAAGATTTATCCGATTAGATTCGAACCAAGGGTCTAGTGAATCAAAATAGGTGGCGGCACCTTATCCACATCCGCTTCCCAAGTCGCCAGCTTTTCCCTGAGTTCTTTCACTTTATCGAGACGCTCATAGTAGAGGTCGTTGTGCTCGCCGATATCGTCTTTGAGATTGAAGAGCATCTCAACCATGTCGTCTTTCACATACTTCCAGTCACCGTGACGGACGGCTTTCATCCGGCGCCGGGTGCGGTCGACCCGCCAACAGAAGGTGCGTTCCATGACAGGCTCCTCGTCGCCCCGGAGAATAGGTAAAAGGTTGATGCCGTCTATGGGATGATCCTTTGGCAAGGGAACTCCGGCCGCGGCGAGAATCGTTGCTGTTAGATCCATGGTGATGGCGGGTTGGGATGTAACTTTACCGGCGGGAAGTCCGCCATCCGGCCAGCGCAACAAGCACGGAACACGAATGCCACCTTCCCACAGGGTCGTCTTGTGATTGAAGAGTGGCCCATTGTCGGAGAAACGTTCGCCACCATTGTCGCTGGTGAAAATGATGAGCGTGTTATTGAGGATTCCCTTTTCCTCCAGGGCCGCAAACATCTCGCCGACACCTTTGTCGATGCTTTCGACCATCTTGGCGTAGCCGGCCCGGGTGCCGTCGTTTTTGTTTTCGTTCGTGTAAGATTGCGTTGGATCACCCGGCACGTGGTAGGGATGATGAACTGCGTTGTAGGGAACATAGATAAAGAACGGACTTTCACTCTCCTCGCGAATGTAGTTCACAGTGCGATCGTTGATCAGATCGGTAATGTAACCCTCAGCCGTAGTCATTTCGGTTTTCTCATAGAGCTGCTTCATCCCGCCGAGGTAATAGTATTTGTAGTAGTCGCACTGCCCTCCAATGATGCCCCAGTATTCATCGAAGCCGTGTTTGATAGGATTGTATTCCGGTTTGAAACCGAGGTGCCATTTCCCGTAGGCGGCAGTGCCGTATCCCTGTTTTTTCAATAAAGGAGTGAGGTGGGAATCTTTCGGTGCCAGGCCCATCGTGAACGGCTCTTCGACTTTCACCAATTCTCCATCGACTCGCTTCGCCTCTTCTGAAGTCAGACCGATAGCCCATTCGATCCCGGTGCGCTGCTGCCAGAGACCAGTGAGAAAAGCAGCGCGAGTTGGGGAGCAAACCGGGGCGCTTGCGTAACAGTCCGTCATCCGCACGCCTTCTTTGGCAATGCGATCAATGTTCGGGGTCTTGATGTCTTTGGACCCCATGCAGCCGACATCGAGATAACCCATGTCGTCGATGAACAGGAAGATGATATTTGGCGGAGTCTTCGCTTTCGCCTTTTCATCCGCGGCTTCAGCTACGGTCACCATGCAAAGAGCGAGAAGCAGGGATACCATTTTTCGGATTCCCATCGAAGGAATGACAGGTGGACAAAAGAATCGCAAAAGGTTCATGCGCCCATTAGGCACGAGATCCGGAATAATGGCAATACCCTTGAAGCCTTACCCTCGCCCCTTTTCCTTGCTATACCGAAGCGGCGGCGGGTTGGTTTCACACTCCAGAGCCGAATCAATCGATCACCGGCTCCAAGTGGATGTTTCTGAATTTAACAGAAGTATGATCCCCCTGCAGGTAGATCGGTCCGGGCGCGGCGGGGTCGGTATAAATGGCACCACCGGTCGGGCCGATCACGGCTTGGTTGTCGATGACTTTCACTCCATTCAACACGACGGTCACATGGCGATCCACCAGGGTAAGATCATAAGTTTGCCATTGGCCTCCCGGTTTCCCGGCATTGGTGGAAGGAGCGATCCGGCTGAAAATTGAACCAACGCCTTGAAGCCCCTGCATTCGACTGTCGCGATCAACCACCTGAGCTTCGTATATCCCTCGCAGGTAAATCCCGCTGTTGCGATCCGATTCAATGAGAAACTCGATGTGCAGCCGGAAGTCTTCGAATTCATCCTCCGTCCGCAAATTCGCATGATCTCCTGTCGGACTGAAATCGGTCTTGGTGGTGGTGTTCACCAGCATCCCGCCCTGAGCACTCCAGCCATTAATCTTGTCTGATTCATAGGTTCGCCAACCCGTCAGATCCTTTCCGTTGAAAAGAGTTACCGGCTTACCAAAGTGGACTTTTGACAAATCCGGCGCACTTGTCGGCATCGCCGGAATTCGTTTTCCAGTAAAGGAAATTTCCTTTCCTTCGCCTTCACCATTGGGAGTCCGGGTGATTTTTCCATCCAGTTTGCCATCCGTCAGCCCGACCTCGACTTCTTGACTGGTGAATTCTTTGCTCTTCTTCTTTTTACGTTTTGGCTTCAGTGCAAACTTGATGCGCCCGCCATCGCTCACCTCATCCACTTTGTAAGGACCCTCGGGGCCGATATAAATTCGCATGTAAACAAAAGCTTCCCCCTCTTTCTCAACCACGCTCATCCAGGCCGGTTCGCCGGATTCCAGATTCAGTGACCAGTCTCCCTTCAAATCGTCCGGTACGGTTTCCGCCTTCACCGGAGATGCGATCGCCAGGAGAATAGTGGCGAAAAAGCAGGCAATCGGGAGGGTGTTTTTGAGAATGGTCATGATGGATCAGATGGAACGAGCTCGTATTCGCGAGCGTTCACATGATGGCATTTTTGAGTTGATTGACAATCTCAAGGTGAAGAATCCACAGGCCCGAAGCGTCAGATTCACACCGTGCCAAGCATATGAAATCATCAGCTGAAGCCGACGGGATAAATATCGAATAGTTGCGTTATCGTATAAACGTATTACGGTAAAGAATGAATTCGCTAAAGGATCTCCGTTTGGCCGCAGGAATGACTCAATCCGATCTGGCGGAACAATCGGGGCTCCGACAAGCAACCGTCAGCGGCTTGGAGAACGGAAAAACACGAGCGCAGTCAGGTACCGTCCACGCTCTTGCTGTCGCGCTAAATCAGGATCCTGAGATCGTAGGCAAGGTCCTGGCAGCGAACGATACCCCGGTTGATGAGAAACCTGCCTCCCGTTTGCAGGCAAAATCCGAAGAGGAGTCATTTAATCTACAGAACCTCGGCAAACTGGAATGGAATTGGAAAAATGCTCAACGCGCCACCGAAGGGCACGCCAAACAATGGAAAGACGCCATGTTGTTTCTCGATCCGGTTCTTAAAAAGCATCCGGAATTTTTAGAAGCCCGAATCCTGATGCGAAACGCCGAAGTCGAAGCAGCCCTGAAAATTCCTTTGAGTGATCGGATTCCCCCGCCCCAGAGCTTTATCGGAAAAGCCCACAAAAAACTCGACGAGGGAGCGCCCCTGGATGCTATCCAGATTCTTGAGGGAAAAGTTTTCGTCTACCTGCCAGGAAACATCAAAGCCAATGCCGTACTTCACGAAGCGGCTTTGGCTGCCGGTTTGCCGCAGACAGCGAGGTTCGCCCTCGAATTCGCCGCCTCGCGAAATCCGGAATTGAAGGAGGCCTTTCAGCAACTGGCAGATTTCTATCAGAGTATCGGTGAATTCGAAAATGCATGCACCGCTTTGAAAAGGATTATCATCATTGATCCGGGGAATCTCGAAGCGGAAAAATCTCTTCGCGACACCATGGCCCGCGCCTCGATGAAGAGCGGGAAAATTGAGATCAAAGATCAGGGCGAGCGACTTGAGTTGGAAAGAAGCGAACGAATTTCTCTGACTGGCGATGAAAAGCGGAAGGAAGTTGAAAGGCTCGTTCAAGGGTTTCAGGAGTCCAATCCGGACGACAATCCCGCTGTCTCGATGGAGAAAAAGAAGGGACTTCGAAAGGCCATTGGCCTCTCTCGGGAACTGGGCGAAAACGATCTTCGCTATCTCGAATACGCACTGGAGCTGCAAGAACTCTTAGCCTCATCTTTTCCTCAGGATCCCGTCCTGCGCGCACAGGTCGACGAACTGAGTGTTGCCGTTTCGGAGCAAAAACTCGCGATCGCCCGCGCGGAAATGGAGAAATGCAGCGGAGCCGAAGCTGAAAGCAAACAGGAGGAAATTCAGAAATTTCAGTCGGAGAAATCCGAGATCCAACTGACGGTCGCGGAACAAGCCGTCCTCAGTAATCCTACCAATGCCGAAGCTCAACTTCAGCTGGGAAAGGCCTACATGGAGCTCTCCCGGTTTCGCGAAGCGGTGAACCCTCTCCAAAAGGCGAAAAAAGATCCCCGGGTTGGTATCGACATCGAAGCCATGAGCCTCTTGTCTGATTGTTTCGTCGAAGGGAACCTGGTCGAGCTCGCTGTAAAGGAAATCGACGAAGCCTTGCACAAGCTGGACGGGGATGGTGGAAAAGAAGCGGACTACCAATGGAAGACTCTGAGCTACAAAAAGGCGATGCTTTTCCTGAAGCTCGACAAACCGACCGAAGCCAGAGAACTCTTTTCAGACATCTACGCCAAGGACTCCGATTTCAAAGATGTGGAAGTGAGGGTGTGGGGAAGTTAGCCAGGTTGAATTCCTACAAATTTCCCTTCTTCAACTCCCCAACTGCAAAGTCAGCCGCCCTTGCCGTCAGTGCCATGAAAGTCAGAGACGGATTCACACACGACACCGAGGTCATGCACGCGCCGTCAGTGTTGAACACATTTTTCACCGCGTGGACCTGATTGTTTCCATTGAGCACTGAGGTCTTTGGATCGCGACCCATCCGGGCGGTTCCCATTTCGTGAATAGCGGTTCCGGGATAAGACTCGTTGTCGAAAGTTCGAATATTTTTAAGACCGGAAGTCTCCAGCATTTCGGCGGCGTCATTCATCATGTCCTGACGCATCTTCTTCTCGTTCTCACGGAAATCGG
>CAJXQE010000395.1 GCA_913058215.1 uncultured Verrucomicrobiales bacterium
CAGGCGAAATATGGGATTGTCTCGATAAATTCGGAAGTCGGCGGGCGAAATTCCGGACTTACCGAAGAAAACTCTACCGCAGACCATAGCAGGAGTGGGATGGATCGAAGAGGGGATTTCTTAACTGGCTTGACGTGTTGCCGCGGAGACACTTCGCTTAGTGTAATTTGTTTATAATAAATAGGTGGGAAGAGTAGGGGCGGAATTATTCCCAACTAATTGACAAATATCTGATAATCAAAATGGTTGTGAAACTTCCGACAGAGAATAATCCTTCAACTGCCGCGTATCCATGCAGTTCGAGGAAAAAGCAAAAAGCCTGGCAGTCCCACTACTAAGAAGATAAACCCCATAATGGTCCAATAATCGTTGAGCCTCAGATGACGCCCTTCGATTTAGCGAGTCAACATAACCGTTTGAAAATCTAAAGGCGCATTCGTCCAGTTCCAGAGATGCCCATTAGAAACAAAACGCTCCATCAAAACCTTCCGTTTTTCGGGGGCACTTCAGGAATCTATCTCTCAGGTCTAGGGATAATTTCATAACGCGCTGCTTCTACAATCGAACAGAGGGGAAGGTAAGTTTCTTTGAAGAGAGTGCTTTATTTCAATGAACGAGCCCCCTTTTTTGTCTTCACTCGGATGGTGAACGATTACTTCCTAATGTTTTGAAGATAAGTGGTTTGCGATGGATCGATTTCCAGGTCTTGTTTGTTGCGATTGAACTATTCGCGCGGTTCCGGTGAAAATAAGTTTGCGTTAACAATTGTCTTATACAAGGGTCGGTCACCGTTTGTATGTGTTCCTTGCTTATCCGTTTTTCTTTCCTTCCTCTCTTTTTTGGTAGCGGATGCGTTGTGCTGCTTGGTTTTTTCTGCTTACCATCCATTGAGGCGCAAGTGACATCCGATTTGGTTGGTTTTAACAAGGTTGCCTGCCCTGAAGGGGAGGATACTGTTATTACAGTTCCGTTCATAAGGAAGCCGGTTTTTTCCGGTGTGGTGGGCGTTCTGTCTTCAAAGAGTGCTCGAAACGTAACGCTCTCTCCGGCCGGGGGAGGGGGCATGGCGGCGAATGCTTTCACCGTTTCTCCGCACTATTTGCGTTTTCGGGACGGCGGTTCTCTGGCTGGTGCCTGGTTTCCAATTGAGTCGAATACAACAGGGGGTATTGTTGTCCGTCACAATGGGCTGGATTTCAGTGCTGTTCAAAGTGGAGATCCTTTCGATGTAGTTCCGCACTGGACTCTCGGCACCATTTGGCCAAAGGGTACACAAACGGCGATCCATCAATCATCTGGGAAGTTGCCTCCAAGTCGATCGACTGTAGTGCTCTTGGCCGACGTCACCAGTGCTGGAATTCGTCTGGCTCCGAATAAGATATTCTTTTTGACCGCTGAAGGTTGGTTTCAATCCAAGTCGCTGTTTCCTGCGTCTGATGACGTGGTAGTGCCTCCGGGGCAGGTTCTGATTGTTCGTCATCCCGCTAATAGCGGCAGCACGGAATTCATTTCCATGAACCATGTCCATTCAGTAGCGCACCAGTCTTCCCTACGAACCAATGCGGATGCTCCTCAGGATAATTTCGTTGGATTGATGCGTCCGATTCCGGTTGCCTTGTCAGCTCTGGATTTGGATTCAGAAGCATTTGTCGACAGTATCTCTAATGATCCAGGTGATCGGAACGATGAGTTGCTGGTTTACGATAGCTATTCGGGCACGAGCAACCGGGAGCCTGATAGGAGCTATCTCCGCGTGGGAGGAGAGTGGCGTTTGAATGATGGCAGCACCTATCCTGCGTCCGACGACGTTTTGATTCCGCCGTCTGCCGGTATTGTGATTCGTAAGGCAACAACGGCTGCTGGAGAGTCTGTGATTTGGAGTAATTTACCCCGTTACTGATGTTATGTTCGATCTCGTAAATCACTCAGTGTTCCGTCCGGTTCTCGTTTCGATAGCTTCTGCTATTTCGGCTCTCTCGCTTGTCCCAATTGTGGGAGCAACCGTTACGATTGAAGTATTCTTTGAAGACGGTTCAATCGCGGAAGGTGCCAGAGCTGTAGTTGTGGCGGATGTTTCGGGCGACGGCTTTTTTAGTCTCAGCGATCCTTCTGTATCCGGTACAAATTTGCAGCCCGGTGCTAATGTGGGTCAGAGTGACGACATCATTGTAGCGTTGTTTTCGGCCAGTGGTGGAGACGAATGGATCTCGGGGAGCGGAATAGCTGACACATTGGCGGCAGTAGATTATACCCCATTTGGAATATCTCCGGGCACTCCTTTGTGTTTATACGTTTTTGCCGATCTGACTTCCGGTGAAGAGTGGCTAATTTTTGGAGACCGGTATGCCAGTTATCGGAATGCGATGGCAGGCAGTAGCGGTGGCACGATTCCTTTCGAAGCTCCATTGGATCCGGGTGTCTACACTCTTTCGGCCCTCACGGCGGCAAACGGGGGGGGCTTTGACCCTCTGAATCCGAATGGCGATGAGGAATATGGGACGGGCTCAACAGCAAGAGCTGGGGGCCCCGGGGGCGGAGATGACCATGGGGATTCCAAGGTGGATGCTAGTCCCTTGGGCTTGATTTCGGGTGCCACCGGTAACTTGACTCCCGGCGATCTGGATTTTTTCCAGATCACTATTCCGAGTTTGAGCCATTTAAAGGCGTCCCTTGGAGGTGAGGTGGCTTCGGTGTTCTGGATTTTCGATTCGCTGGGAGCCTTGCTCTATTCTTCAACAGATCCGGAATCGCTAGATTTCTTTTCAGGAGTCCTGCAATCTGGAAATTATTACATTGCAGTTGCGGGCGGAGGGGATAGCCAGACAGGATCCTATTCCGTCGACTTGGAAAGTGATCCCCTTGTAGAAACCCGCCCCGATCTGACTATCGGAAAGACGGGTAAGTCACAAAGGGGGAATGACATTTACAATGCCAGCGGCGGCGGACAAACCTATTCAGCAAAGTCGAAAAACGGCAGGAAGGTCAGGGCTTTCTTTACCGTGGGCAACGATGGAGGATTGATCTCCACATTAGGAGTGCGTGCTTCCCGGAGCAATTCCTACTACAAGTTGAAATATCGTCGCATCACAGGTCAGGCAGGAAACGTTACTGCATTGGTTGGCAGAGGTGCGGGATACCTCGCAAATTACGATCCTCTTACCAGTTACCTATATCTTCTGGACATGAAACCCACCCGCCGTGGCAAGGAGCGGAGAAGAACAGGAAAATTTAATATAAACGCATCTGGAGAAGGGCTGATAGATCGTGCGAAAACTAAGGTGAAAATCTCGAAACGCCTCCGCCCATAGATCCCAGCGAGATGAAAAAGAAGCATAATATTGTCGCCGTTGTGTTGGTTTTGATGGCAATGATGGATTCCGCTGCAGCCAAACTGCCGGAATTGGATGCTGTCTATTTTGGTAGGCTGCGGCACAACTCTACTGATTTGGCGGTGCCTACGGTGGCTAATCAGATTGCGATTATTGCCAAGCTTGATGGGCTGGAAATAGCCCGCGCGGTCATGAACGTGGGGAGTGCTCAGTATTTGTTGAAGGTGCCGCTCGACGACGGAAACAATCCACGGCTTCCAAAAACAGGTCGATTTGGAGAGGGGATTCGAATTTACGTCGTAAAGATCAGCGATGGGTCGGAGTATGAGCCAAGTGAGTCGACGAGTGGTCTGACCCTTTCCAGTGTTAAGGGGGATGTTCAGACTCTAAATTTAACTATTTCAGAGGATCTTGGGTTGCCTCTTTCTAATTCGTTGGATGGGTTCAGTGAATGGCTTATTAGTCATGGACTCGATCCGGCAAACATTACGGATACTACCGATTCGGATAATGACGGAGTTTACGACATAGATGAATTTGTGGCAGACACTGATCCTACGGATCTCAATTCCAAGCTAGGTGTGGTTGAGACTCGTCATGAAAACGGAGTCTTCTCGGTGAAATTTGGTCCCGTGAGAATAAGCCGCATTTATAGGATTTATTGTTCCCCTACGATGCAGGATGGAACATGGAACGACATTGGTTTGATAAGCTCGGGAGAGAATCTGGCGTCTATCTGGCACGACCATACAACCACCGCTCCTCAGTGTTTTTATCGCATTACCGTGGAGATCGAATAAGCGAAGAATCTCTTTTCATGAACCATTTTCCCAATCGCTTATTTTCGATTCTTTCTGGCTCTGTAGCCATTGCCGCTCTGCTGTTGGTGACGGGAATGCGCCTCGACGCAGCACCACCCAACCGGACTCAGGTGATAGAGTGCCGCCCTGGATGGAATCTTATCTCGATACAGATCGGGGATGCGCCCATTCCATTTGATACGTTTCGATCCTACTTCGACAGTTCAGACAAGCTCATTGAGATCTGGGGATACGAGCCTACGGGGGACCCGTCCGCGCCCGGTGGATGGGACACCCGTCAGCCGAACGTTCCCGGCTTCCCGCTAAGCGATTTCAGTGCTGTGGAACAGGGGCGGGCCTACTGGGTCAATGTGACCTCTCTGGCGACGATCACCTTGACAGGTCCTGCGTGGGATGGTGATTTGCAATTTCTTCCGGGATGGAATCTGGTTGGTTTCCCGGGAGTTCCTGAAGACGACGACGAGGGTGCTCAGTCTCTTTCGGCCGTATTTGGGCCCAGTTTTGATCGTGTCTCCCAAGTATGGACTTTCGATGCTTCTGCGCAGCGATTTCTGGGGCATGATTTGACTTCGGTGCCCACTGTCAAGGAATTGACATCAGTAAGCCCTGGTGCTGGATATTGGGTCTACGCATTGGAAGAGATCGATCTTGCGGCAATACCCTATCTTGCTTTGATTCAGGATGTTGATGCTTCTCCTCTGCAGACCGAGGAACCTTTCCAGGCCGCGGATTTTCCGGGCATCCCCAATCCAGGGGACTATTTGGGAATGATGATTCGGAAACCGGGGCCGGAAGATGCGGAGCTGGACCTCAACGGTAACGGGATCCTCGATAGCCCTTTCACCCAAGGTGTTCTGAGATTTGACGAAGGGGTGGATCGCAAGGTGATATCTATCGGGAATACCGGATCAAGCATTGTAAACTGGTCCCTCGACAACAGCATTCCCTGGTTGTTTCTCGAGCCCTTTGATCCCTCTGATGAGGATAATTCCGAAAGAGTGAAAAGTACGTCCGGTGTTGTCACGACTGAGCGGGACACTGTAGTGTTTTTTGTGGATCGGCGTGGTTTGGCGCCCGGTCGATATGAAGGGCAATCCTTCGACGTGACATTCGGCGATCAACAGCGAACCGTGAAGGTTGTCCTCGATGTATCGACCGCAGCCGGCGATTGGAAAGGCTTTGCGTCCGCCAAGCGGATAGATGGGAAGGATATCCCCCTCGGCAAGATCGACTTGGGATTGAATCTCTTTATGAATTCTGAGTCTATCACCGAGACCAGTTTTCGGGCGGTCTTGAACCGGGATGAATCGCTGCTATTTCCCCGGGATGTCTTTATGAACGGTATCTTTTTTCAGGGGACAGATTTCAGCCTGACGACGAATTTCGTGATGTCGCCCGGGGACCGGAATGCCCCTCCTTATGACACCTTCTCCCATTCGGTGGATCTTGATCCAAAGGCCAATGCGCAGGGTGACAAGGACTATGACGGCGACGGGCAACTCGACGTCATGAATCCGTTCCCATTTGCGATTCAACGGGAGGTGACCTTGATCGGAACGCGAGTGGCTCCGGACCGTTTTGAAGGGGCCTATGTGGAAGCGGTGGGTGGAATGTTACCCAATGGGCAGAAAGTGTTTATCGACGGGACATTTGAACTCGACCGTAAGACCTTGGAGCCAACACGGAGGAGCATCTTCAACGAATACCGTCAAACCAACCTTCCGATTGGAGGGTCTTCGGGGGACGGGTTCCGTGAAAGCGTAATTACAGTGACGGAACCTGTAAATATCCAGAATGTACAGTTCAATCTGGGAATAGATTACAATCAACCTGGAGATCTCATCATTACCCTGACAGGCCCTGATGGCACTGTGGTTACGATTCATCGCAACGGGGATACGCTGGCCTCGAATCTTCAGATCGATTTGGATCAGTTCAATGGAAAGTTGGGATCAGGCGACTGGACGCTTCGGATCGAGTGGGATCCCTCATCAGGTGAGCGCGGAACTCTAACGGACTGGGGAATCGATCTCCAGGGACTGGCTACCTACGAGGTAAGCGGTCGGATCGTCGGCGACACGGGTACCGGGGTAGCGCCGCTCGAAGGGGCTCAACTGGTTCTTTCCGGTAGTAATGTGATTGAACAGGGCACCACCGAATCTGACGGGGCATTTACCTTCTCGGGCCTGAGTGAAAATGGATATACGCTCTCTATAGCGCCTGTCTCTTATACACATCTGACGCTGCCGACGAAGAGGATAGTGTAG
>CAJXQE010000396.1 GCA_913058215.1 uncultured Verrucomicrobiales bacterium
AGATCAGCCTCGGTCTCGTGGGCTCGGAGATGTGTATAAGAGACAGATAAAGGACTGAGCGAAGGCCTTGAGCCATTGAAAGAGGACACCTGGAAAGACATCACCGCAGCCGGGGGACGCGTCATGCCCCTTGCGGAGTCGAGTCCCTTGCTTGCCGTTGATTTTCGTCTCGAAGCCGAGAATGCCAATGATGAGAAAGTCGGCAGTATTTCAGCCATCGGATCCAACGTCGCCCACCTCGACCTTTCCAAAACGGCCATTACCGATGCTGCGCTCGATCAGATTTCTAAAATGAAAAAACTGGTGCGTCTTGATTTGCACCAAACCGCAATTACCGATGCCGGGCTGGCCAAACTGAAAGGGCTCGACAACCTGCGTTATATCAACCTCTACAGCACTCAGGTCACCGATAAAGGTTTGAGCCACCTTGAAGGGCTCAAGAATCTGAATGCGGTCTTTCTGTGGCAGTCGAAAGCCACTCCGGCAGGAGCGAAGAAACTTCAGAAAGCCCTTCCTGATGCGACGGTCAATATCAAATAGCGCAGCTTCTCTGCTGCTTTTGTTTTCGCTGCTCGGGCATTCACCCTTGGCAGCGGAAGGGCCAGCCGTTATTGATGACAGTGCGCTGAAGCGCGATTTTGTCAAAAAGCTGTCGGCCCTTCTGGACGAAGGCAAGGCGACTCCTGCAGCGGAACTGATTGCTGAGTTAAAAAAACAGAAAAGCGGAGCGATCGACCTTGGCAAATCCGGGGAAGATCCATCCACTGTCATAGACTCATCCCCATACGCTGCTGCGTTGCCATCGACTTTACTTTTCGGTCACCTCTACAAATGCAACAAGTGTAATAAGTGGCACGGCTCCAATGCGGGTGGAGTTGTTATTGGCAAGGATGGAATTGCAGTCACCAACTACCACGTGATTGATTCCGAAAAAGCTGCGGCATTCGGAGCGATGGACAGCCGCGGAAATCTGTTTCCCGTTCTCAAGGTCCTCGCCAGTTCTGAAAAAGACGATCTCGCGATTGTTCAGTTGGGAGATTGTGACCTTCCGCCTGTTTCCCTCGCCACCACTGCGAATCCCGGCGACGCCGTTCACCTATTATCCCATCCGGATGGACACTTTTTCAGTTATACCCGGGGCGTGGTTTCGCGTTACTATCTGCTCGGGAAGAAGAGAGCCGAGCGCATGCAGATCACTGCCGACTTCGCGAGAGGATCGAGTGGTTGCGGAGTATTCACATCAGCCGGAAAACTAACAGGCCTTGTCGCATCCACCAACTCCATCTATTACAAACAGAAGGACGGAGAGGACGAAAATCTTCAAATGGTCATCAAGACTTGTGTTCCGGTTGCGAGAATCAAGGCATTGATCAATCCTTGATCGATTTAAAGATCGAAAAGTCTGGCTCTTACAAGTATGTTTTACTTATGGAACCAAATGAATACTCAGAGAATCTGGATGAATTTGGAGAAAACCGGCTCATCTCACGACTAAACCGAAGGTTCTCCACTCTCCTTCATCAGGTCTTCCGCCTCCCCCTTGCCTGGGAGGGCTTAGCTACTCAAAACTTTAAGCGCCATCTTTCTCGCTTAAACAACTCAGCTCTTACAGTTCTGTTTTTCGCCGGAATCATATCCGGAATTCTCTGCATGGCGCTGGGTCTGAAACAGGATTCATCGATACTGTTTTTCGCGGGAATCGGAATCATCCCGGGAGTTTTTCTTATTCAATTTGTGCTGGGACTGTTTTGTTCAGCGAATCTACGTCTAACATTCGGTCCTCCGATCCGACTGGCCTCGCGATTGCTACCTGAGGTTTTTGCAGTCCTTGGAATCCTCAATTTCATTTACACTCTCATTTGGGGAAGCCTGACTGCAATCGCCGGCTATGCCGTTTCGCTATCTGCCGGACTGGCAACAACAGGGGTAGCCTTCGCCGGTCTAGTGATGGCAGGTTATATTTCCTGGGTAGCCACTAACTGTGAAAAGCTACTCGACGTCTCCACTGATGACGAACAACGGCAAGGGCCGGCAGAATACCTTTTCAATCTTGTTACCTTTTTCGGTCGGCTCTCGCTGTCACTCGTTCCTATCAATTTTGCAGCATTCGTTTTTCTCGCTTCTGCTGGCACTATCTATTTTGGTGCTATGCAATTCGGAGAGGAAGGCGTGGGAATCACCTTACTTATGCAATCAGGCATAGAAAACTTCTCTATCTTTCTCTATGTAATTCTAATGGGGCTTTTTCCCATTTTCGCCCATTTCTGCTACCTTGGATTTCTCGTTATTGCCGATATTGGAATGGCATTTTTCCGACTGGTGAAAAGTACCGAGCACGTCTCCGAACTTTCGGCGCAGGCAATGGAAAACTCTCCGGACGGGGAATCCTGAAAGATACCCTGCCCCGCCTGAGAATCAGAGGCTGATCTAAAATGGATTCCACCACACTGAAAGTCGAGTTGGCAGGGACTGTATTTTACCTGTCCTGTCGCCGTCGGGAAAAGTTCTGCATTGGGTCCGCCCTCGATTGCAAACTCTC
Organism: uncultured Verrucomicrobiales bacterium; assembly: GCA_913058215.1. Classification (GTDB taxonomy): domain Bacteria; phylum Verrucomicrobiota; class Verrucomicrobiia; order Verrucomicrobiales; family DEV007; genus Arctic95D-9. Next base: position 2,540 of record CAJXQE010000396.1, read on the forward strand.
GCTAGACGGGAAGGGAATACTTCCAGAGCACTGCGAAGTGGAACGAAAAACAGAAGACTGTTTTTTAGTCAGGTCGCTCAACGAGGCTCCAACCAGCGTGAACGGTGTTCAGTCCCCGGAAATGGAAGTCGACAGTCCGTTCACTCTCGGTGTTGGTGACTATAAAATTTTAATTACTCTTGTTCCGGATCTGGAGGCGGAAGGTTTTGAAGAAATCGAAGAGCCTGAGGGCGACTCCCACCCCCGATCCTATATCGTCGACTACTCTAAGAAGAAATCGGACTCGACCGAAAGCAAAGACATCCCTGCGAACCCACGTGAAAAGACTTCACCGGTAGAAGTAAAATCGGAAAAAATAAAAACTTCGCCGATTTCCCCTCGGGCGGAGAGAACGGAATCTACCGCTACCGAAATTCCCTTATCCGGTGTTTCGAAACTTTCAAGGACCGCCGCGATTCCCGCTATCCGCTTCGGAGGACTTGCATCCGGAAGAAACCTTTCACCGATGAAGTCAGAGTCTCTGGTGGAGAAATCCATTTATCAGGCAATTGAGTTGCCACTTCCCGGTGAACATTCCAAGAGAAAGTCGAGAGCAAGTGACTCACCGCCTGTCCAAGCCTCCACCCTCCCGTTCAAATTTACCACAATCCTGCTTCTTTTGAATCTCATCCTTGGATTCGCCTGGTTTGAGTGGAGAAAGTATTCACTCCCAAATGATATCGATCTTCTCTACCAAAAAGCGGAATCAGGAGACTATTCGGCGATGGCAACGCTCGGCCTTTCTCAGGTTCGTGGCGAATGGGGTGCCGAACTGAACCGCGAGGAAGGCATTGAACACCTGTTAGAATCGGCCCAATCGAACAATGTGCTCGGGCTTGTTGCTATAGCGGGACAGCTTGAAGAAGGATTTCTCATCCCTGAAGAAACCAGAAACTCCCAACAGCTTTGTGATGCTGCAATTCAACTGGGGCTCTTTGAGCAACTCGACTCAGTCAACGAACCACGCCTTTGGACCTTGGCCGCAAAAGCTTCGCGGCTCGCACACGGAAGCTACTCCGATGAGTCTTTGGACTGGCTGAACAAAGCTGCTCATAGAGAGTATCCGGAAGCTCTTGCTGCTCTGGCGTCAAACTCACCGGATGAAACGAAAAGTTCCAGGCTTTGGGAAGAGACGGAGAAGTCGGCACGAAGAGCGAGTGGCAAAGGCTCTGTTTATAGCCGACGACTTCTAGCGCAGCTTCACCTTCGAAATGATATCCCGGAGGCAGACCCGCGATTCGGCAAAGAACAAATGGAACTCGCCGCGCAGGCTGAGGACCCCGTCGCGCAATTTGAATTTGCCCGGATTCTGGAACAGCGGGACGGACGAACAAGGGAAAACGAAAAGGCCTTCGACTGGATGAACCGTTCTTCCCTTTCGAATTTTCTCCCTGCAATTGCCGGAACTGCAGACTATTTTTTCGAAGGTATCGGGACCCAGGCGAATTCTGAAGAGGCAGAAAGACTGGCGAAATTTGCCGCAGAAGAGGGTGAACCCAGCGCCGCCCTTACTCTGGGGAAAATTCATGCCGCAGAAGGTGACATCGCAGCAGCCACGCGAAGACTGCAGCCACTTGCGGACTCAGGAGATTCCGAAGCGATCTCTCTACTCGGGGAGATTTTTCTAAAATCAGGCCGCGAAAGCGAAGCTGAAACGTATCTGCGGAAATCCGCTGAATCGGGGGACGGGAAATCAGCATTCAAACTGGGGACAATATTGAGCACAAGAACCGAAAGTTCGCTCAGACAAGAGGGAATCCATTGGCTTGAAGAGGCAACCCGACTTGAGGTTTCCGGCGCAGCATCGGCTCTTGCCGAAACTGTTGATGATCCAGGTAGAGAAAATCGAAATCCTAAGCGTGCGTTCGAGTTGCTCCAATCATTCTCAGACAAGGGTGACCGGGAATCTTCTGTTCTGCTCAGTGAATATTACCTTTCCGGCCGGGGAGTGGAAAAAAATCCAGGCAGAGCACTTCTCCTTCTTCAAAAAGCAACTGACGAGGGAGAATCATCAGGATGGTTCCCACTGGGAAAATTACTGGAATCAGGAATTGAAGGTATCCTTGCCCCCGGTCCTGCATCAGCGATTGAAGCCTATCAAAAGAGCTATGTCTCGGGCGACCAGAGAATTTTTGAGCGGTTCCCGGTTCTCAATAATCTTGATTCTCTTTCTGAAAGCCTCGTCCAGAGCTGGGAAGCGGATTCCCCAACTGATACCATAAGCCACCTCGCGCCTTATCCTGAACAGTATCTACATATCACCAGGCCGGACGCCTCGCAGATTGCATCCCTCGAAACAGGGTTTCGCTCGCTTTGGCCGCACCGTGATTTCTCCGCCGGAGCGCCAACCGGTGTTACGATTGAGTCGACGAACTCCATCTCCTTTAAATTTCCGGTATCCTTCATTTTGGCCCGGGAGAGCTGGCGTTTATCTGGAGAGAGTCTTTACCAGGCAAAAATTGCAAGGCAATCCAACGGAGCCTGGAAATTTGTAATCCTTGCCGAGGATTTGCGCACAATCTCTTTTCTTCCGGGAGAAGATCGATTCTTTTCAGGTGAACATTCCCGCACCTGCTTTCCTGCAATTCCGGTCGGGGAATCCACCTACGATCCTACAAAGCTTCCTCAAAAGCAGGTAAATTACGTAAAATCATTCCCCTTCAAAGATAGATTCGGCAGCAAATATTCACTAATCCCCACCGGAACAAAGAATGATTTGATTGTCTTTTCGAACATCGCCAGCGCTGCAGACCTGCTGATGCCGCGAGCCTACTTTGATGACAGCTCTCTCGATTCGATTGACAATATGATTGGCTCACAATCGTTCGGCGTTTTCGAAGAAGAATTTGCCTCAATCACCATGAAGCGTCTCCGCGACCGCCCGGCTGCAAATGCGCTTTTTGCCTCTGCTGATGGAGGTAATAATGAGTCACAGGCATTGGTCGGCGAACGCTACTATGAGGGGCTCGACGGCTTCCCCTTCGACCGGGTTGAAGCGCTTAAATGGTTCGTTCGATCCGCGAGAGGAAAGCACCCACTGGGAAGATACTGGCTCGCCGTGATGACCGCTTCCGGAGAAATCACGACTCCTGACTCAGCAACAACTCTGTTCCGCAATGTTTTCCCCGACATGGCCCCTCTCATCGCGACCAACAACCCCAGACCTGAACACTGGCGCGCAACCGGAGAATGCTACGCAGAGGGTGAGAAGCTGACATTCGGAGAAGGTCAGCCCCGGGAGCTTTTGGAACGTGCCATCAATGGGGGTGACCAGCGGGCCAGACTTTTACTCGGAGTCCATTATATCGAGACGAACCTCAATCTGACCGACGGCCTCCGTCATCTTCGGACTGCCGCTGATGCAGGTTGCTCTTCGGCAGCAGTGGTTCTGGGCAACTACTATCTCGGTCCCGGAAAATCGCCGGAGCTTGCTGCAGGACTGTTTCACGGTGCTGCAAAACAAAACAATCCCACCGCTCAATTTATCCTCGGCAATTGCTACAGTCTGGGAAAAGGCTTCGAGCTTGACCAGGCACGTGCCGCTTTCTGGTTGCATCTTTCCCTGAAAAATTCGTTGCAGCAGGGAAACAAGACTCTTGAGGCGGAGATCAGGGAAATGATTCGTATTCTGGAACCGAAAATCGGTAAAGACAATTACAGGAGGGCCCAGAATTTTCTGGAGAAAAAGCTACCTTGAGCTTGATCCCCTACTCGATCAAAGAATCCTTCTTTTAGACAATCAAACTCTTCTGAATCTGTCTCTTATACACATCTCCGAGCCCACGAGACCGAGGCTGATCTCG
>CAJXQE010000397.1 GCA_913058215.1 uncultured Verrucomicrobiales bacterium
CGAGATCAGCCTCGGTCTCGTGGGCTCGGAGATGTGTATAAGAGACAGGCTGTTGTGAGGACAGCCATACCAGTCAAAATCGGAGCGGTTATCAGACTGTTGCAAATAGGTCGTGAAGGGGCGCTCCCACATGGCGTGGGGATTTTTTCGGGACGATCCAACGATGAGAAGGCTTTCTGCGAAGAGATGGAGCAACTCATCGTTCTCGTCCCGGCTTGAGGCAACGATACCGGCTCCCGTGGTCGCTTTTGTGTCGACAAGCCAGGCAGCATTCGCAGCTGAGCCGGTTACTGACTCCCAACGGGAGGCGGGAAGGTCGACCTGATGCGAAACCGTTCCGAAGTTGGTTTCCGCGCTCAGGTATTTTGCTGCTCCTTCGTAACGGTGTTGCCACAGGTTTTCCTTTGTCAGATGGAGGATCGCTTCCGCCGGATTGATATCCAGTGTAGAAACCTCTGATGGATCAAGCACGAAGGAATGGGCGATATGGTTGGTTCTGCCGGTGTAGTCGCTACCTGCATCGGCAACTCTCATCAACAAGTGGGACTTGGTTCCCCGAACATCTACGATGCGATGAGAAAAAATGACGGGTAATGAACCCCCACTGCCGCCTACTCTCGACTCCCGGTCAAAAGCAGCTGAAATATTCTCGATTCGACTGACAAGGCCTTCCTTGATTTCCTTGTGTCTAGCTGCGGTACAAAATCCGGAACGTCCCGCTACGAGGCCGGAGGGAACACTGGTGTAGATCAGTTGGTGAGCCATGGTGTAATCGTGTTATAAGGAAGCATCGGGAATTTATCGTCGATAGTTTTTAGTGGGGAGGCGAATCGATAGATTCGCCATTCGTCATGTTTGTTGAGAAAAGAGCTCCGGGTGCAAATTTGCGAGTGACCAGAGAACTGGGATTTCGGGATACAAAGGAGTTACTTTCCCGGGAACGGGGCCGATTCTTTCGATTTCATTCCCTTGATCATCGGGGTGTGGATCGATGAATGGTTGTGGTGAGTGACCGAATGAACTGACTGGAAAATAACGGACCGTGTGGGAGATAGATTCGGCGGCACCGACTACACCGGGACTGGTTTTCATCAGGAATTCCCGAATATTTTGTGAATTCGTTTCGATGGCATTCAAATCCAGTTTCCCTTCTCCCATAGGATCGATGATTGGTTCGGGGAGAAGCTGAGTCCACAAGTCGCACTTCCCGATCAGCATGGCGAGCGGGGTTTTGATTTTTTCTTTGGCGTCGAGAAACAGTTCTGTCTTGATCCGGTTTCGCATCTCGGCGATGATATTGTCCTGCCGATCGAAGCGCATATATTCCCCTTCCGCTAATTGAGGGTCGTCTTTCTCTTTGATCATCCGGCGGAAACGGACATTTGTTGCCGGATCGTAGAGATAAAAGATGGTATCGGAACTCGCGAGATACTTGGTGGTGTCCACGTGACTGTACAAGTCAGCCTCTGAACGCTCTGCAGGTTCGAATTGCTCGCCGGCATTGTCGTAGAAGACGAGCAGTTTGGAATTATCTTCGGTAACATTACCTGCAAAGGGACTGATGAGGTAAGTGAATGGTTTCGGAAGTTCGACTTCTCTCCCATTGACCGTCCATTTCTTGAACATATTCCCCCCCTCCTGAGTTTTGCCAAGGTAGAGGTTCTCGGGCTTGGACGAGTCGCTGAACAATTTCGCCCGCATATCGCTCAACATCGCGTTCCCGGCGGCATCGCCATCTTGAAACGACAGACTGAAGTAGTAGGGCAATTTTTCCTCCAATTGATTGATCATACTGGTGAGGAAGTAGCTCTTTCCGGCGGAAGGTGCTCCCACCACAGAAAAAATTTGAGTTTTTAAATCCAGATACTGCGGGGGGAGTTTTGACTTGCAGTTGGGGCAGGCCATCTCCGAACAGCTCACTCCGCGCCCATCTACCGCTCGCCCTCTTTCGTCGAAAATCGTAGGGAAGAACCGGAGCGGAAATTCATCTCCCAAATCGGGATCGCGCAGGTCGGGGTGCTTCGCCACCCACATCACATCTCCGCGGTCAAAGTGCTCCCAGCAGTGAGGGCAGTTAAATTCGCCGCTCACCTTGTTGATGGTTACTTCTTCAGCTGGCGGTTCAGAATCGTAGTCCGGGATTTGTTCATTTCTGGAATCCTCAGAAGGAGCAGTTGCCTCAGCGGATGGTGGCAAGACATCCGAAAGATAAAACCCCTGGGTGGCACCTTCGACTGCCGTGATTACGGAATCTCCATCCAGTCCCATACGCTGGGCAAAATCGCCCATTTCGTTGTATGAAATCTGACCTATCAATTCACCAAGAAAAACATCCTGAAGTACCCATCGTGAAAGATTTAATTGTTTGATCCAGGAATCGATATCGGCGTCACCACGCAGCAGATACATGCTGCCGTCGATTAATAGCGAGTAGTCAACGCCGGGAGTTAGAGGATGATGGTCTGCCATCGGAACACCGTTGAGTTTCACGGTGGAGACAGGGGATGGCTTTAGGAGTCCTACAGTTCCGTTCGCTCCAACGTTGATGTTGCAATGTCCGACGGTGCCTATCGAAGACGGAAAATCGACTACATCGTAGCGTTGCATCTGAACACAGTCGAGGAAGCACCATGTCGTGCTTTTTTGGTTTCGCGGTTTCATTAATTGAAATAGGATGGACTCTCCTAAAGAAAAGTGTTTTTATTGGAAAGTGAAGGTCAATTCAAGGATGAATACAATCAATTTTAATAAGCATTGAATCTGGCTGAGCTCCCCTTGGGGTGCGACATGAGAGTAGCGGAAGCATTCGTGGTAATGCTTTCGTTAGAAAAGGTTTTGATATTGTTTTTGTAAGCAATCATGGTTGATGGATAGGTTGGATTTTGTGTTCAGGGAAACGGTTGTTCCACTTGATCTGCGACTTGCAGATTTAGAGATGGCGGCCAGTGGGGCACTTGGCATCCCACCAGGAAACATCTCACAAATTAAATTCGCACCGTTGAACCCAGCGCGTTACACTCCCATGAGAGAATCATCCCACGAAAATGTTGTTTCAAGATACTGACGACCAACTTAGGCATCTTATTCAAACTTTGCGACCTTTTTCTGCCGAAGAAAGGCGAGTGAAGTTGTCCGAGTTGCGTAGCGAGTCCAAAATCGATAGTGATATCCTTGATGTACTTAGGGACTATTTTCAGGAGGAACCTTCCGTCGAGTTGCCTCTGGATTTCAAATTTGGAAAGTATACTATCACCGGCTTGCTCGGTGAAGGCGGAATGGGGCGGGTCTATCAGGCTTGGGACCCTCTGGTAAAGCGCAGTGTCGCTTTGAAAATGATCCGGTCTGATTTGCTTGGGCTGGAAGGAGAATTCCACGAGCAGGGAAAAAAATCTCCTCAGGAATTGTTCGAGGAAGAAGCCGATGCGCTGGCCTCTCTCCAGCATGCTGGAATTGTATCGGTGTATGATCGCGGCTTCGCCCCCGATGCGTATGGGGTGGATGTTCCTTATTGTTCCATGGAGTTGGTAAATGGGGAGGAGCTCAACCGGTATTGCAAGGATAGGCGTTTGGGAATTGATCGTTGTCTCGAGACGATGCGGGAAGTTTGCAAAGCGGTGGGATCTGCCCATTCGAGTAAAGTGGTTCACCGGGATTTGAAGCCATCGAATATTCTCGTCGACAACACAGGTCAGCCAAGAGTGTTGGATTTCGGGCTTGCGCTGGTGATGGGAAAATCCGACCCGCTCGACTTTCTTTCACTGGGAATGGGTACTCCCGGATATCTGGCCCCTGAACAATTGAGCCATGAGTTTGGACAGATTGGTTATCCGACGGATGTATATGCCCTTGGTGTTATTCTGTTCGAGCTTTTGGCAGGGCATCGACCTTACCTTGCTGACCCGAGACAAGAGTCTTTCCTAAGTGTGGTGACGAGGGAAAAGCCACCTCTTCTGAGCACACTCATTCCAGACATCGACAAGGAAATCGAAGTGGCGATAGCCACGTGTCTTGAGAAAAATGCGAGTGATCGTTATGGCAACGCTAATGCCTTGCAGACAGTGTTAACTCATTGCCTCGAAAAGCGTCGATTCTCGAATATGGCGAGAGAGATTGGCCTGCTTGGGGCCAAATCAAAACAGAGTCCTCCGCCCCTCCCGGCTCAGCCGAAAATTACAAGGTCCACAGCCAGGTCAGCTCCCGAGGAATTGTCCGAGCAAACTACGGTATTCCATCGACCATCAGATACGGTCACCGTTAATGAGCCGGAAAAAGTGGTCGAGCAATCCGTTCATCGCGAAATTCCTTTATCTAATACCGATATCCCGTCGGCTCCTGTTTCTTCGGCTTCTCCCGAACCGGAAACGTTTTATCCGGATCCATCCCTCTCTGCCTCCGTTCCGGAAGCGCCTGCCACTTCACTGCCTTCTGCAATTCCACAGACTGCAGGAAATGGAGGAGCGGCAGTCTGGGTGACCGTAGGAGTGGTGTGCGTTCTCGGAATCGTGGCGATTGTCCCGGCTCTGTTCAACCTGGGTGGCGAAGGCGGAGGCAAAGGCCAGATTGGAGCGTCGGGAGGCAGCACCATTGCTGAAGGGATCATGAAGCTGAATTCATCGCGATTTGAGGATGCCGTTTCCGAATTCGATGGTGTCCTCAAGGAGGATCCGAAAAATGAAATGGCACTGCTTCAGCGCGCGATAGCTCATTCTCAAATGAATGAGAAAGAAAAGTCGATTGCGGATCTTCAGACGCTTCTCGAGTTGAACTCCCGGAATGTATTGGCGCAGCAGATGTTGGCTCACTTGAAACAATCGGACGATACCACTTCATTGCCGGAGAATGTGTCCGCCGATAATATCCCTGATCCCACAGATAAGGATGCGGTAAACGTGGAGAATGAGTATCAAAAAGGGCTCGCCCATCTCAACCAGGGGGAATTTCAAAGAGCGGTTGATATTCTGGGGAGCGTTACGGAAAAAAGTCCCCACTACCGCGAGGCTGATATCAATTTGGCGATGGCCTATTTCTATTTGAGTCGCCCTGCCGATGCTCTCTCGAAATTTGACGACGTCATCCAGAGAAATCCAACAGCAAACAATGCTTACAATCTCAGAGCCCAATGCCATCAATTGCTGGGAGATGACGAGAAGGCGGTAAAGGACTTTTCGGAATTGATTCGTCTTACCCCGGGTTATGTGGAAGGGCACAATCATCGTGGGCAGTGCTATCTTCGTCTCGGGGACTATCCCAAGGCAATTCTGGATTTCGATGAGGTCGTCAAATTACAACCCGGTAGTTCTCTGGGGTACGAGTTCCGCGGCAGGGCATTGATAGCCCAGGAAAAATTCAAAGAGGCGATTGTGAGCCTCGACGATGCAGAGGACAGGAATTCTCAGGATGCCGATATTTATTATCATCGTGCTCTCGCATATAAAGGTCTCGGCGATACGGATAAATACAAGAAAGACATCGACAGGGCTTTGCGTTTGAATCCCTCAATCCTCTTGCAAAATAGATAGTGTTTCGCTCCCCGAATTTATGAAAACCGCATCATCCCTAACAATTCCGGCATTGGCTGTTGGATGTGTTCTATTCGCTTTCGAATCAAAATCCGACGACTGGCCACAATGGCGTGGTCCGGGACGGGATGCAAAATCAGCGGAGACCGGGCTTCTTCAGGAGTGGCCGGAAGCGGGGCCTTCCGTCGTTTGGGAGATCGAAAATGCCGGTGTCGGATACTCGGCGGTGGCGGTTTCCAATGGAAAACTTTTCACGATGGGCGACATCGAAGGGGTCGAACACATTCTCTGCTTCAGCGAGAAAGACGGAAAGTTACTCTGGGCTGTTCAACCGGAACCTGTTGCTGCCGTTCTCGACAAGGAGGTTAGTGAAAGATTCTCCAGCTTTGATAAAAACAATGACGGAAAACTCGACGAAGAGGAAGCGCTCGCAGGATTGGGACCACGTGCATTTGCCTCAGACGGGGAAGGTGACGGCGATGTCGTAGAGATTGCGAAGAATCGTGCAACTGGCTTTCTGAAAACCTACGACAAAGACGGAGACGGAAAACTGGGACCGGCAGAAATTCCGGGTGTTCTTGGAAAAGAGGTGACGAGAATTGATGTACCGTCAGGTGGGCGCCGCGAAGGGCGCAATATTGCAGAAGCCCGGGTCGCAGCCACGGTGAAAGCGATCGACAAAGATGGTGACGGTTCGATCTCCACGAAGGAAGTGGGAGGGGGTGCACTGAAAAGCATTTTTAGAAATATCGACATTGCCAAAGAAGGGGAAAAGAAAGGGGACGGCCAACTCACAGCCTGTCTCTTATACACATCTCCGAGCCCACGAGACCGAGGCTGATCTC
>CAJXQE010000398.1 GCA_913058215.1 uncultured Verrucomicrobiales bacterium
TGCTACTCACGATAGAGAGCAGCAATGAGGCGTATATAATGAAGGGTTTCATTTTCTGTAGAACGTCCGAGACATGCCGCTAGATCCGGGGGCGGCAGTCGCAAACAGGGTTGAGTGTTGATTCAAATAGGGTCTGTCGACTCATAGCGGGATCTAGTTGGCATCGTCGCCTTGTTCTGCCTGTGTTAGGATCAGGAAGAATCGTTCCTTGTCGCCGAGTGCTGAGGTGAGTTTTGCAACCCGCGCAGCCTGAACTTGAATGTCTTTCGAGTCTCCTTGCTTGACCAGTTCCTCAAGCGCCTCGGTCTCCTTGATCAGCCATTGTTTGTAGTCGACATCATAGTTCGTGTAACCAGCCTTTTTCCCGAGTTGGAAGCCGAAGTCGAGAAGAAAGTAGCCCGCGGCGATCAATCCCAGAACAATGGCCGTCCATGTTTTCCATCGTGCAGGCATCTAATTTGGCAGAACGTCAAAGGTGATTCGCAGCGCGACGCTGTTGAGTCCACCAGCTTGTTGGGCCTTTGGGGTTAGGATGCCAGTGCCGCCACCTCGTGATCGATCTGCGAACCCATCTGACGCTCGGCCTCTTCGAGGTCATGCTCGGCCTGCAACCCAACCCAGAATGACGCAGTAGTCCCAAAAAACTTCGCGAGTCGGAGGGCAGTCTCGGCGGTAACGCTTCTGCGACATTTCGTGATCTCGGTCAGTCGAGAGGGAGGAATAGAAGTCGCACGAGACACTTCAGCCAGCGTCAACTCCATCGGCCGGATGAACTCCTCGAGAAGAATCTCACCCGGATGAACGAGAGGCAATAGTTCGTCAGTTTTCATGGTAGTTAATGGTAATCGATAATAGAAACTTCGCTTGCGTGACCATCACTCCACTTGAAAATGATACGCCACTGCTGGTTGACTCGGATACTCCAGAACCCCTTCCAGTCACCTTTCAATTGTTCCAATCGATTGGCGGGTGGAACTCGAAGATCCTGAAGGTTCCCAGCCTGATTGATCATCCGGAGCTTCCGACGAGCCCGAATCTGAATGTCATCCGGAAGTTTTCGCGAACGCCTACCGGAATAGATTTTTTCGGTTTCTGAGTCTCCAAACGTCTCAATCACTTCTAAGGGTAATCGAAATTGAAATTACGGCAAGCGTAATTTCGTAAGGCGTAATTTTTCAGCCCAACGTTTGAGGCATCCTACGCCTGACTGAGGGTGCGCTCTGACTTCTGGGTTGATGGTTGAACTCTCATATGCTTTCGACTCGGCGCGTGTCAGGCGTTAGGATCGCCGCCTTGTTGTGCTATTGGGGCGGTGTGCGCTCCGCGATCAGATGGGTCGGAAGCTCTTCCGCTCCTTTCCGCATCTCTCTCCCGGTACCGATCAAATCGGTACCGGAATACTCTAGGTGAAACTCGACAGAATCCTCGTCAATCTCGCCTGTGATTGGAAGAACAAACGAGACTGACGACTCTGTAACTTCCAGCTCCGCCACTTCCATGAGCTCTCCAATTTCGACGTCATTACTGTCGGTTTCGGTCACAGATATGAATCCTGATGTTCCTTTAGGAGACCGTTTCAGTATGAATCGGAACTTCGAATCGCCTCCGTCTTCGGCGATCACGCCAGCCCAACTTTTCTCCGAATCTTCGGCTCTGTCGCATCCTACTATCGTCAACGTTGCGCCGAAAATAAGGGCGAGCCAATAAGGATTCATTTTCTTTGCCGAACGTTTGAGTGATATCATCCCCGACCGAGCGCGCGGATGGGTTGCAGTGATGATGTGCGATTTACCATCGCACGTCAACTCCACCGCGGGTCGGGGATTGATCATCCACGACTTGTTCTGCCCGGGCTCAGAGACCCAAATCATTAGCGCCAACCCGGTTCGGCTCGGGATGCAGTTGCCTCTGAAAAAGTAGGCGGACCTGACGCCTCGAAATCCAGTCTCCGATTTCTCCCTCCATGAACGGAGGTCATCGCGACGTCTCATCCGACGCTCTCAATGAAATCCGAACTTCTATTCCCGACCTTGTGCCGATCGTCCGTACATTCTCACCTGTCCCAGCCCCGCCCATTGCCCCTTTCCCTCGTCACCAGGATCCCAGTGGTTGCCTTTCGACTTCCCTCCTTTGGCGCGGATGCGCAGATATCGAACATGTTCGCCCTCGCAGTCGATCACTAGACTCGCGCCGAATGTCTGCTTGTCGTCACCTTCCGGGATTGTGGCCTCCTGCAGCAATCGCCAAGCTGAGAGTTCGTCGCTCTCGTGGGCGACGTGGATCTCAACATCCCTCATCCCCTTGCGGGTGAGCCCGTAGCCGCGGTTCTGGGCAAAATTCCAGATCCGCAACTCATCCAACAAGAACACTTCACCGAGGTCGAACGTGACCGAGATTCCATCGGGGCCATTGTGGTATTCAAAGGGACGGTCGCCGTCGTTCGTGATGTTGAGCTTCGCTTCGCGGGTGCCAAACACGCCAGGCGTGCCCTCGATCATGTGCCGTCCGGTGATCAAGCGGTAATGCCGTTGCCCTCCACTTGCGTAGACCGCGACCGGATCGATGTAGTCCCGCGCGATAGAGCTGTGGTTTGGTTTGGCGAGCAAAACCTGTTTCGTATCCAGCCACTCCTGATGTCCCTCCTTGAGGTGTTTCATCAGATTATCCCACACTACGAATCGTCGAATTGCGAGTGGGTCAGCCAATCCGGCTCGAGCTTCTTCAAGGAGACGCTCGAGCCTCTCTAAATGAGTTGCATTGCCTTGAAGCTCCCAGAATACACGCTGGTTCAAGGAAGAACCATAGTTCTTCCGATCACTGACGATCCGTTCCATCTCATCCTGGAAGAGGCGCAGCTTGCGGCCCGCGACAAGACCAAACGATCGCTCAAAGTACTCATCCAGAAAGCGATCAAGGTCGAAACCCGGGTCGTCGAAACACTTCATCATCAGGTAGAAATCCAAGCCCTCCCCCCATCCACAGAGGAAGATGCCCTCGACTCCGTCGGCGACGTATTTCTTGGCCCGCGCATGGATATCCTTGGGCGTGAATTGCGGAAACACCTTGTGTTTGCGCATGGCTCCGATTTCACCGGGATGGTGATAATAGTTCCACAGGTAGGTTCCGGAACCGCTGCGAGCGTTTTGGGCAAGCCAGAACTCGTAGGCCTCCTCGTCGTTCTTTCGCTGAACCGGGTTCCAGTGCGTGCAGGTAATCAAGCAGGGGGCAGCAACAACATTTGGCTCAAGCTTGATGTCAGCCGGTTTCCAGAAATAACCCTCGTAGGCCAATACCGCGATCTTCTTTCCGGGATGAGTCTTGGCGACACGTCTCGCCACCTTGTTGGCAAACTCGAAGACATAGTCCGTCGCCACCCCATCACCAAATGCGCCCAGGGTTTTCCGTCCGGTGTAGGGGCTGAGTTGGGCCTGGCATTTCTCGCACGTGCAGTAACCACCAGCATCGTTAGGGACGACCGGGAAGATATCCATTCCCTGTACCGGCAAGCCATAAGAGGCATCCGCAAGCTTGCCATCGAAATAGTCCCCCGCGTCTTTGGCGACTTGATCTGCCAGAGTTTCGGAACTGTAGCAGAGTTGGTGGGAAAGGGATCCTTCTGGCGGCCAGAATCCCGGCCGATAACCTTCGTGCAGCCCAGCGTGAGCAGGATCGGGTTGCTTCCCAAAACGTTCACGGTAGCGCATATGATGGTAGGTGTGATTCGCATACCAGGGAATGCCTCCTGTGCGAAGCCGACGCGCGAAGAGCAACACCTCTCCCGAAGACGGGTCGTCATAGAGGATCTTCTGAATCGCCCAACTAAGGCGCTCACCACTATCTGAGCAGATCCCGTTGGTGTACTTGATCGACGGTTCCCGGCGGACATCGCAGGCAGCGGCGGACAGCTCTTTCGTCTGTGGGTACACGCATTGGTAGGGACGCGGCCCGTAGAACCGCGCGCCCAACGATTCGATGAAGTGATAGGCGGCTCGCAACGACCCTTGCGGCTCGTACATCCCCGGAATCTGCAGCTCGTGGAAGCCTTCTTTTCCTGCAGCGGCATTGATATTGATCGTGCGCCCCTTCGAGGCCACCGCATCGCGTCCAAACAAGATGACTCGTTCCGGTGAGACCGAAACCCGATATTCGACATGGGAGAACGAGGCAGGTTTGAGCCCGAGCCGCCGCGTCGCAGAGTTGTCTCCGATGAGAATGTGGTTTCCTTCCGGCAGAGCCGTGCCTCTCCAAATCGGCAGCGTGACCCCAGTCATCCGCTCCACAGCATGCTGAAGTTCCCAAGCCGCCAGCTCAGCTGCCGGAGTTGCGACATCCCCCAAGACGATTGTGCTCTCAGGTTTGCCATCGGAGACCAAACCATGGTGATCGGGGGCGGCGAAAACACTCAGGGCCCACGCTTGTAGGATCAACAGGATGAAGAGGAGGCGGATTCTGGTCATTGCTCTATTGGGCTCGTTTGTTTGAAGATTCTACTAGAGCCGGGATTGGGAGGAACGCAGGAGGAGCCAAATCTCGTTGGCAGAACGTTAAAGCTGACCCAGACCTGACTGGAGGGCGAGCGTTGATTGCGAGTTTAAGGTTCGAATGATCATGGCCGTTTCGACTCAGCACGAGTCAGGTCTTGGTGTCCAGCGCCTTGTTCGCTGTTGGTTGTGCTGGCTGCTGGCGTCGCTTCGAGCTCGATCCCTCCGTCTAAATACTTCCGCTGGACCTGATCTCGTTCGTGGGCAAGATCCTTAAGAATCTCATCGCGTTGTTTCGAAGGCTTGCGTGCAGAGAAAGCTTCCATCTGTCGATCAATCTTGGCGAGTTTGTCCTCACCCCAGCGCTTGATGAACGCTTCTCGCTGGGGTCTGCTCTGAGCGACGATCTCCGTCAACTCTGCCCATGCCTTCTTGTCAGTCTTCTTCGGAATGCGCCATCGGTGACTGAGTTCCCAGAGCGTTCCTCCGCACGATGAACACCGTAGATCGGTTTTCAGTCCGCCTGCAGCCTCGGCTCGCTTTGCGGTCCGACACTCGACGCAAATGTAAGTGCGGTTAGACATGCTTTTTCTTCGGCGAACGTCCAAGGTCTGGCACCGGCTACCGCCGGCGCGCCTTCGACTCGAGGTTAAGGGTTGTAGCTGCGGAAATCATTTCGACTCGGAGCGGGTAGCCGGTTGTCCAGCACCGCCTTGTTCGCTGTTGTTTTTCTTCGGTATCCAAATGGAACTGTCGACCTCAATATCTCCCTTCGATGCTCCACGGAGCAAGATCGGGCGGAATGGGGATTTGAGGTTCAATCCGACCATCGTCGAAATCGGATAAACTGCCGCGCTCTGTTTGGCGATGACTACTGCCATATCGCCATCCGCCAGTGTGAGATCGCTATCAACTGGTATTCCAGGTGTAGCCACGACGCCACGTTCCTGAATCTCGAAGACATCCTCAATGATGAATGCTCGCCTCGCTTGCCCAATCTCCTCGGAACTTGCTCGTGGAAGCTCCGGGTCTTCTCGCTCCATGAGGTATTCGTATGCCTCTCGATCATCTCCATCAAAGAAGGCGCGATTCAGCGTCCACCCCTTCGCAACATAGGCGGCAACCGATTGCTCAGAGTGGAGCTTCAGCACGGGCACCTTTTCTTCAGCGAACGTCCGAAGCATGGCAGCCTGATACGGGAGCGATACTTCGATAGCAGGGTAAGGATTCGAATCAGGTTAGTCAATCAACTCACAACGGTATCAGGCTTGCCATCGCTGCCTTGTTCGGCTTCGTGTTCGCCCCAGTGCGTCGGATCCTCGTCAATCGTCCGGACGGGGCCGCAATGGAGTCCGAAAATGATCAGGATCTTCCTCTTCGGATTTCGCCAAAGAATGAGGTATCCGGTGTCGCCCGGCTCATCAAACTCATCGACTCCGCCGAAAAGGTTGACGAAGTATGCGAGCTTCGCCCCACGTTGCTTCTCGGTCCGATCGAAATGCTCCGTTAGGTAGTTCACATATCTAACTCTTCCGTCCCAGATTCCGACGTCTATTCGTGTGTGATCGGAGATCGAAACGAGAGTATCCTGTGAGATCGTCTTATCTCCTTCGTCGGGTTCTTCATGTTTCACCGGCGCATGAGCTTCGAGGATACAGGAAGCCTCGTCCGCAGAGATGTTGAGTGGAACGATTGGAAAGCGCGGCTCGAAATGTTTTTGCCTGAAGAACGGGAAGTTCATTTTCTGAGCCGAACAGTATATTATACCGCTGTCGTGTCTAACTGTTATCCACGACTGTCGCGATAACAGGGGCATAATTCAGGCAACTGTACACGCTACCGCATCTGGTTGCCTGT
>CAJXQE010000399.1 GCA_913058215.1 uncultured Verrucomicrobiales bacterium
AGATCAGCCTCGGTCTCGTGGGCTCGGAGATGTGTATAAGAGACAGATGTAGAACGGCTGACTCACGCAGCGATCATGATCTTCGACAAAGCGGGGCGGATGAAAAAGGTTCGCTTTGCTTCGTGCATAATCAAAAGCGCCCGTCGCTACTCCTACGAAGAAGCCTTTACCCGACTCAAGCTGAGCGATGAAGCAGTTCAGAATTTCGATTCAGAAAATGAACGTCGAATTTCCGCTCATGTGAAAAGGGCCTGGGAATTGGCCTCTGTGATTCGAAAGAGACGCTTCGAACAAGGGGCCCTCGACCTCGATTTTCCTGAAGTGAAAGTAGTGGTCAATGATCAGGGCGACGCCGTCGATGTTAAGAGGATCGAATATGATGAGAGCCACCAGCTCATCGAGGAATTCATGCTTTCGGCAAATGAGGCGGTTGCTAAAGAGATTCGCGACGCCGGTAAATCGAGCGTCTACCGAATCCATGAAGATCCAGACATGGAAAAACTCCAGGAGTTCGCCGAATTGGCGCGCTCATTCGGGCATCAGGTAGGTGACGTTTCCCATCGTCCGGAGTTGCAGAAACTCTTGAAGAATGTTCGTGGGAAACTCGAGGAACAAAGCGTCAAGATTGCTCTGCTCAAGAGTATGAAAAGGGCGGTGTATTCCAAGGATCCGATTGGTCACTACGGTTTATCCAAGAAGAATTATACGCACTTTACGAGTCCGATTCGACGCTATGCGGATTTGGTCGTTCACCGCGTTTTGAGAAAGATCATGTCCGAACGGGGCGAAGCCAGTGCTCCGAAGCAGGCCGATAACACTCCGAGCGAGGCAAAGATCGCGGAGTTCGCTGATCACATTTCCAAGACCGAGCGAATTGCCGCTGACGCGGAAAAAGAAACTCGGCAACTCAAGATGATCGAATACCTCGAGAGGATGGCTGGAGCGGATGAGAAGACTACATTCGATGCCACCGTCTACGAAGTCCGTACCATGGGCATGTTTGTCGAACTCGATGAGTTGATGGTCAAAGGTATGATTCGTAAGCAGGACCTTCCTCAACGTTCAGGGTTCTATTTCGACGGCGCCAGAAATCAGTTCGTGGGACGAGGTGGCAAAGAAAAAATCGCTGCCGGTACGAAATTGAAAGTCAAACTCAACAGCGTAAACCGCGAGCGTGGGTTCGTTGATTTCGAATTGGCGGAAGGGTGAATCTTTAACCGGTCATGATTAGGTTTTTACGAGGCCTGATCCGCCAAAAGGGTTTAATCGCAAATCGGTCGATTTTTTTGAGAAACGAATGACGATTTAGGTGGTTTCTGTTTTGATACCTTTTACATGCCCGCTTTTGCCTACACAGCTCTTGATCCGACCGGAAAGCAGGTCACGGGAAATCTGAACGTCCGTAACAAGGCGGAAGTGTACCGTGAGCTTGAATCCAAAGCTCTTTCACCAGTACTGGTTGAGGCTGCGGATACTGCCGGTGGAAAATCGAAGGCTTCCGGGAAGAAAAAAGACGCACCGACCGGCCCGGTAAATTTGAAGCGACCTCAGCTGATTCTTTTCACCGAGGAACTCGCCGATCTGCTCGATGCCGGTTTGCATCTTGAACAGGCTTTGAAAATCCTGGCGGAGCGACAACAGAACAAAAGTATCCGGCAGGTCTCGGAGTCGCTGCGAACGGACATTCGGGAAGGGGCTCAATTCTCCCGCGCGCTGGGAAAAGCATCTCCCTCCTTTGATGAACTTTATCGGAACCTCGTGGCAGCGGGAGAGGCGAGCGGATCGCTTTCGGAAATTCTGCGCCGCCTCGCGGTGAATTTAAAGCAGCTTTTTGATCTACAACGACGAACTGCCGGTGCGATGATTTATCCGGCGACGGTTTTGTTGGGTTGTGTGGTTTTGTTGTTTGTTTTCAGCACAGTTCTGATGCCGCAGTTGACGCAGATGATTCAGAAAACGGGGCAGGAGCTTCCCCTGGTCACTGAAATCCTGATCGCGTTCACTGACTTTATCGGTGTGTGGTGGTGGATGATCATCATCGTGATGGTGGCCCTGGCCATTTTCTTTCGGGCCTATATCGCGACTGTCGGCGGCCGAAAATGGTGGGATCGATACAAGATGAAAGCACCGGCCTTTGGTCCCGTTGTCGTTGGCCGTTTTTACGCCCAGTTCTGCCACACGATGGCGAATCTGGTTGCGAATGGTGTTCCGCTTTTGAACAGCCTGAAACTGATTACCCGCGGAACGCCGAATCTTTTTATGAAAAACCATCTGGAAAAGGTGGTGTTGGATGTAGGGGAGGGAACTTCATTGGCGCGTTCCATGGCGAAGACGGAAGCCTTTCCCATTCAGTTGATTGACCGCATTGCCATTGGAGAACAGACAGGTGAATTGGGGAAAGCATTTACTAAAGCGGCTGTGAAATATGATGAAGATCTCGATATAAGGATCGGACGATTGACCAGTATCGTTCCGACGGCGATGTTGGTTTTCGTGGCGGCGATTGTCGGGGTGGTGGCCTATTCTATTATTACGACGATTTTCGGCTCGATGGCCGGTATCAGGAGCCGTTGAACTTTTTCAAAACAGGAAATACACTATTTATCACATGAAGAATAATAGACATCTGCAGCGCAGAAAATCACAGGCCTTTACTCTCGTTGAATTGGTCATCGTGATCACGATCATTGCGATCCTCGCCGGTTCAGGAATTTATCTGGTTATCGGTTTTGTCGACGACGCCAAGATCCAGCGGGTTGATTCCGATATAAAAGCTCTCGACATCGCCTTGCAAAGTTACGAGCGGAACAATTACTTCAAGCCACCCACTCAGGAGCAGGGATTGATGGCCCTGGTAGAGCGACCCACATCAGATCCTCAACCGGAACGCTGGCGCGCGTATCTCACTGAAATGATGAAAGATGCGTGGGGCAATGAATATCAGTACCGCTTTCCTGCACAAAAGAGCACGAAGAAAAAATACGACCTTTATTCGCTTGGTGAAGACGGGGTCGAAAGTGATGACGACGTCGGCAACTGGTAGATTTGAATGAAAACCGGTAATCGTCAGGTCGGGAATGAAGGCTTCACATTGGTGGAGCTGATCATTGCCATGACGATTCTGGCGATCCTCGCGGGAATGGCTGTCCCTGCGGTCACTGGGATTCAGAAAGAGCGTGTCGCGCGGGAGCCGATCAATCAGCTTCTGTTGATGGCACGAGAGGCGCGAACACGAGCGATGGCCGAACAGCGTCCGTATCAGGTCGCGTTTGATTCGACCGGCTTTCGGGCGGCGAGGTTCTTTAACCCCTATGGGGGCAGCGAGGAGTTTGATCAACTGCAACTTGAGCTGCAGGAGCTTGAGCGGCGCGACGAAATGATCGAGGCTTCTCAGGCTCGCGGAATTTCTCTGAATGAGCAGGAGAGAAACGTGAAACTCGAGACCTTGGCAGAGGGAATGCGTTTCCAGGAGGCCTACGAAATTGATCCAAATTTGCAGTATCGGATTCGAATGTGGGGAGACACCGACTGGCAGGATATGTCCGCCGGAATTTTTCGGCGCTGGGTGTTTCAGCCATCCGGAATGTGCGAACCGCTTTGGATTCAGATTGAAAACGATACCTCATTTTTTGAGGTCGAATTCCATCCTTTAACCGGCGACATCAAGAGGGAGCGATCATGGGTGGAATGAAGAATACCAACACAGGAGGCTACGCTTTGCTGGATGTAATTCTGGCGGTAGCCATTTTTGCGATCGCAGTTACGGGACTGGTTGGATTTATTCAGCGAATCGGTGAAACGTCATCGGCATTTGCGAGAGACCGGCAAATTCAATATGGAATCGAAGCGGCTGTGGCGGAGGCAAAGAGCAAACCGGTCAGGGAGATGACGGCGGAAGTGTACGACGAGCTTCTCGATGTCACTTACAGCACCACTGTCGAATCCCTGGAGTTGAACAACGGGGAAGGGGCTGAACTCAAGGATGTCTATACCTTGACCGTAACGGCTTCGTTTTTAGACGACGGAGGTGAGCAGTTGGAAAAGGCGGAGTTGTTCATTCATCAACCGGAGAAACGATGAAGCAGAAGCAAGACCACAGAACCCGGCGTCAGCAGAAAGAGGGGGGCTTCTCCCTCTTTGAGATTATCGTGGCGGTGACGATTCTTGGAATGATTTCAGGTTCTGTGCTTTCCATTTTGTGGCAGGCCGGGGGAACCGCGAATGAGATTCGGGAACTCGACAAGCGGGACGAGGAACTGTCGGTTTTCGTGCGCTTGTTGAAGAATACGATCGAAGGAATGCCGGAGGGCGGATCGATGACCATGATCCCGCCGGAAGAGTCTGGTTCCGGGATGTACGAATTGCAGATCACCGATGCGGTCACCGCCTTTGATTTCGGTGAGAAACTCGGTGGGAATGGGGAAACCATTATCGGAATGCGTCCGACAGTGGATCCGGAAACCGGCGCGCCGCTTTTTGATCTGGCAATGACGCGCGATGATTTTGCGCAGAATGATGAAGATGGTGACGGGATGGTTTTCAATGCGGGTGCCGATGACTTTCTCGATGTCGATGAAGAGGGCCGCTACTGGTTGCCTCTTATCTCCTCTGTGGAGTCGGCTTCCTGGAGATTCTGGGATCAAGATCAATCCGAATGGCTGGATGAATGGAGCGACGATAGCAAGATGCCGGCCCTGATGGAGTTTTCTTTCGACGACCTTTATCGTCCCGTGCCGCTGCGGATTGTGATGCAAGTGCCGGATCATCTGGTTAATCCGACTGATCAATCTCAAAATGCAGCAGGCAGCGCGAATCAACCTACGACGACGACCTCGGCTACTCCGGCGGTGAATCGCGGTGGCGGACGTCCCGGTGGAGATGGTGGAAGAGGCGATGGAAAAGGACGCGGAGACGGAAAAGGAAAAGGTGACGGAAAAGGACGCGGAGACGGAAAAGGCGATGGTCGCGGGCGGGGTGATGGTGGAGGAAGAGGTCCGGGAGGTGGCGGCGGAGATGGCGGCAATGGTGGAGGACGTCCCGGCGGAAGTGGAGGTGCTCCTGGCGGCTCAGGAGGTGGCGGCGGTAAGCGATGAACCTTTATTCCAGAAAGAGGGTCTCAAGCATCCGCGGCATGGCCCTGTTGATGGTGCTTGCAGTGGTTGTTCTTTTATCCATTATCGTGGCTGGCCTTTGGGAGTCGACTCAGCCGGGTTGGGATGAAAGTACATTGAGCCGGGCCCGGTTTCAGGCCGGAGTTCTTGCGGAAAGCGGGGCGAACATTGCTTCCCATCCGGACGTTGAGCCCGGTGACGATGCCCTGCGTCATGATTTTGGAAACGGAAGGACCTACGAAGTTCGGATTACCACCGAAGGCGGGCGAATTTTGGTGAATGACCTCGCCGATGAAAAAATTCTAAATGCCGTTCGGGAGTTGTTTATTCTCTGGGGTGTTGATGCCAATTCAGCTGCAATTGCAGCGGAGTCCATTGCCGACTGGATCGATACCGATTCGGATCAGCGAAGCAATGGCGCGGAAAATCCGTTTTATGCCGCTTTGGATTATGAAGAATTCCCGCCGAATCAGGATTTCACTTCATTGGAGCAATTGCTCTTCGTGCGAGGAATGGATCAGGTCGCAAAAATTCAGCCGCTTTGGCGTGACTATTTCACCGTGTATGGGGATGGCTTGATCGATGTGAATTCTGCCCCCGCACAATTACTGGAGGCATTTTTCGGAACGACGGCTGACGCCGCGGTGAATTTAGTGGTCAACCGGGACGGTGATGATGGCGTAACCGGCACTTTTGACGATGTGCGTTTCGAAGAAGTCGAGCAGGTGCAGTCTCTTCTCGGGGTTTCCTCCGCCGAATGGGACGAGTATTCCGCCCTCGTAACTTTGTCCGGATCTTTGCGAAGGATTGAAAGCATCGGGACCATTGGCGATCACCGGGTGAAGAGGATTCTTCTGGTGCAGGTCACTGGCGAAGGTCGTGACGAGACGGTAACTCCGGTGGCGCGAATCTCGGAGTAGGTGTATGTCCTTTCATCTTCCGATCGGATGAGAATTGATATCGTTACTATTTTTCCTGAAATCGCAGAAGGCCCTCTCGGCGAGAGCATGATGAAACGTGCCCGTGAAGCGGGGGCGCTCGACTTGCATTTTCACAATCTCCGTGACTTCACGAAAGATAAACACCGCAGAGTGGATGATATTCCCTACGGCTGTCTCTTATACACATCTGACGCTGCCGACGAAGAGGATAGTGTAGA
>CAJXQE010000400.1 GCA_913058215.1 uncultured Verrucomicrobiales bacterium
AGATCAGCCTCGGTCTCGTGGGCTCGGAGATGTGTATAAGAGACAGGATCAATACCCGGTGGGAATAAAGTCGGCCCAGTGAGCAAGAAAACCGCCGACTCCCGAGGGGACAGAAGTGCCGGATTGTATGGCAATAAAAACGGCGATCGCCAGAAGGACAGGGAGACAGGCGTAGGAAAATCTCAAGGAAAGGGACGCGAAAGCATCGAGCAGTGTCGCATCGCTTTCCTGCAACGCAGCGCGCAGTCGCGTCTCGAATCCAAACTCGCGGGGGCGTTCCGCGGGCTGGTGTTTCCGGGCGAGTTCGATCAGTTTTTCGAATGATGGTTTCGTGTGTTTTTTCATCGTTCCAATCCGATTTCTTCGTAATGGGTTCGCATTTTCTTTCGGGCTCGAAAGGCTCGTACTTTCACATTCGACTGGCTCCAGCCTGTCAAAGCTGCCACTTCTTTGACCGATTTTTCCTCGAGATCAAGAAGGGTGATCACCGTCCGGTCTTTGGCATCGAGCTTTTCAAGAAGCAGGCTGACAATTTCCCAGGCTTCACGTTGTTCGGCCGCTCGACCGGATCTTGGATCGCTGGTGGAGTAGTCTTCCGACGGATCGCTCAAGACCTCGTTCTCGCGACGTTTCCGATGTTTTCGTAGAAAGTCGTAACAACCCCGGACTGTTACCGTCATAAGCCAGTGCTCAAACGGAGCATCGTTCTTGAAACCGGGCAGCCCTTTCCAGATTTTGACAAAAAGATCCTGAGTGAGGTCTTCCAGTTCGCTGCGACCCCGGGCGAAGCGCGAGGCGGTATTCCACACCTTTTCCCGATACCGGCTCGCGAGAAACAGGAATGCATCCTCATCACCGGATGCGGCGAGGCTGACCCATTCGGATTCTGGACGTTCGGATTCCACCTCAGAGCATCTCCGGGTTGTGTCGAAAAAAAACATGGCGGGCAAAAGGCTCACTCCGGGGAAAGACGAGAGCCTCGCCCGACAGGTTACACGAAAATGAAGCGATTGAACAGGGTAGGGTGATCGGTGTAACCCTGTCGGACAAGACAGACGGGAAACGGTCATCATTCGCTAATGGCAGCTGATGAAAAATCCCTCAGACCGGATCCGTATGTATCAGCGTCCATTCGCGGTTCTATTCTGCGGGAAGTGAATGCGCCCTTGCTCTTCCGGCATTCTTTGCGGAACATACGGGCCTATGAAAAGAACGATCTTTGCCCTGACCGGGCTGATTCTTGGCGGGTTTTCGGTTTCGAATGCCCATGATGCAGCCACGGCGATGGCGGACGCGGCAAACGATTTTCTCAGTTCGCTTAGCGACGAGCAGAAAGCTCAGGCTAGCTACGATGTAAAGGATGGCGAGCGAGTTAACTGGCACTTCATTCCGAAACCTTTCGAAGGAGAAGGAAAGCGTGGAGGTCTTACACTGAAGGATATGCGGCAGGATCAGCAACATCTCGCTTACGCGCTTCTGAGCTCAGGACTGAGCCACAAAGGATTTACGAAAGCTCTTCAGGTCATGAGTCTTGAACAGGTTCTTTTTGAAATGGAAAACGCCGACAAGCGGAATCCGGCAATGTACTACGTTTCCATTTTTGGAAAACCCGGTTCCGACGGCTGGGGATGGCGGGTCGAAGGCCACCACATTTCAATGAATTTCACTATCGCGGACGGTAAAGTGGTCTCAGGGACCCCAAGTTTTTACGCGTCGAATCCGGCAAAGGTTCCTGAAGGTCCCCGCAAAGGGCTTCGCGTTCTTGCTGAAGAGGAAGATGTAGCCCGCAAGTTGGTGCAGTCTCTTTCAGATGAACAAAAAGCCAAAACGATCGTGGAGGAAAAAGCACCACGCGACATTCTCACATCGGCTGAGTCCGTTGCGAAATCATTGGGTGATGCGGGGCTTCCATACGGGAAGTTGACCGACGAGCAAAAGAAGACGCTTCACGAGTTGATCGATGTCTACGTGCACCGCCTCCGTCCTGATTTAGCAGCAGCGGACCTGAAAAAGATAGAGGAGAAAGGGCATGACAAAATCGTGTTTGCCTGGGCTGGAGGAATCAACAAGGGCGACCCTCATTACTATCGTGTTCAGGGGCCATCCTTTGTCCTTGAGTACGCCAACACTCAGAACGGAGCGAATCATGTTCATGCCGTGTGGCGTGATTTCGAAGGAGACTTCGGCCGCGACATTTTGAAAGAGCACTACGCCACCGGTCACGGGGCTGAGTAGAGTTTAGAGAGTAAACGCTTTCGCGAATTCATGTCCAAACGGATCCAGGAGCAGTTCGACGTCGATATGCGTCGGCTGCGAAAAATGCTGAGCAAAGTCATCGACGGTGATGAGCAGTCTGTACGTGAGTCTTTGCGGAAAAAGGAAGAAACGCGGGTGCTGGATATTGCCTGTGGAGCCTGTGTCGAGGCTGACGCTCTGACTGATTTTCTAGCGGATCTCCGCGATGAAAAAGGGGCAAAGGTAAAGCTTACCGGGATCGACGTAAGAGCCCGGGAGATTTCTGATGCTCAAAGGCAGTTTGGAGGAAAGAAGATCGACCGTAAGCGCGAGGTCGAGAAGGAATTCGAATTCATGACCGGTGATGCGACCAAACTCGACGGACACGGCGAACTTGGTGATGATTTTGATCTCGTTTTCATGCGGCATCAAAACTACTGGAATGGCAAGCGCACCTGGGAGGAGATTTTTGATCAAGCCCTCGGCAAGTTGAGTGATGATGGCAATCTCGTCATCACCAGTTATTTTGACAAGGAGCACGAGCTGGCGATGGAGGCATTGCAGCGTCTGGGTGGGGAACTGGTGAAAACTGAGTTCAACGAAGAAACCCGGATTCTGCCGACTCCGGGGAAGTCGGTTGACCGTCACGTCGCCGTTTTCCGGAAGAAAAAGCCGTAGAATTTCTTATCAAGTTTTCCCTTTCGGAAGCTCTGGCCGTGCTTACACTGGGAAAGCCTGTTCTCAGGATTTAAATGTCCGCTTTTTTTACCATCCTCGGGGTGCTGGTGCTTGCCATCGCTCTCCGAAGTTTTCAGAACCGCTTCCTCCGAAAGTTGGGCGCGTTGGGGATCCTTGCAGCCAGCTTTCTGGCTTTCTATTTTCCGTCAGAAAATATTTATCTGGGAATTTTCGGAGTCCTGATCTGGTTTCTTCTTCCTTGGGTGGAATTGCTGACAAGGATCCGGAAGATGCGATTGCCCTTTAAGAAGACTCTGGAAAAGCATCCGCCACCCAACTCAAGTCGCTTTCCTTCTCTTCACGAGTTCACCGATGAGATTGAGGAAGCGGGATTCGAGTATATCTGCGACACCGCTTGGGAGTGGGATGGTATTTTTCAGTTTTATCGCGTCTTTTACAAAGCTGAAGAGAGAATTCAGGCTTCGATCTGTTTTACTGAACAGGAGAGCATGTCATGGGCTTATGTCAGTATGACTTCGCGACATAAGGACGGTCGCAGTTTCCGGACTTCTAACCTTCCCTTTAGCAATCCGATGAAGATCGCTCCGGATGTTGTTTTACGGCAGATGCCGAACACCGACTCTTTTGCTGAGCTGTTAGAAGAGCATCAATCCTGGATGAAAGGATTGGCATTCGAGTCAGAAGTTTTCATCGAAGAAAATCCCGAAGAGATTCCTCGTCTCATTGAAGAGGAAACAGTTCGCCAAATCAGTCACAATTTGGATTCCGGATTAATCGCGCCGGCTGAGGAGGAAGAAATGTTTCGTTACTCATGGCGCGGACTTTTTTATCTCTATTTCCAGCTGGTCAAAGACATGGTTCGGATGAGTTGATTCCGTTCGGGAACTTATTCGGCCAAGATATTAGACCTTCTTGAGATCCTGTCCTTTATTGCAGGCCTGATCAATTTCCGGCGATTCGCTTTGTGTATTCTGCTGAGGATTGCTCTGGTCCTTATTCTGGCCAGGTTGCTTCAAGCGGGACTTGGTGAAATGCTCAGTGGCACTTTTGTAGAGCTTTTAGCGATGGAATCTATTGGGAAGTGACAGCACGAAAGGAATGAGTAAGAAAAAAAACATCAGAGATCAAACGATCGAACCAAGAGTTTCCAGATTTGCCTGGATCGTGTGGACCGCTTTTATCGTCCTCTATCTGGCGATGAATGCGTTTTTTGTTTTCGGCGTCGAAAAACACACTGCGGAGATACTGGTGTCGTGGGGGATTGGTCTGCCCATTTTGACGAATCTCATCTGGTGGGTGATTTCCTTCCGACTGCGAAACCGCATTCAACGATGGTGGGCTTTCGGGATTTGCACAGCGGTAGTGGTCGGGCTTGCCGGATTCCTATCGATGCTGGCGATTGCACAAATGCAGGCGCCCGTTTAGCGACCGGTTCTAAAAACGAAAAAGCAGTGAAGACGTTTCCGCATTCACTGCCTTTCCGAGTAATAATTGGTAAAGAGTAATCAGCCCGGAAGCACTTCTTCCAGTTCTTCACTGGCAGTAAACTCAGGGCCTTTCGGGCAGCAGCAGCTGGTTAGACTTCCGAGAAGGAATGCGACAGTGAGAGAGAGGAGGGCGAGTGTTTTGATTTTTTTCATGTGACACTACGCTATGCGGAAACGTAAGTGAAAATCAAGTGCCGAATTCACCGACAGCCAATTGGAAGAATTGTCCACTCTGCAAGCGCCCGATACCCCCTGCGCTCGAAAGCAGGCATCATCTCATTCCAAAGTTGAAAGGCGGCAAGCACGGACCCATTGCGGTGTTGCATACGATTTGCCACGGGAAACTGCACAGTGTGTTTTCAGAAGCTGAGCTGGCGAAATCCTACAACACGATAGAGAAATTGCTGGAACACGAAGAGATTGCCCGGTTTGTGAAGTGGGTCCGGAAACGGCCGCCGGAATACCGATCCAGCAATCGCCGTCCAAAGACTTAAATATTCTCTGGAAACAGCTGAATCTTTGCGACGGTGCGAAGCTTTTTCATGAGGCGCTTGATGGTGTCCTCTCTTCTTTCGGTCCGCAGGATCGAAGCAATCTCGTCAGACATTTCCTCGAAAGTGAGTTCGCGCTCCGGTTTGTGATCCGTAACTTCAACAATATGCCAGCCGATCGACGTTTTGAAGGGCTCGCTGATGTCGCCGGGCTTCAATTGAAAGACTACTTTTGAAAAATCCTCCGGCATGCGACTGCGGGAAAACCAGTTGAGATCACCGCCGACTTTTTTGCTGCGTGGGTCGTCACTGATTTCTTTGGCGAGCTCTTCGAATTTCTTTTCTCCGGACACAATCGAGGCGTGAGTATCGCGGATTAATTTCTCCCGTATTTCATCATCGACTTCAACAGTGCTGATAAAAATATGTCGCGCCCGAATCCGCTCCGGTTCGGAAAACCCTTCGCCGCTATTACGATTGGCATCATACCATGCCCGTACTTCTTTATCCGTGATGGCGACTCCCGGCTCGATGCGCTGCTCCAGCCACCGTTTCCTTGCCCAGATTCGGCCCAGCTCCTTATCTCTTTGTTCCTTTGTCAGTCCCTGAAGGCCGGATCGCTCGGCCAATTCGTCGTCGCTTCCAAACTGGCTCTTCCATTTCCCGATGAATGCGTCGATCTCTTCCTGTGAGGCATTGAACTTCGCCCCGTCGGCATATTGTCGAACGAGGGTATCGTTAATCACCGTCTGCAGAACTGCACGGCGGATCATTTTTAAATTCTGATCAGGAACTTCCTCAGGAGATTTTCCCCTTTGGTAAAGGTGCCGCACGACAGCGATATCGAGCTGCTTCGACGTGATTGGTTCACGGTTGATAATCGCCACCCACTTTTCTTCGACAGCGAGTGTCACCATCCCCTTCCTGCGCTTTTCGAAAGAGCGCTTCAAAGGACCCCGGCACCACTGCAAATCGATGAGCAGATAAAGCAGAATCAGTGCGTAAGTGATGCTGCGCCAGGGGAACTTCTTCATGGGAGGGAAGAAAGGCCGCTTCAGACCCCGAGGGATTCCGTATCCTTCAGGCCCAGTGAGGCATAAATCTCCCGGGTCGCGTGGGATTTATTGAGCGTGTAAAAATGAATTCCATCGACGCCGTTTTCCAAAAGATCGACGCACTGCTGGCTTGCGTAGTGAATCCCCACTTTCTCGACCGCATCCGTGTCGTCTCCGGCTCGACGGAGCGCTCTGAGAAGCTTGGCAGGAAAGCGGGCCCCTGCGGCGAGATCGGCCATTCTTTCCATGCCTTTGGTGCTGTCTCTTATACACATCTGACGCTGCCGACGAAGAGG
>CAJXQE010000401.1 GCA_913058215.1 uncultured Verrucomicrobiales bacterium
ACGAGATCAGCCTCGGTCTCGTGGGCTCGGAGATGTGTATAAGAGACAGTCTCGGTCCGGAGCAAAATCTCCTTACCGAGTTGCCAACTCACGCCCGGGTTGTCCATTTGGAATCACCTTTCCTCTTTCAGCATCAGTTGAAAGCACTTCAGAATATCGAAGGATTCACCACCCGTGTCCTCGATATCACCTGGTCGGTTTCCGAAGGAGCAGCCGGAATGGAAGCGGCGATCAACCGGCTTTGTTTGGTTGCTGAAGAAGCGATCGACGAAGGGGTCGAGACGATTATCCTGAGCGATCGAAATACGGATCACGAAAACGTGGCAATTCCGGCACTCCTTGCTGTCGGTGGGGTGCATCAGTATCTCACCAGCGTGAAGAAGAGAATGAAAACCAGTCTGGTCATCGAGACTGCAGAAGCCCGCGATACGCATCAGATGGCTTGTCTCTTCGGATTTGGCGTTACCGCCATTTGTCCTTACCTCAGCCACGAAACGGTTCGTGAGATCATTGAGAAAAATGCCAAGAATCAATTCGAAGGAATTTCCGTGGCAGACGGTCTCACGAAATACCACAAGGCCCTCGAGAAGGGAGTGTTAAAAATCATGTCCAAAATGGGGATCTCAATTCTCAACAGCTACCAGGGCGCGCAGATTTTCGAGGCGATTGGTATCGGAGAGGATGTCATTGAGAAATGTTTCAAAGGAACGCCTTCCCAGATTTCCGGTGTCGGGTTTTCACAACTCGGTGAAGAGAGCCTCGCCCGCCACGCCCTTGCTTACGGTGGCGCACTTCCTGATGAAGGAACCACCGCGCTCGATCTCGGCGACCCCGGTGATTTCCGCTATCGTCGCGATGGTGAAGTTCATGCCGTCAGCGGTGGAGTCATCAAAAATTTCCACACCTTTGTCAAAAGCGGTAAAGATGAAGATTACGATGCTTACGTGGAACAGCTGAAGGTGCAGCAACCTTTTGCTCTGCACGATCTTTTCGAACTGGTTCCCGGCGAAAACGGTCCGATCCCTATTGAAGAGGTTGAGCCGATTGAAAATATCCGTCGTCGTTTCACCACGGCCGCAATGTCACTCGGAGCGATCAGTCCTGAAGCCCACGAGACATTGGCCATCGCCATGAACCGCATCGGTGCAAAATCCGACAGCGGTGAGGGCGGAGAAGATCCTCGTCGTTTCAAGCCGTACGCAAACGGCGACTGGGGCAATTCGAAAATCAAGCAGATTGCTTCGGGTCGATTCGGCGTCAGCGCGGAATACCTGATGTCCGCCAGCGAGATTGAGATCAAAATGGCTCAGGGCGCGAAGCCGGGTGAAGGTGGACAGCTGCCCGGTCACAAAGTGAACGGACTCATCGCCCGCCTTCGAAATACCCAGCCGGGTGTGACCCTGATTTCACCGCCGCCTCACCACGACATTTACTCGATTGAGGATTTGGCTCAGCTCATTCACGATATCAAAGAGGTGAATCCAAAAGCCAAGGTGACGGTCAAACTGGTTGCTGAAACCGGAGTCGGCACGATTGCTGCAGGAGTTGCCAAAGCCAACGCCGATATTATTCTAGTTTCCGGTCACGATGGCGGAACGGGCGCTTCACCGCTCAGTTCGATCAAACACGCCGGCCTTCCATGGGAGATTGGAATTGCCGAAACACAGCAAGTTCTCATGCTGAATGGTCTTCGTGACCGCGTCACATTGCGGACCGATGGTGGACTTCGCACCGGTCTCGATATTATTCATGCTGCAATTCTTGGAGCTGAGGAATACAATTTCGGGACGATCGCTCTCATCGCGATGGGCTGTGTGTATGTTCGCCGTTGCCACCTCAACACCTGCCCTGTCGGAATCGCGACTCAGGATCCGAAATACCGCTCCAAGTTCAAAGGTGAGGTCGACAATGTCGTCAATTTCTTCAACTCGGTTTCCCAAGAAGTCCGCGAACACATGGCAAAACTCGGGGTGCGTAACCTCGATGATCTGATCGGTCATACGAAATACCTTCGCCAACGTGAAATTCCGAACCACCCGAAAGCGAACGCGATCAATCTGGAGAAAATCCTTGCCGATGTCGCTGAGCAAACCGGAAAAGATCTTCCACGCATCTGTGGTCAGGACCGGAACGATGGAGATCACGAGGCGCCCCTCGACGATCAGATTATCTCTGATCTCGGAACGGCCATCGCAAAGAAGACTCCAATGAAGCTGAGCTATGAGGTGAAAAACACTCACCGGAATATCGGCACCAAACTTTCAGGCGCAATCGCCGCAATCCACGGAGATCACGGTATGCCCAACGGGACTTTCGATATCCAGTTAAGCGGAAGTGCCGGGCAGAGTTTTGCCACTTTCCTTTGCGGCGGAATTCGTCTCACCCTGACCGGTGAAGCGAACGACTACGTCGGAAAAGGAATGGCCGACGGTGAGATTATAATTCGTCCTCCGGAAAATCGCAGCTTCGATCCTTCGGTGAACTCCATTCTCGGAAACACCGTGATGTATGGTGCCTCCGGCGGATCACTCTTCGCCAACGGTTGCGGTGGCGAACGGTTCTGCGTCCGGAATTCAGGTGCAACCGCAGTCGTCGAGGGAATCGGTGACCACGGTTGCGAATACATGACCAACGGAACCGTCGTCGTTCTTGGAACTGCCGGTAAAAACTTCGGAGCCGGAATGAGCGGTGGTGCCGCCTACATTCTTGACGAAGACGAGCATTTCGAAAAACTCTTCAATCCGGAAATGGTGGAAATCATCCGGGTCGAGTCCGGAAGCAGCAACGAGTCGGAATTGAAGAAGTTGATCGAACGTCACGTCGAGCTCACCGACAGCGGTAAAGGCAAGGCCCTTCTCGAAGACTGGGACAACTCACGCCAGAGATTCTGGCGCGTCCAGCCAAAGAGTGACGTTGCCGATGCTCCGGTCCAGAAAGCAGACGCCAAAACAGCCGCAGCGCGGTAAGACGGTGTTTCTGCTATCTGTCGAAGGCGATTGTTGTATTCCTTGAAGTATTACGGACCTCCCACTGACCCGAGAGTTGCCCGGTGTCGTAGATCGTATACTTTTTGTAACGATTAGGAGTCTTACGAGCCGTTGAGGAACAGGAAGTAAACAGCACAAAAATCATCAGCGCCGGGACCAATATCAGGAGTCGATTCATATCGGGAAAAGGGGGGTGCTTAGTTTATATTTCAAAGCTCGTCTGCAGAGGGCGACTTGTAGGGGTTGTTCCAGTCAATTTGATTGGGCATGTTTGCATAAGCCGTGTTGCTGGTCGATTCGCAGCTGGAAAAGAACAGGAAAACAGGACTCGAAATAAGGATTAGGATCAAGGTTCTCATTATCCTGAATTGCCCTGACATTGACAGGTGTGACTCCTGTGGAGACCATTTTGCCCCCGGGAACAAGTCATGCTCCACACCCGGAACTCCTACGGCCGGTTCTTCGTAATGCTCATGACCCTATCCACCGTTTCATCAATCGTGGAATTTCCCTGCAGCCACGCTCGGAAGGTTTGTTTGCGGTTTCGGGTTCTTGATTTTGGTTTTATCCGAATTTCATAGAGGACGCTTTCCGCTGGAGCGAGCACTCCCGATTCATAAGTTCCCAGCCTCACTGCGGCTGAGATATTTGTCCGCCCCCCGGAGACGCGATAATGCTTCACGTCCCATTTCGATGACCTTCCTCTCCCTCTCAGTCCAAATGCTTCCGCTGATTCACCATCATTCTGAAGATGAGACCGATACTTCACAGCACGCTTCTTTGTTTTGATCGTATGGCTCTGACCGGCTCCGCTTGCGTTGTAGATTCCATCACCTTTGCGCTGAGCTGCAGTTTTCCCTATGGTCAAATCAGGAAGCGAAATCACTGTGGCTTCCTCCCGATGCCCCTGATCCGGATTACTGAAAAGGCTGTCGGCATCGCTGTTGAATGCTTCAACCCAGTAGAAATAGACCGTGTCCAACTCTCCCGTCAGGTCGTCATGAGAAAGCCCCGCCGTGCTGTGAATTTCCACCGCCGCTCCGGAGTCGTTCGCAGTGTGTCGAAAAATCCGATAGCCATCAGCGTCAGTGACAACATTCCAGGTGATGGCGACCCGGTTTTCGAAGTCACCGTCGCTGGCGGTCAATGCCCCGGGTGTCGCCAGCGATTCCGTTCCCGAAGCTACCGCAGACTGTATGCCAGTTCCATAATCGTTCCGTCCGATTACCCAGTAGTAATAGGTAGCTCCTGACACCGCCGTGAGATCATCAAAACTCACGGGAACTACATTGCCTAAAAGAGACGCAATTCCAAAGTCGTTCGTCAGACTACGATACACATCGTAGCTACCCGCATCGCCGAGCCCTGACCAGGAGACCACGATTCTGTCCGAATGAGTATCCATGCTTGCAGTAACATTCATCACCAATGGCATTGATCGGAAACCGTTGTCCGAATTACTGAAGCCGCTGGTGGCAGAGGCGGTCACTGACTTCACCCAGTAGAAGAGGTTCTGGATCGCGCTACCGCTTGCATCTGAAAAAGTCAGATTTGGAGTCGTTCCAAGCAATGCTGCCGTTGCGGAATCATCACTCGAAGAACGCCACACTTCGTAGCTCACTGCATCCGGCGCAGCTTCCCAGGCGAGGTCAACCTGGGTTGGTGACGTACCGTCCGTCGCCGTCAGATTGGCCGGAGCAGGTGTTGCCAGATCATTGATCCAGTCAGTTAGGAGAGTGATCGCTTCCTGATCCAACTCGCTGCTTCCAATCGGAGGCATTCGGCTGAAACCGTTCGTTTCGGCGACGCGATTAGCGACGATAGAGTGGCCCTGGTCTCCGGGAACGATGAGCATATTCGCGGGGTCACCACCATTGTTTGTCGCTGCTCCGTTGATCAATCCAGTTTGCTCGAGTGTTAGATGAGCCCGGCCATCCCAGGAGCCGTCTGCCGTGCCACCCGCCATGTGGCAGTTGGAGCAATTCACCGCAAGATAGGATCGCGCTTTTTGCTCCAGCGTAGCTCCGGGTTCATCAGGTCGGTAGAAACGCGGAAGACTTGCCCCGGCGTCCGGTGTGTTGTCAAAGAACCCGTGAGCCGTGAGGGTATCCAGCTGATTCCCCGGAAAACCGGCGATGCTGAATTCCTGATTCAACTGACGGGTGTTGAACGAAAGGACATGACCGGCTTGAGGCGTGTGGCAGGCGGAGCACTCGGCACGACTCGGGACATGATACTGCTGCATCCGTGGCACACCCTCTTCAATTACTTCGATCTCAAAATCATCGCCCCCGTCTTCCACCAGCGCCGCGTCGGATTGATCCTCATTCCAACGGTAACTGACACCGTAGGTTCCCGCTTCATTTTTCACCAGGACCCGTGTTTCAATGCGTCGTGAAGTGGCAGGATTTCCCCGCTCCAGTTCAAGATCGAAATGCTTTACCCAGAGCATTCCATCGGGATAGGTCCAGGCATCGTCGGCTGACCAGGTCATCTGGCTGGCACCGTCCGGAATCATGAACCAACGAGTTTTGTCCGCGAAGTCACTCCAGAAGCGGAGATTTGGTTCGTAGGGAAGAAGTCCCGGAGCAGGAGAAAGGTCAGTCAGATCAGAAAATAACCCTGTTTCGCTCAAGGTCTGGGGAAACGATCCGGGAAGGTCCGATCCAGTTGCGAGGCGCATGAGCCTGTTGTTGTTGTAATCGACTAACAAAACATCCTCAGTTGATGGGTCGATTCCAAAAGCTACGATCCCGCCTTCACCGGCGATACGCTCGACTTCCACTTCTCCGCCCGGACGTCGCAGAGCCCAGATATTTCCCGAGACAAAATCCGAAAACAAATAGGCGCCTTCAAGCTCAGGATAACTCGATCCGCGGTAGACGAGACCGCCGGTCACCGAGTTCCCCTGGAATTCACCACTGCCGTGACCGTATTCGTAGATGGGATCGACTCCCGTCCACCCGGCCGGAGTTTCCCCGACACGCGGTCCATCATGCAGCCCTTCGCGAAATGACCAACCGTAATTTCCTCCGGCGGTCACCACATTTATTTCCTCCCACATATTCTGTCCGACATCAGCACACCAGACTTCTCCAGTGACTGGATCGATATCAAAGCGCCAGGGATTCCGAAAACCATTGGCCCAGTATTCGGTGCGAACCGTTTCGGAAGGAAGGTCCTGACCGTTATATAAAATAGTGGGATCGACAGTGACATAAGGGCTGTCTCTTATACACATCTCCGAGCCCACGAGACCGAGGCTGATCTC
>CAJXQE010000402.1 GCA_913058215.1 uncultured Verrucomicrobiales bacterium
GACTTTCCGCAGAGAGATTCTCGATGAGAAAGTGGCGGCCGTCGGCAGGGAACGATACCGCATTTGAATCTGGAAATACGGGGCGGGCTTCGGGCTTGAGTCGCCGGAAGAAAAATTGATTAAAGGTCTGGAAAGATTCGACGGGTTCGAGGAATTCCGATGCATCGACATCAAATTTCTCAATGAATGACGAGACTTCTTTTTTGGAGGAGGCACTGTCAGCCCAGGCACCATAGAGTTTTGAAAACCAGATTCTTTTGATCACGGTTTCCAGGAAGCATCGACCGATGGCGGTTTTATAGGCCCACCTCAGAGGTTTCTCTCCGTAGACGGCTTCCGTTCTTATAATTTCTTCGTAACGGTCGAAGTACTCGATAGCGGAACTTTTACTCACGCCAAAGCCATAGTTGCCAAATGCAGAAACTGCAAGATTCCCGAAGACAAAACGGAATGGCCGAATGATGGTCGAATACTCCAATTTATGATCGCATTGTTAAGCAACGACGACGGAATTCAGGCAGAGGGGCTCGCTGCTCTGGAGCGGGCTATGAAGCCGTTCTTCGAGGAAATCTGGGTAGTGGCTCCGGCATCGGAGATGTCGCAGATCGGCCATCGGGTTACGACTGATAAGCCCCTGCGATTCGAAGAGAAGGGTGATCGCCGATATGCCGTTCACGGAACACCGGCAGATTGCACCCGCGTTGCGTTGAATTACCTGATGCCGCGAAAGCCGGACTGGGTCTTCGCTGGAATCAATCATGGGGGGAATCTGGGCCGTCACGATTTTGTGATCTCGGGAACGGTGGCGGCGGTTCGTGAAGCCGCTTTCGCAGGGATCAACGGAATGGCGATGTCGCAGTATTTCCGCTTCGGAGTTGAACATTCCTGGGAAAAGGCGGCTGAGTGGGCCGCTTCCGTTTTTGAAAGAGTAAAAGACAATCGACTCGCTGCGGGAGAGTTCTGGTCGGTGAATCTACCTCATCTCGATCCGGGATCTGCGGAACCGGAGCAGGTCCGTTGTCCTCAGGAAATCAGTCCGCTTCAAGTGGTGTATCGAGAAGCAGGAGATGGCGTCCTCGAATATGCCGGCGATTATCACGAACGTCCGCGCGAATCTGGATCGGACGTTTCGGTTTGTTTCGGAGGCGATATCGCTGTTTCAAAAGCAATGATTTGATGGAAGAAGATCGCAAGCTCACGTTTTTCAGCAAACGCCGTCTCAAACGGCAGTTTGCGGAGTGGGCTTCGGTTTTTCGTCCCGGGTCCGAAGCGGATTATTTCGGAGGTGTTGAGTCGATGCCGCCTTTTGATTTGAAGAAGGGAGACGAATTCTGTCCCGTCACCGCCTGGTGGCTCGCGGAACTTTGCCGTCTCGCCTACACTCCCAATCATATAGAGAAGAACCGGCGTCGATTTCAGGGAAGGCCGGAAAGAATGCAAATTCTGGAGGGCAGAACTTCTTTCCGGGAGGTCCATTCTGTTCACAAACTGGGGAATCATGCCGCGATTTTTGTCTGGAAAGACGAATCGGGAAAGGAAGCCACTGTGCTTTGTTTCCGGGGAACCAGCAAGACGCGGCAGTGGATCATGAACGCGATATTTCGTCCCCATCGCTGGAAACGGTTTCGAATGCCGGATCAGGCGGAGGGGTGCTTTGTTCACTCCGGGTTCTATGTGCTTTTCAAAAAGCTCTGGCCGAAAGTGATCACCGAACTGGAGGTATTGCCGCGTCCGTGGATTTTCACGGGACATTCCCTGGGCGGGGCACTTGCGACCATTGCTGGAATGGTCGCGGGACCGGATGCGGTCTACACCTTTGGCAGTCCCAAGATCGGGAATCAGGCGATGGCGGAGTCGCTTCGAGCGTACCGGCTTTTCCGCGTCGTAAATTCAATGGACCTCGTTCCCGGACTTCCGGTGCCGCGTGATCGGCTCGGGGAGAAAAATTTCGCGCATTCGGTTCCCTGGATCCATTTTGATGAGTCGGGAAAGCTGGAGGAGATTCCTTCAGTGCCGATCGAGAGGGTGCCCTTGTTGTTGAAGGAAGCCGTCGAAGACTTGTCCCGGCCGCCGGACTGGTTGCTTGATCATCGCGTCGGGGAATATTGCCGGAAATTGCGGAAAGTGGCCCAGGATAGTCTGCTTGATTGAACCTTTTCAAAAATCTGCGATATTTTTGTCCCCGACTACGTTCCAATACAGAATATTTTTCCTATGGCTCTTGCCCGATTCTTTACTGCATTCTTTGTTTCACTTCCTGCATTTTCGCTTTTGGCTCAGGATGCGAATGGAAGTGCCGCAGCCGAAGGAAATGATGCTCCCGACAGAATTGATCTGAGTAATTTTCCCGGGCAGTTGGTGGACAAAGTGGTGGTTCCGATTCCTGCGGAAATTTTCGCTGTGCTCGACAAGCTGGATGAGCCGAACTGGATTTCCGGCGTTCAGCTTCCGGAGGAGGTTTCTGATTCCCGGGAGAGGGCGTTTCTTGCGCTCGGCTTCGGCAGTGTGGTTGCTGAGGGCTTCATCGCAGTACAGGCAAAGAGTGCCGATGATATTCAGGACATTGGAAGAAGAGCCCTGAAACTAGCTGAAGCTCTGGGACTTGCAGACGCAGTTCGCCCTCACAGCCTGAGTATTATTGAGTCCGCAGGGGAGGGGGACTGGGCGAAGGTGAGAGACGAACTCGACAGCACCCAGCAAACCGTTCGGGACACAATGGAGCAACTTCGCGACGCCGAATTGTCCAGTCTTGTCAGTCTCGGCGGATGGTTGCGGGGCACGAATGTGGTCACCGGATTTGTCACAGAGTCCTTCAGTGAAGACAAAGCTGAATTGTTGAATCAACCGGGATTGATTGCTCACTTCCGTGAAATGTTGAACGCTATGGAAGGACCGGTGAAAGAAAGTCAGGAAATGAAATTATTGATATCCGGTCTCGCCAGAATGGAGGCGATTATTGTGGAAAATACCAAAATCTCCGAAGACTCAGTGAATCAATTGCACACGATCAGTCGCGAAATGCTGGAATCGTATTATTTTAAGAAGAGCAAAACGAACAATTCTGAAGAATCGAGCTCAAATTGACCCAGGT
Source organism: uncultured Verrucomicrobiales bacterium (assembly GCA_913058215.1). Taxonomy (GTDB): domain Bacteria; phylum Verrucomicrobiota; class Verrucomicrobiia; order Verrucomicrobiales; family DEV007; genus Arctic95D-9. Next base: position 3,092 of record CAJXQE010000402.1, read on the forward strand.
ATGGCCCAGTTATTTTCACTGAATCCTTTAGCAAGACGGCTTAAAAAGCGATCCGTCTGTCTCGTCGCTGCTGTCCTTCTGGCCGCTTCCGGTCTCGTTTATGGATTCGTAAATGAAGCCATCTCACTGGCTTTGGAAGCGGCAACTCCATATGTTGAGCAGGGATTCGAAGTTCGCGAAGACAACTGGTCCGGAACAGTGGATCCGGGGAAAGCGCTTCTCGTGAAACATCAGCTTTTTCGCGGGAACGAATACTGGTTCTGGGCGGGAACAAGCTGGCCCGGGGCAACGGTCAAAGTGGACGTGTTCAACAGCAAAGGCGTCCTCATCAGTCTCGAATCTTTTGCCAAAGGCGGTAAAGCTGGTTCCCGGGTGCTTCCCGAAAAAACCGCTTCCTACTTTGTTCGTGTGATAGCCGATTATGATCCCAATTCGCCGGAAGCCAAAAAAGCGAAGGCCGAGTTTGGGGACGATCCCGAATTTTCAAAAGCCCCCAATTCTCTCGATTGGGGACTCACCTACGGTTGGCGCTAGTTGGAAGTATGAACTACGAAGGAAGGGGGCCAAAAGAGCCTGTGCTCTTGGTGAATTCTCAAGGTCTCTCTACTCCCGGCCTGCATTTCCCGGATCGTGACGGTCGGGGCAAATCCGACATTTTAGTATAGTCCTATTAGTTATGTCTTCCTCGACTCTGGAGTTCGACAGCCCTCATTTTCTCCACAGCCTTTTTGCGGATGATCTTTCCCTGCTGAAAGAGATCGAGAAAGGCTTCGGGGTTTCTATGGTCACCCGGGATGCCTGGCTCAAGATCGAAGGCGAAGAGAAGGCCGTTTCCGCAACCGAAACCCTTGTCGAAGATCTTGAATACGCCCGGAGAAAAGGCGCCGCAATTTCCCCGCAGTCGGTTCGCTATGCCTTGAATGCCGCGACCGGGGATTTGGTCGATAAAGGGAAAAATGGCCTCTCCGGCTTGTTGGAGTTTCGGCTACTCGGTTCCGGGTCAAAGCCGGCGGTTTCTCCGCGGACGAAAAATCAGTTGGAGTATCTCCGCAACCTTTCCACTTACGATGTCACCTTCGGAGTCGGTCCTGCCGGAACGGGAAAGACTTATCTCGCGATGGCATATGCCCTCGATCTTCTGAAGAATCGTGAGATCGATAAGATCATGCTGACCCGTCCCGCCGTCGAAGCCGGCGAGGCGCTCGGATTTCTTCCCGGTGCCCTCGAGGAGAAGGTGCTGCCCTATTTGCGACCGCTTTACGATGCGCTGAACGACATGCTGGATACCGCCGAGGCGCAGAGGTTTGCTGAGAAAAATCTCATCGAAATTGCTCCGCTCGCCTACATGCGCGGCCGGACTCTGAATCGTGCCTGTGTGATTCTCGACGAAGCGCAAAATGCGAGCCGTGAGCAAATGCTGATGTTCCTTACCCGGCTCGGCGAGAAGTCGAAGTGCATTGTCACCGGCGATCCGTCCCAGATTGATCTTCGTCCGAAAACCAAATCCGGATTGCTCGAAGCGATGACTCTTTTGCGAAATGTCGAAGGCATCGCCTTCACCGAGTTCGACACACAGGACGTCGTCCGGCACCCCGTCGTCGCCCGCATCATCGAGGCGTATGATGAAGGCCGGGTGGAGATGTAGCGCCTTTCCTTTGAGCGTGGACGGCGGCAGCACACAGGGATGCGGATAGTGAATCCAGGCCCGATTTGATATCAGTATATTGAACTGAAATATGAGGGCTCGAAGCCTGGCTTGACCAGTAAGCTGTTCATAAATACAGTTTTCTCTTGCTTTTGGACTTAGATATGAAAAAATGTTCTCATGAACAGGCATTGTCCTTGCCCGAAAGGAACCCGCTCTACTCATTGGGACGATTTTCATCGGAGGATTGTAGCTCATCCCCGGATTCGTGAAGTGGCACGTCCGCATATCGCGAGGTGGGTGAGCCGTTGGCATGAGGGGGGAGGGGCGAAGTCCGAAGAGAACACCCGCGCCTTTTTCGAGGGGGTCTGTCGGTCACAGCCCCAGGACTGGCAGTTTCGTCAGGCAGTGTTTGCGGTCGAACTTTGGTGCCGCAGCATAGACACTCCGGTTTGGGCCGTGGAGTTTGATTGGGATGCCCTAGCAGACCAGGCCGAAACCCTGGAGGACGACCACCCATCGCGATTGCGGGATGTCGTGCCGCTCAGGCATCTCCAACTTCCGAACGAAGAACTCCGGCAACGCGACCGCACACCCGTCGAAGGAGAAGACGCCATCGTTGAAGAAATCGTCGAGAAAGCGCGGCATGCCATTCGTACCTGTGGGCACGCTGCTGCCACTGAAACAACCTACCTCTCCTGGATCCGAAAATATACCTACTTTCGATTGCGCCGCTTACGGGAGGATGTGAAACCATTCACCACAGATTCCGTCGACGCCTACCTCGAGTATGTTGCACTTGAGCGGGACAGCGCTCCTGCCACCCAGCGTCAGGCTCTGAATTCGCTAATTTTTCTGGCGCGCCATGTCTATGGGATTGCGGAAAGGCTGGACTTGAAATTCGTCATCAGGAACGGTGGCCGTCGGCGCCCGCCCACCGTATTTTCACGATCTGAAGTCAGGAGAATTATCGACGCGCTCGCCGATCCCTGGAAACTGATTTCAGAGTTAGCTTACGGCACCGGTATGCGGCAAATCGAAGTCCTTCGTCTTCGGGTAAAGGACATCGACTTGTCCCGTGGGATTATATACGTCCACGAAGGGAAAGGGGGCAAACACCGGACTGTGCCGCTTCCTGTGAAAATGGAAAAGCGACTGCAGGAGCATCTCAAGCTAGAAGAGATCAAACACCGGGAACGCACTGCTGCCGGGCAGGGAGAAGTTCATGTCCGGACGTCATACCGCCGGAAACATCCTGACAAGGCGTTTCTCTGGACCTGGCACTGGGTATTTCCCGCTGACAGGCTTTGTGCTCACCCGCGAACCAAACACGTTGCCCGTTTTCATCTGCACGAGAAATCACTGCAACGGCGGTTCGGGGACGCTTTTAAACGGTGCGAGATCCAGAAGAACGGAAGTTTCCATACCCTGCGGCATAGTTTCGCGACGCATTTGCTGGAGCAGGGGGTGGATATCCGCA
>CAJXQE010000403.1 GCA_913058215.1 uncultured Verrucomicrobiales bacterium
TATCCTCTTCGTCGGCAGCGTCAGATGTGTATAAGAGACAGGCCTGGGAACGGAGAATGAAAATCTGCCGGGCTTTGTGTCTCTTTGTCCGGGTGGAGTCCCTATCGTGGAAACTCAAAACTGGCGTTCCGCATTTTTGCCGGGTGCGTATCAGGGAACTCACATTGACACGAAAAATACCCTGATTTCCAAATTGATTCCCGATATCAAAAACAAGCGGATGCCGCGGGAACTGCAGCGGCAGCAATTGGATTTGATTCAGGAAATGAATCGCCAGGATGCGGAAGGCGAAGCGCACGACCCTGAATTGGAAGCCCGGGTGCACTCGCTGGAATTGGCATACAAAATGCAAATTGAGGCAAGCGATGCTTTCAACGTGGAACGTGAGCCGGAATCTGTTCAGGAACTTTACGGAAAGACTTTGCACGGTCGCCAAATGCTGATCGCGCGGCGATTAGTAGAACGCGGCGTGCGTTTTGTTCAGGTTTGGCACGGAGCGGGGCAACCCTGGGATAGTCATACTGAGATTAAGAAAAATCATGGCAAACTCGGAGCCGAAGCGGATCAACCGATTGCAGCCTTGCTTCAGGATTTGAAACTCCGGGGAATGCTCGATGATACGCTCGTGATCTGGGGTGGGGAATTCGGCCGGACGCCGACTGTGGAGTTACCGACTCCGGGGGCGAATGCCGCCAATACGAAACTGGGTCGCGATCACAATCATCATGGATTCACCATGTGGATGGCGGGAGGCGGAGTGAAAGCCGGCTATCAGTATGGAAAGTCAGATGAATTCGGCTTCAAGGCGGTTGAGGACCGAATGCACGTTCATGACCTGCACGCCACGATTTTGCACTTGTTAGGTTTTAATCATGAAAAACTTACCTATCGATATGCCGGACGGGACTTTCGTCTCACGGATGTGCATGGGGAGGTCTTTCACGATTTGATTGCGTAATAGCTCGAATCTTGGCAAAGCTTGTTTTTTTTGATTAGATAGGGGTTTAAACCGTCTATCGAAATATGCGTCTTTGTCTACCGCTGTACTCTATCTGTTCGCTGCTGTCCGTTTGTGCAATTTCTGCCCAGGATAACCAACCCCGCCTTGCCATTGATGCGAAGGGGCATGCCGGCTTTGTCACGGAGGTGACATACACTCCGGACGGATCTCAATTGATCACCGGCTGTGACGATAAACTGATTCGGGTCTGGAATGTTGAGACAGGGACGATTGATAAAGTGTTTCGTCATCAGCAGGGGGACAGTTTTGAGGGCTCCCTCGCAAAATTCGGAATGAGTCCGGATGGGCGATACCTTTCATTTTCGACAGGAACATCGGTGCAAACACCGTCAATGTTTGATCTTCGGATCATTGATCGTCAGAAAGGAAAAATTGTTGCCTTACTTCGCGGGCACGCTGCCGGAGTGATGGTCTCAAAGTTTTCGCCGGATGGTAAGACTCTTTTCACGGGAGATGGAGCAGGCCAGATTCGAATTTGGCCCATGGATGCGGTCTACAATCATTCCGGCCCGGAGCCTCTGGTGGTAAGCGATTCGGTATATCTCGCAGGTCACAACGCAGGTATTGGAATGTTAAGTATGACAGCGGACCGCTCGCTTCTTTGCTCCACGGATATGAACGGCCAGTCTTTTGTCTGGCAACAACAGGCAAACGGATTTTATCAAGGGCTGGGGGATTTGGGGAACAATACAGGAACCATTGCCGGAGCCATGTATTCCCTCGATGGAAAATACATTGCGGGCGCGGCGAGGAATGGGGAGATTTACCTGTGGGGAGGGGATGGGACTCAATTGATGGCGCTGGATTCTTCACAGGGTCAGGCAGTGAATTGCATGGCGTTCTCGCCCAATGGATCACATCTCGCGGTCGGCGTGGCGAGGGACCAGAAGCAGGGCGGTTGCACCGTGGATATCTATGAGATTCCCACAGGGAAACGGGTCTGTCGCTTTGATGATCAGAAGAGTGGCACCGCATCGGTCGCCTGGCATCCTTCAGGACAGGCGGTTGCCTGCGTGGGAGGAGACGACAACGATATCGTGATCTTCAAACCCGAGGGTGATTCAGGCGAGATTGTGCAGCGGATCGAAGGGCAGGGAAGTAGCATGTGGGCGGTCGCCATTTCGAAAGACAGCTCGAAAGGAGTAAAGGTCGCCTTCGGAAACAGGAACGACTACACCGATTCCAGCCACGATACCGACCTCGATAATCCACTTCATCGAATCTTTGATTTTTCAAAGATGAAACTGGAAGAGGTCGAAAGCTCAGGTGCGTTTGATGAATTTGTCAGGGCGAGTTTGAATCAAAATGGAAGCCAACTGACTTTTAATCCGGATTTTACGCTCAGTGTATCCAGCGGTGGTGTAATCGCCCCGGTTCAGGGTGATTCGATCCGGTCCTTCTCTTTGACCAGTAGCGGGAATGTTGTTTCGGGTTCTCAATTTTTGCTGGGGGTCTACTCTCCGAACGGGCAGTTGGTTCAGAATTTCCCCGAACAGATTGGCGCGACCTTCGGGGTGGCTCCTTCACCGGACGGTCAGTATCTCGCCACGGTTTCAGGGGATCAGGCTCTTCATTTGTGGAATCTCAAGACAGGAGCCAAGCTGGCGAGCCTCTTTGTTTCGCGGGATGGTGAGTGGGTTTGTTGGACTCCAAGCGGACACTATGATGCTTCTCCGGGTGGGGAGAAATTTATCGGCTGGCATCTCAATAAACCGGCAGATCAACTTTCGGAATTTTATCCAAGCTATGTTTTTCGGGATCAATTTTATAAGCCTGAAATCGTTCAGGAAACCGTTTCCCGCGGAAGTGTTCAGGAAGGCTTGCTCGCAGGTGCAGGAGGGAATCAGAAAACTCCGGAAGCGAAAGTGGATCTGACTACGATGTTGCCCCCCGAAGTTTCCTGGATTCTACCGGCTCAGTCCCGGGGGGATACGCAGGAGAGTCAAGTCACCTTGAAGACACGAATTGAATCGAAAGGGACGCCATTGACCGAAGCCAAGGTCCTTTTGAACGGAAAGGCAGTGAAAACTTTTTACGATGTAGAAGGAAACTCTTTTCAGTTGGAACATACCCTTGATTTACTTCCCGGTGAAAATCGACTGGCCATTTTTGCAAAGAACGAGGCATCCGGTTTTACGAGCGAAGCGCGGGTTCTGAACTTTCGGGCTGCGGGAATGAATAAATCCTCAGAGGTGGCCGCGCCCGATGCCAAAGCCGAAGAGGAGCAACTGCCTCCCGAAATGATGCCGAACCTTTATCTCCTCAGTGTCGGCGTTTCCGAGTATCAGAATTCGGATCTGACATTGTCGTTTTGTGATGATGATGCGAAAGCAATTTCCAGTTTATTTGAAGCCCAGAAAGGCAAACTCTTCAATAAGACGGAGATCAAACTTCTCGTGGACGAAGACGCCAGCCGCGATGGAATTCTCGAAGGGCTGGAATGGTTGCAGACGAACGCCACGCAGAAAGATGTCATCATTTTGTTCCTCGCTGCTCACGGGATGAATGAAGGAAATAATTACTACCTGGTTCCCTGGGATGGCGATTTTAAATCTCTCCGCCGAACCGGTGTGGCCTGGGGCGATTTTGCGGATGTGTTGGGGAATCTTCCTTCAAAAACTCTGATGTTTCTCGATACCTGTCACAGTGGGCAACTCGGGGATAATCTTTACAAATTCAATACCCGCGGAAACAAGGAAAAAGTTGCGGATGCGTCGGAGGCGATCCGGGAATTGACCAGCGATGAAAACGGAGTGGTCGTGATGGCGGCTTCCACGGAGGGTGAGGAAAGCGTTGAACACGATGACTGGGGGCATGGAGCTTTTACCCTGGCACTGATCGAAGGTCTCAGCGGTAAAGCGGATTTTATTCAGGACGGAGTCATCCAACTGCGGGAACTCGACACTTATGTCGCTGAGAGAGTGAAAGAATTATCCGAAGGCGTTCAGCACCCCACAACGGTGAAACCGAGTTCCATTTCCAGATTTCCACTCATTCGAGTGAAGTAACGAAAACACCAAAAATAACCATGAAAAACTATCTGAAACTTCTTCCCATACTCGTTATTGCAGCGGCAATGACGGTTCTCTCGTCCTGCTCGTTTAATGTTTCGACAGCGAATATTTCGGATGCGAAACTGACGAAAGATGATGCAGGCACTCAGCCTTCAACGGTATTCGGTCAGAAGGATACCATTTATTTGAAAGTCCAACTGGCGAATGCTCCGGATTCCAGCGTGACTTCCGCGCAATGGATCGCTGTAGATGTGGAAGGCGATGTTCCCAAAAATCATCCGCTTCAAAATTTCGATATCGAACACGGAAGCGGTGTTCTCACATTCAATCTTTCCAACGATCAGATGTGGCCGAAAGGAAAATACCGCGTCGATATCTCCCTCAATGGTGAGATGAAAGAGTCGCGCGATTTCTCGGTCGAATAAACTTCGGTACGAGCAAAAAAGAAACGAATGTGAGGGAGAAATTCTGCTGAGGTACCAGCGGAAGAGAACTCGCTCGCGGCTACTTTTTTTCCCGCGGAACTGATTCCAGCGACTGGGTGTTCTTGACGATTTGTTTTTCAGCAAGAACACCGCTCCAGTGGGTGCAGGGATAAATAATACAGTCTCGCCCCAGTATGGTTCCCGGACTGAGAACGCTGTTGCAACCCACTTCAGTCCCGTCACCTACGATGGCGCCAAATTTCCGGAGGCCGGTATCAATTCGACTTCCGTCTGTGTCACGCAGCCGGATGCTTTTGCGGTCGAGTCGAACATTGGAACAAATTACTCCGGCTCCGAGATGCCCCTTGTATCCAAGGATGGAGTCTCCGACATAGTTGAAATGTGGCACTTCACAGGAATTGAAGAGTAGACAGTTTTTGAACTCAGAGGAATTTCCAAGCACACAGCCGTCTCCGACGATCACGTTTTCCCGGACATAGGCGCCGCTTCGAACTACGGTTCCCGCACCAATCCAGGCAGGTCCTTTGATCACCGCATTTGCTTCAACGATCGCATCCGCAGCGATGAAAACCTGTTCGCCGATAAGGGCGCGTTCATCGATGTCGCCGCGAAGCAAACTGCCTTCGACGCGGGCAAGTTTCGCTTTCAGGTAATCCTTAATTTGCGGAAGAGCAGACCATACCGGCTGATCATCCGAAAACAGATCGGCGTGATCGGTTTGGCTCAGATCCAGAAGGGATCGGGCTTCCATAGGGATTGTTGGAGATGGAGTGTAAACCGGCAGACCTAGACGGTCATGACGTCCTCTTCCTTGGCAGTAAGATGATCGTCGATCGACTTCACATACTTGTCCGTGAGACTCTGAACTTCCTTCTCCATATCGTGGAAGGTATCTTCGGTGACTCCGCTTGATTTCAAAGCTGTCTTCAACTGATCCATTCCATCCTTACGGGCACTTCGAACACGGACCCGGCCCTGTTCCGCCATGTCACGGATCAGTTTAACAAGATCCTTACGACGTTCTTCGGAAAGCTCAGGAATGGGAAGCCGAATCAGGCGACCGTCGGAGGCCGGAGTGATTCCCAGCTTCGATTCTTTGATTGCCCGTTCCACATCCGCCATGATCGATGGATCATGAGGCTGAACTGTCAGCAGTCGAGGCTCAGGAGTGGTGATCAAGGCGATCTGCTTCATTGGCATACTTGAGCCGTAAGCTTCCACCCTGACACTGATATTCTCGACGAGTGCAGGGCTCGCTTTTCCTGTCCGGATTGTAGACATCTCTTGAGATACGAATTCCGAGGCTTTCTGCATGTGGTCTTCGGTTTCCAGCAAAAAAGTTTCCGTGTCCATAAGTAAGGCAGTGTGAGTTTGTTGAGAATAAAAATGCTATCAGGAAGTAACCACTGTGCCAATGTCTTCGCCAGTCAAAGCTTTACGAATATTTCCTTCTTTCATCATGTCAAAAACAACGATGGGAATGTTGTTATCTTCACAAAGCGTGAAGGCCGTTCCATCCATGACGCGTAGGTTTTTCGAAAGGGCCTCATTGTAAGTGAGAGAATCATAACGCACCGCATCATCATGTTTGTTGGGGTCTTTGTCATAGACGCCGTCAACATTGGTGGCTTTAAAAATTATGTCTGCCCCGATTTCCTGTCTCTTATACACATCTCCGAGCCCACGAGACCGAGGCTGATCT
>CAJXQE010000404.1 GCA_913058215.1 uncultured Verrucomicrobiales bacterium
GAGATCAGCCTCGGTCTCGTGGGCTCGGAGATGTGTATAAGAGACAGAAATTGAAGAGGCAGTTGGCGGTAGCGCGTCGTCCTATGCCGGAACCAGTCCCGTTTATCGAGATGGTGCCGGTGGGGAATGCGGGGAATGTGACTGACGCCGGCAACACGAGCGAAGCGAGTGTCTACGGAGCGGTGCCCTATGAATTCCAGATAGGGAAATATGAGGTGAGCCTGGAGGAGTATACGGCGTTTCTGAACGCGGTGGCGGCGACGGATACCTATGCGCTCTACAACACGAGCATGGCGACCATCCTGAACATTGCGGGGATTGAGCGTAGCGGTGCTGACGGGAGTTATACGTATTCGGTGATTGGGAGCAGGAAGAAGCCTGTGACCTACGTAAACTGGTTTGACTGTGCGCGTTTCTGTAACTGGCTGCATAACGGGCGACCGAGCGGAGCGCAGGACGCGAGCACGACGGAGCGGGGAGCCTACACCCTGGACGGGGCGACGAGTGGCGTGGGTATTGAACGTGTCTGGGCAGCGAAATACTGGATCCCGAGCGAGGACGAATGGTATAAGGCGGCCTATCACCAGCCTTCGGGCCAGAGCGGGGATACGGACAGCTACTGGGAGTACCCGACGGGGAGCAACACGATCCCAGGCAATGACATCGGTCCGTCACCTTTGGCGAATCACGCGAACATTAGGAACGGAGGCGATTACTCGGTAACGCAGAGCGTAAGCTACGATTCCAATCAGAACTACCTGACGGATGGGGGCGCCTACGAGGGGAGTGGGAGTTTCTACGGGACCTTTGACCAGGGCGGGAACGTGAATGAGTGGAACGATGCGGTAATCAGCGGTTTGGATCGTGGGCTGCGGGGCGGCTCATGGAGCGGCGCCGAGGGCTTCCTGCGTTCTTCCCTCAGGGGCGACGACAGCCCTGACCGCGAGTACAACGGCATCGGTTTCCGCGTAGCAAGTCCCTGAATTGACCCGCCGGTCGGCGTGTCCTGCGCTAAGGACTTCGCTTTTCTGCGCGCGCTATCGCGCCGGGGCAGTCTTTTTCCTTTTGCGCTCTTCTTCTTTGATTCCCCACCGCTGGCGGGGAACGCTGAGATACGGAGGTTTATCGACGAGAGCAAACTCGTCCTTATCCTCGATGATCTCGAATTCCGGGTTGTAGAGTCGCAGGTCGATATCTGCAGGATCCGCTTACTCTTGCGGACAATGACAGAATAGATTTTGAGGACCAAACCTGCAATCGGAAGAACTTTGGCAAGTTCTGCTGCAGAGCGGGTAGAAGAAGATGCCAATCTTCGATAAAATCCGGACCACTCGACTGCTTAAAACTGAACAAGATTGTCTTTTGCCTGATCCGAAAAAATGAGCTAGAGGTTGGCGGTCCAAAAACCAAGCCTTTTTCGATTATGTCGGCACCCAAGCAAAAGACTCTCGCCTCGGCGGCTACCTTGACGGGAACCTCTCTCCATACCGGCGAGCAGGTCACCCTGACCATGAAACCGGCTCCGGTTGATTACGGGATCAAATTCCGTCGCATCGATCTGGATGACCAGCCTTTCATCGACGCACATGTCTCTAAGGTTCAAACCGTCGAGCGGTCCACCACTCTTGCCGAAGGATCGGTGAAGGTGCATACGGTTGAACACGTCATTTCCGCACTCTGCGGCATGGGCGTCGACAATGCCATCATCGAGATGGACGCCAACGAGCCACCGATCGGTGACGGTTCGGCCAAGCCTTTTGTCGACTGCATCAAACAAGCAGGCATCGAGGAGCAGGATGCCAATCTCAGCGTGTTTGAAATCCGTGAGCCCATTCATTTGGAAACCAAGGGCGGCTCGCTCATCACCATCGTGCCCGACAAATCCTTCCGCATCTCCTGCACCCAGGTCGGGCCGGACGGACGCATGACTCAGTTTTTCTCGGTGGAAGTGACTCCCGAAAATTACGAAAACGAAATCGCAGCGGCGCGGACTTTCGTATTTTACGAAGACGTCGAGCCGCTTCTCGAAAAAGGACTCATCAAAGGCGGCAGCCTCGAAAACGCGATCGTCGTCAAAGGCGACTCGGTGATGAGCAAAGAGGAAATGCGTTTCAAAGAGGAATTCGCCCGCCACAAGATTCTCGACATGATCGGTGATCTCATGCTCGGCGGAAAACGAATCATGGGACACGTCATCGCTGTGAAACCCGGTCACGGACCGAATACAGAAATGGCGAAGAAGCTGGTCGATATCTATCAGCGGACCCGTGCGATGGTTCCGAGCGTGAACATTCCGACCGGGGAAGGCGTGATGGACAATGTGGAAGTGCAGAAAGTGCTGCCTCATCGTTATCCTTTCCTGATGGTCGACCGCGTCGTCGGTTTCGATGGCGAAACGAAGTGCACCGGAGTGAAACAGGTCACGATCAACGAACCGTATTTCCAGGGACACTTTCCGGGTCACCCGATTATGCCGGGTGTGCTTCAGCTCGAAGCGATGGCCCAGGTTGCGAGCATCGTGGTGCTACGACCGCCGGAGAATCAGGGCAAGATCGGCTACTTTCTCAGCGCTGATTCCGTAAAATTCCGCAAACCGGTTCTGCCGGGCGATACCCTTTTCATCGAGGCTGAGCTTCTCAAGATGCGACGCAACATCGCCTTCGCGAAATGCCGCTGTATCGTCAACGACAAGACCGTTTCTGAAGCGGAATTGAAGTTTGCGGTGATGGACTAGGTGAGCGATTCTTTCGCGAAACCATGGGAACGGAAATTCATCCAACGGCAATTGTCGATCCAAAGGCCGAACTGGGCGAAAACGTTCAGATCGGCCCGTATTGCGTCATCTATGCGGGCGTGAAACTTGGCGACGGCTGCTGGCTGCAAAACCATGTAACGATGGACGGCCCGACTGAGATCGGATCGGACAATCGCTTTTACGCCTATGCTTCGATCGGTCAGCGGACCCAGGATCTGAAATACTCCGCCGAGCCAACTTACTTGAAGATCGGAAACGGAAACAACTTCCGCGAGTTTTGCACGGTCAATCGCGGGAGCCTTCCCGAAGACATCACCATCGTGGGGAGTCACGGAAACTTTCTCGCCTACACCCACATCGGTCACGACTGCATCGTCGGTGATCACGTTATTTTTTCCAACAATGGAACCCTCGGCGGACATGTCACCGTCGGCGACTATGCCATCATCGGCGGGCTGTCAGCGGTGCATCAGTTTTGCCAGATTGGCGCCCACGCCATGATCGGGGGCTGTGCGAAAATTGTTCAGGACATCCCGCCCTTCATGATTGTCGACGGCAATCCCGCAAAGGTTCGCGCCATCAATTCCGTAGGTTTGAAGCGACGCGGCTTTTCCGACGAATCCATCGCCGATGTCAAAAAAGCGCACCGGATTCTGTTTCGGAGCAAACTCAATAAAACAGATGCTCTCGCGGAACTGAAAGCCCTGGAGAGCCGCTGCCCCGAGGTCGATGTGCTGATCGAATTTGTCGAATCCTCCGAACGGGGAATCCATTAACTCCCCCTATTGAAAATGCCGGAGCTTGCTGAGGTCGAATACTACCGGAAACGTTGGAATCCGGGGCTTCAGCAAACGGTCGAAAAGGTTCATGTGAATCCCAGGGCTCGAATTTTTCGTGATACCTCTGCGATTGGGATCCAAAGGAAACTGAAGGGGACGCAGTTTGTGAACAGTTTTGCTCACGGAAAGCGGATGATGTTTCAATTCAGCTGCGGGCACTGGCTGGGATTGCACCTCGGCATGACGGGGAAATTGCACACCGCGCCTCAAGAAGACTACAAACGGGAGAAACACGATCATCTCGTTCTCGACCTCGAAGACACCCGGCTGATTTTCACCGATCCAAGAATGTTCGGGAAACTGTCACTGGATATTACAGGAGACGAAACCCCTCCGGCATGGTGGCAGGAACTTCCTCCGCAAACCACGGATTCGGAATTCACCAAAAAGTATTTCGAAACTTTCCTACGCCGTTTTCCCAAGACACCGCTCAAAACCTTGTTGCTGGATCAACGCGGATTCCCCGGCATCGGTAACTGGATGGCGGACGAAATCTGCTGGCAGCTAAAAATTGCCCCGGACACCCGCAGCGGGGAAATTCCGGATTCGCGATTGCCTGATATTTGGAAAATCATCCGAAAAGTTTCGCGTGATGCCATTCGAGTCATCGGTACGGATTGGAAAAAACCGCCCAATTCCTGGCTGTTCAATCATCGCTGGAAGAACGGAGGGCACTGTCCGAATTGCAATGATCCACTGTATCGTGCGGATCTCCGAGGCAGGACAACTTGCTGGTGCCCAGGCTGTCAAAGCTGAGGCGAAGAACTCACGTTCTTACTGCACAATGTGAATAACTTGTGAAAAAGGCGGATTTGCCAAGGCTTGGCTTATTCACAATTGTGAATAACTTGTGAAAAAGCCGTGATTAAGCAGCGAAATCTTTCAAAGAATTTCAGATCCTAAACAAGGACAAAATCGCGTAGCAAACTATCGACCACGCACTGTAGGTCGGGCGCTCCGCCTGACTTTGAAATCCCACTGCGCCAGCAGCTCGATTACCCCCTTGGATCTGACCTTGGAAAACCATCGAAATGTTTCACCCCGCAGTGCGGGTAACTAGAAAAGGCGAGCGGAGCGCATCGCCCTACAGTACTGACTTCGCAATCTTAAGGAAAACTCCGACACTTTGGCTGTGGTCGAATGTGCATCACTGAAAGACAGTCTCGTTATCCGACCTTCTTCAGTTTTTCGGAAAATCTGGATTCAGCGCCGGCATCTTTGCTCCGACATTCTTCTGCCAACTTTTGATCTGCTTCTGTAGCTTCGTCACAATTTCAGGATTCTGTTCACTGAGATCATCCTGCTCACCGGGATCTTTGGAAAGATCATACAACTCCACTTCATCGTGCTCCCAGAATTCAATCAACTTCCAATCTCCTGATCTGACCGCAGCCCCCGGCGTCCAACCCGAACCATGATAGTGCGGATAATGCCAGACAAGATCCCTATCCTGATCTTTTTCCGAAAGCCCCTTCCCTTTCAACAAGGGAACCAAACTGATACCGTCCTCGTGTTTCTCAGGCATCAGGGGAAATCCGGCGAGATCCAACATCGTCGGGAAAAAGTCAGTGCTCATGATCGGCTCATCACAAACCGATCCGGCTTCCGTGACTCCAGGCGCACGAACGATGGTTGCCTCACGAATTCCGCCTTCGTAGAGCCACCCTTTTCCTGAGCGAAGCGGCAGATTGCAGGTCGGGCCTACATTTCGTTTTGCGGGGAGAGTGCAAAGCCCGCCATTGTCAGAGAAAAAGATCACCACCGTGTTGTCCGCCAGTTTCAATTCTTCGAGCGCTTTGAGGATCTCTCCGACGCTGTCGTCGACCGCCGCCACCATGGACGCGAATTCCGGATTGTCCTGTCGTCCACGTGACGCGGCATCCCGTTCTTCGATGCGGGGAGTTTCCCCTTCGAAACTTGCCTTCGCCTTTTCCAGGTAGTGGTCGATACGTTTCTTGTACGGCTGGATGGGCGTGTGAACGTTGTAGTAGGAAAGGTAGAGCAGGAAGGGTTGCTCTTTTTTCTGCGCCTTCATAAAATCAACCGACTCCTGAGTCAGGCGCTCCGTGAGGTATTCCCCCTTCTCTTTCGCTTCCAGCGCCGGGTTTTTCCAGGGAGCGTAATAGCCTCCGGGAGGTGAGCCTCGATCATGACCTCCCACATTGATGTCGAATCCCTGATCATCAGGCCAGAAGCCTTTTCCACCGAGATGCCATTTACCGGCAAAAAAGGTGGAATACTGATGAGCTTTCAAAGCTTCCGCAATGGTCGTCTCTTCGAGGGCGAGATTGTTGCGATCGTCGAGGTGCTGGAACTTAAACTTCCCTCCTTTGGCGACACTGTTTCCCGGAATCCAATCGGTGATATCGACACGCGCAGGATGCCGTCCCGTCATTATGCTCGCCCGGGTGGGAGAGCAGATCGACGCCGCAGCATACCCACTGGTGAATTTCATTCCCGATGCGGCCAGAGCATCGATATTTGGAGTCTCGTGAAAGGTGCTTCCAAAACAACTGACGTCAGCCCATCCCAGATCCTGTCTCTTATACACATCTGACGCTGCCGACGAAGAGGATAGTGTAG
>CAJXQE010000405.1 GCA_913058215.1 uncultured Verrucomicrobiales bacterium
CGAGATCAGCCTCGGTCTCGTGGGCTCGGAGATGTGTATAAGAGACAGCTTTCGAGGCCGGGGAAACGCACCCACTCCACATCATCACGATTCTGGAGATACTTTGCGACAGCAAGAGCATTCTCACAATGCCGCTCCATTCGCAGGGCAAGCGTCTCAACTCCCTGAAGGAGAAACCACGAGTTATCCGGTGCAATACAGGCTCCGAGGTTGCGAAGAGGGACTGTCCGCATTCTCAAAATGTATGCGAGAGGAGCAAGCATATCCGGAAGATCATGCCCCCAACGAAGACCATGATAAGAATTATCCGGCTGATCGAAAAGAGGATGCTTCCCGGCGGCCCAGTTAAATTTTCCGGAATCGACCACCACTCCTCCGATACCGGCTCCGTGTCCTCCGAGCCATTTCGTCAGTGAATGCACCACGATATCTGCGCCATGCTCAATCGGCCGGGTCAGATACGGAGTGGAAAAGGTGGAATCAACGATCAGAGGAAGACCATTGTCGTGGGCAATATCTGCGACCGCTTCAATGTCGGTAATCTCACAGGCCGGATTGGAAACTGTTTCGCAAAAGAGCGCCCGGGTTTTATCATCGATTGCAGCGGCGAATTCTTCAGGGTTATTTGAATCCACAAACTTCACTTCGATTCCGAGTGCCGGGAGAATGTCGTTAAACTGAGTATAAGAGCCTCCGTAAAGATTCCTCGCCGATACGATATTATCGCCCGCCTGAGCCAGATTGATGATGGAATAAAACACGGCCGAAGTTCCAGAGGCTACTCCCAATCCCGCCATTTCGTGGGCGCCTTCCAGCAGGGCGATTCGCTTTTCCAGCACATCCGTCGTCGGATTCATGAGCCGCGTATAAATATTGCCGAGCTCTTTCAGGGCAAAAAGATCGGCCGCGTGTTCGGTGGAATTGAAAACAAACGAAGCAGAACGGTAAATGGGTACGGCACGGGCGTTGGTCGTGGGGTCAGGGGCCTGACCGCCGTGGAGACAGAGTGTTTCAAGTTTCATATTTTTAGAATGTTTGAGGGTGTAGCATTGCAAAGCAGATCCGAGCAGGCAAGCCCTCGCATTACAATTTTTTGACACGATATCGTCATCATTTCCCACAAGACGAATCGGATTCGCCCTGCTAAGTTTTCGCCGAACCATGAAATCATCTCGCCGAACATTTCTCACTCAGTCCGCAGGAGTCTCTGCAGGATTCCTTGGATTGAACCGTTATCTTTCTGCTGCAGACGCTTCGGGGAAAGAGGGATTCTCCTACGGTGAGTTAATCCCTGATCCCAAAGAAATTCTCGATCTTCCGAAAGGGTTTTCCTACAAGGTCATCTCCACATTCGAAGATCCGATGGACGACGGATACAAAGTGCCGGGCCAGCCGGACGGAATGGCCGCATTTGCTATCGATAATGATCGACTCGTGCTCATTCGAAATCATGAGATCGGACATTCCTATTTTCAGAAAGGCCCTTTTGAAAACAACACTCGCCTCCCGGAAGGATTTGATGCATCGATGAGCTACGATCCCGGTCGCTTCAATGCCCAGCCCTTTCTCGGTGGTACATCCAACATTGTCTACAACACGAAGACTGGAAAAGTCGAAAAGGAGTTTCTGAGTCTGACTGGAACCGACCGAAACTGCGCCGGCGGCCCCACTCCATGGAACAGCTGGATCACCTGTGAAGAGCCGGCCGATATGACCAGCAAATGGGGACAAGTCCACGGCTACTGTTTCGACGTTCCGGCAAGTGCAGAACCCGGATTGGCAAAACCCGAGCCAATCAAAGCGATGGGTCGCTTCCGCCATGAAGCGATCGCCGTTGATCCCGACACCGACATCATTTATCAAACGGAGGACCGCAACGATGGAGTGATTTACCGGATGCTTCCGAAAGAACGGAAAAATCCACTCGCAGGAGGGACGCTTCAGGCTTTAAAAATCAAATCGGATAAAGCGCTCGATACCCGCAACTGGCCGGGTGGCAAGGGTGGACCATTTCCTATTGGTCAAAGAATCGCGACTGAATGGGTAGACCTCGACGATGTGGAATCTCCCGATGATACCCTTCGATTTCAAGCCATTGAAAAGGGTGCTGCAATTTTTTCCCGAGGTGAGGGCATGTGGTATGGCAGTGTCGAGCAAGTCGGTGATTCTTCCATTTACTGGGCCTGCACTGACGGCGGGAAAAACCGCTCGGGTCAAATCTTCCGGTATTTTCCCGGCGAGAACGGAGCAGACGGCGAAGTGGAACTTTATCTGGAACCCAACAATACCGACCTGCTCAAGAACGGTGATAACATCACCATTTCCCCTTCAGGTCACTTGTATATCTGTGAAGATACCGCCGGAGCGCACATGCGAGGTGTCAGCAAGGAAGGCGACTTTTTCACCTTTGGACGCTACGCAGGAAAATCAAAATCGGAATTCGCCGGTGCCTGTTTCAGCCCCGACGGGTCGACGATGTTTGTGAACCTTCAGTCGAACGGCTTGACCCTGGTAGTGACAGGTCCGTTTGTTTGAGGGCTACTCCTGTTTTTACAACTCCGGCTTCCTCTCAATGGGACGAACCATTCTGACCCGTCGACCGTCGAAATTTTCAGAAACGACTTGAGAGAGATTTTGTTCCGGGCTTTCTAAATGCCAAACACTCCGGAGAATTTTCCCGGTGAGAGCGGAGATGTAGTGCACCCCCACAGAGACCTGATTCTGATCGATCAGATTCAAATTCCACACCGGCTCATTCCCCTCATCCCGGCAACGAAGTTGATAATGTATCGTCTCAAAATCGATCTGACTCTTCTTTGCCAGTTCTTCAGCAATACCGCGTGCGGCGACAGAATTAATTTTAATTTTTGAAAGCTGAATCGGGATCGAAGGAATGTCCATCGATCCATTTTTTCGAACCTTTCGCTTCGCGAGGACTTTGTTATCGCGAACAACCAATTCCAACAAGGGGCCCTTGCTGTCCACTTTTTGGGTCAGGACCAGCCATTGCGCCGGATCCGGATCCCCGTAAAACCCAACCATTCCCAGGATTTCGATCTCTTTTCCCGGTAAACTCTGATCCGCAACTGCGTTCAAGGCAGCCATTCCCGCCCCGGGAAGGGAGATCTTTTGATCGGCAGCCGAAAAATGAACCGGAAACATCCCGATCAAGAGCAGCGCCGCAATCCGGCGAAAGTTATTCATTGGTATTTCAACTCAATTGTCGAAAAATATCGTGTTTGTGTTATTTAATATTAATTATTGTTAACTTTTAAGCAATCGAAAATTGTGGAATTTCGCAATTCCCTGACGATTGTCATTTTTGCTACTTTAAGAATGCAGTTGAACAAACCAGACAGCGCGCTGCTTATCCTCGCCCATGGGTCGACGGAAAATGCAGATTCGTCGGCTCCCACGAAACTGCAGGCGCGCTCAATTCGCGAAACCGGGATCTTTGGCGCCGTACATTGCGCTTTCTGGAAAGAAGAACCCTCCTTTCGGCAGGTTGCCCCGATGATCGAGCAGGACGAAATCTATGTGGTTCCCAATTTTATCAGTGAAGGTTATTTTACCCGTCAGATTATTCCCCGGGAAATGGAGCTGTCCGAAAGGACCAGCGAAAGAAATTCGAAGTACCTTCATTATTGCGATCCTGTGGGAATTCATCCCTCGATGACAGATTTGCTTCTGGCACGGGCGCTCGCCCTCCGTCCGGATGAGATTCCCCTGAATGATACCGCTCTAATTATAATCGGACACGGGACTCCGAAAAACAAATCTTCAACGGCATCCATCAAGCAGCAGGTCCGGGCACTTCAATTGCTGGATCCAGGTTTTGCGGAGATCACGAATGCCTACATGGAAGAGGCCCCGTTCATTTCAGATTGGGAAAGTATCGTTACTTCACGACACGTGATTGCCCTCCCCTTTTTCATCTCGGACGGTCTCCACAGCTACGAAGATATTCCGAAAATGCTGGGCATTGAAAAACTTTCATCCGATCGAAAAAACGTTTACCTCTTCGGCAAACGCACCCTGCAATATTCAAACGCAATCGGAACAGACCCATCAATGGCCAGAGTCATTATTGACCAGGTCGCCTATTTTGATGAACATTACCGGAACGATTAATCACCATGATGTCACTCTCTGAAAAACTGGAAGCCACTGTTGCTCCTGATCTCAAAATCCGTCTGGGCCAATTGACTCTGGCGAGAAATGCAGACGGCGCGTTCATTGCCCATCACAAAATGGACTGCCCAGTCAGTGGTGGGCTTCGCGATCTGAAATCGAATGCAGATCTCGAAGAAACCGTGAAAATGACAGATTCCGGGGAATATCGTCCTCTTCGATCCGCACCGACTTTGCCATGTGGCTGGGTCATATCCCGCCCTGACGCAGGTGCTTTCCTCCAGGCCCTCGATGTCATTTATCCGGCAGCCTTTGCGACCTGGATCTCCTACCACGCAGAGGAATCAACTCCGATCCCTCTTCGGGAAACATTGGAACGTCAGTCAGGAATGAACGAAGACGCAGGGAATATCACCGACCAGCAGGCGAACAAAATCATGCGGGATGTATGCGCCGCCGGTTGCCTTAAGAAAATATCTTGGCCCATTGATGACCAGTGCGCGTTCAGCCGGATCGCACCGATCAGAAACCGGATTCCGTTTATCTGCCTGGAAGCGTGCACCTTTGCCATTGAGGCAGCCCGTGAACATTCGTCCGGAGAATAAACTCCGGACAAACAAAACTGCAAAACTGGAAGAAGTCGGGAAAACCCCGGCCCTGCTACCCTAGCGATTCTTAGAATCTACTCCGCGCCAGAAACGACTGGATTCCAGATCTTGCTCTGGATTCTCATCAGGAATGTCTTCTTCACGCAAGCGGTCAACGTGACCGTCCAGAAATCCAGCAATCCCTTTCCCGCCATCCCAGCGGAGATTGATCGTTTCAACGATCTTCTCACGGTCCTGGAAATCAACGATGTTCACCTCGCTGCAATCGATGTAAAGCATCGCGCTGGGAGCATGGATCAGATTCGACATCGTCTTCTCAGTCAAAAAAGGGTCCGTAGAACCACTGGTCTCGTGAATGCGGTCATACTGAAGATTTTTGTTCATCGCATAGCTATGCAAATGCCAGTCTTCCAAGGTCGGATCCTTTTTCACCGACTGACCACTCTCAAAAGCGGTTCCTTTCAAATGGGATCCTTCGTCATCAATCGTGTATCCTGAAGTCTTGTATTTCCCATCCTCATCCGAGGCCGCACGGAAATCCTGCTCCGCAAGATAGAGTTCGGCAAAAACGACACCGTCCAGCCATTTCCCTGACCCTTCGAGGAGATCCCAGTATTCCGGATAAAATTCTTCTTCGGTAGTTCCAACCGGTACCTCGATTCCACCGGGATACTCCGGGGAAGGAATCCTGCCGCCGTGATCGGCGCCCCAGGTCAAAGTGGCGCCCACCATTTGTTTCATGTTGGCCATACCTTTCGTCGCTTCGGCCACCGTCATGATCTTACCAAGACTGGCGATAAGAATGGAAAGAAGAATGGCGATAATCACGATCACCACCAGCAGCTCAACGAGGGTGAAGCCCTTTCGTCTTTTACTCTGCTTGAGTTTTTTCAGTAAATTTTTCATAGAATGTTGATGGGTAAATTTTCACAAGCCACTTCCGGTTCTTACTCAAAGCACCGGAACCCTCCAAAAGATTACTAAAATGACTGGCGGACGGTCAAGTATCTTTCCAGAATTCCTCTGTTCTTTTACGAAAGTCCTCTTGTCTCGAAGTCGATTCTTCGCTTACTGTGTTGATCCATTTATGAAACGACGCAGCCTCCATTTACTTGGTTCAACCATTCTCCTCCTTCTGACCTCCTTCATATCCGCGACCGCAGCGGATAAGCCGAATGTCGTCATCGTCATCACTGACGATCAAGGGTATGGCGATCTCTCCTGTCACGGGAACCCCGCTCTGAAAACGCCGCAGATCGATCAGCTCGCCTCGGAATCGGTTCGTCTTCAGGACTATCACGTTGCCCCGACCTGCTCCCCTACCCGCTGCGCATTTCTCACCGGTCACTGGACCAACCGCACCGGTGTCTGGCACACCATCAACGGCCTGTCTCTTATACACATCTGACGCTGCCGACGAAGAGGATAGTGTAGATC
>CAJXQE010000406.1 GCA_913058215.1 uncultured Verrucomicrobiales bacterium
CGAGATCAGCCTCGGTCTCGTGGGCTCGGAGATGTGTATAAGAGACAGATTCACGGAGGTATTGCTTACGGCGCGGAAACCGGAGTCGTATACGCCTACGATCTTTCCTCAGCAAAATATGAAACTTACGAGTCCGGACATGCCGGAAAAGAATTCAAACCCAAGCGCTGGGAAGCGGATTTGCTCTGGGAGTTTCAGGGCCGGGTAGGGGAAGAGAATGCCCAGGCAACTCCGAACACCATTTTACTGTCCGGCGGCAGGCTCTATACCCATTTTAAGAAAACGCTCGTTGCGATCAATCTTCCCGAAGAGAAAACGGCCAAACCAACTCTGGCCTGGTCGAGAGAAGTTTCCGAGGTTCCCGCTGAGTTGATCGCCGCCGACGGGAAGTTGTTTTCTGTAGGGGAAAGTGGCGCTGTCTATTGTTTTTCTGATTCCAAAATAGAGCCGCTCGATTATTCAATCTCCCTGCTGGAAGATGCGGTGACTCCTGCTCCTGCTGGTTCCGAAGTCGCGAAGATCCTGAAGGAATCGGGAGCGACGGAAGGCTATGCGCTGGTTCTCGGAATTGAAGGTGGCGACCTGATCGAAGGGCTCCTGAAGCACAGCGAGATGCGAGTGATTGCGATCGATGGGGATGCTTCGAAAGTAAATTCACTGCGTCGAAAGCTGACCGTGGATGGTCCGTGGAGTGGCCGGTTCCAGGCATTGGTCGGGGATCCGGAGAGCCTGCCGATTTCCCCTTACCTGGCGAACCTCATCACTTCAGAGATTCCTGACATGGCGATTAATGGAAGAACAAAAGAGCTTCTTCGTCCCTTTGGCGGAGTCGCCTGTTTTGCGAAGACGGGCGGCAGCTATTCGATTGAAAAACGGGAAGGTCCTTTGCCGGACACGGATGACTGGACTCACGAAACCGGCGATGCGGCCCGGTCTTATTTTTCAAAAGACAAAATGGTGAAAGCTCCTCTCGGGATCCTTTGGTATGGAGACGGAGTTGATCACGGTTTTTACAAACGGAAAGATTATGGGCATGGGGTAAAACCTCAGGTCGCGGGTGGCCGGCTCTTTGCGCTGCAGATCGCGAGCAACACACTCCATGCCGTTGACTGCTACACCGGTCGACTGCTGTGGACTTCGAAAGTGGATAATTCTGCCCGCTATGTTTCCTGGCCGGATGCCATCTATGTGGCACAGGGTCTGACGGTCGATGTGCTGGATGCAGAGACAGGGAAGGTCTCTGCGACCTGGCCACTGGAAATTGATCTGCCCGAAGGTTCACCAGTCAGCGCCACAGATGTTAGAGTAACCGATAAAACGGTTCTGATCGGATTGCGTTTTAACAACGAGCAACGCGTTGAGAATGGTCGATGGGAAAGTGAGTTGCTGATTGCTCTTGATCGCGCAACGGGGAAACAGCTATGGAGTCGCAAGGCCGGTCAGCGATACGGGACTGCTGCGGTTGCCATGGCAAAAGGAATGGTATTTTGCATCGATTCGCATTCACCGATCGAGATTCTGGCGATGCGCCGAAGAGGAGACAGTGTTGGTGAGCTTTCTTCCAAAGTGCTGGCACTGGACGACCGGACCGGGGAAGAGAAGTGGCAGCACGTTCTCAAAAATCCGCCCGCCGAATTGAGCAGTATTCATTTCATCGGATTGCGCTCATCGGATGACTGGCTGGCGTGTGCGGAGGACAAAGGTCTGCTCATTGCCGGAAAAGATTCCCGTACCGTTGCATTGAATGTCGAGAGCGGCGAAACGGTTTGGGAGAAAGATTCCAAAGGGCAGCAGCCGCTGATTATCACGGGGGATACTTTCATTAATCAGGTCGGACACACTTACGAAACCGCTACCGGAAAAGTGTTGAGCAATGAAAAGCTCTTCACCCGCGGTGGTTGCAACTACGCGGTTGGATCTGAGAACCTGCTTTTCCTCCGCGACAATTGCGCGGCTTATGTCGATATCGATTCCGGTGAGCAGTTTAATCTGAGAAATCTGCGTTCCGGCTGTTCTGCGAGTCTTGTTGCTGCCGGTGGATTGCTGAATGCTCCCTGTTTTTCTGTCGGCTGCATCTGCAACTATCCGATCCAGACTTCCTTCTCGATGTATCATTTAGCCGAAGCCGGGGAGTGGAACAAAACCGTGCCGGAAATTGCGAAGAAGGAATAGCTTGAAGGCAGCCTTGTTTCTTTTCACCCTTTCCTATGGATAAGAGCAGGCATTCACTTAGAAACGAATTTCTTACCTCCTGGAATGGAAGGAGTAGAGTCTCAAGTATGAAATATCTGATATTCAGTCTGGTAGTTGTTTTTCTCCTGACGTCCTTAGTTTGGGCAGAAACCTGGAGTGAACCCGATTCAGCAACAGCGAAGGAACTCACCGCCTTGAACACCAAGCTGGTGAAGGCCTATGAAGAGGAGGATATTGTCTTGCTCAAAGAGCTTCTCGCTGAAGATCATGTCCACAACAACGTCTTCGGTTCGGTGATGGATAAAGATACCTTCCTCAAGGATATCGAATCGGGCATTCTTGAATTTGTAAAATACGAAACGCCGGAACTAAAATGGATGATCGGGAACGATTTGGCAGTAGCGACCGGCTTGATTGAAGCTCAAGCGATCCGGGCGGGGAAACCTGTTCCCGCGACCAAATTTCGTTTCACCCGAATTTTTGTGCGCCGAAATGATCAATGGAAAGTGCTGCTTTTTCAAAATACGATGGAGGGAACGCCTCCAAAACCGGAATAATGAATTCAAACAACTTGTCTCAATCTTCGCGCAGAAAATTTCTGCAAACGACAGCCCTGGCCGCCGCCGCCGCGAGCCCTCTTTTCGCCGCAGAAGAGAAAAAATCGACCACCGGGAATTCGGTCTGCGTATTCAACAAGCCTCTGCAACATCTGAGTTATGAGGAGCAGGCAAAGCTTGTCGCGGAAATGGGATTTGCCGGGATCGAAGGCACAGTTCGGAAAGGCGGTCACGTCGTCCCGGAAAAAGTGAAGAGCGATCTTCCGAAACAGATCAAAGCACTGCGCGACAATCAAGTCGATATGACTTTGATGACGACGGACATCAACAATGCCGACGATGCGATCAATCGGGATGTCCTCGAAACCGCGGCCGGGCTCGGAGTGAAACGTTTCCGAATGCGCCCCTACAAATACGACTACAGCCGACCACTACCGGAACAGCTGAAGGAATTTGGAGGCACATACGAGAAGCTGGTGGAGTATTGCACTGGCCTTGGAATCCGACCGCTCTATCAGAATCACGCAGGGGCGAAATATTTTGGTGCCTCTCTCTGGGATTTGTATCTGTTGATGAAAGATCTGCCGGTGGAGCAGGTGGGCATTTGTTTTGATATCCGGCATGCCACTGCTGAGGGTGGGCTCTCCTGGCCGACTCAGTTTCACTTGATGCGTCCTTTCTTTGGTTTCGTTTACTGCAAGGACTTCCTCTGGGATGTGGAGAAAAAAAAGCCCTACAACGTGCCGCTCGGTACCGGGATGGTGAACTACCCTCAGTTCTTTTCCATGCTGAAAAGGAGCGGGTATGACGGCCCGATTTCTTTGCACATGGAATACAAAGATCATCGTGATCCGGCCCTGCAGGACGAATCGATCAAGGTAATCCGTGAAGATATGTCCTCGCTGCAAAAGCTGATGGCGGATGCGTAAACGCGATCACTGACTGATGATGGGTAAGGGAATTAAGGTTGCTGTGGCCAGCCTCGTCCTCTTTTTACTGATGTTCTGCGGCTGGTGGAATTTCTTTCATGTTCCGAATCAGGAACTTTACCTAACTCATTTCAGGCAACTCGATAATTTCGGGGTGGTTGAGAAGTTCGTGGGAACGCTTGATTTTCAGGGGAATCAGCGAGTTTACATTCTGGAGATCACGGATTCTACCAAGCTGGGCGAAATCAGGGTGTATGGGACGTCGATGAAACATGCGAAGAAAAGGGATGAAGAATACATAAAGCACCAGTTGGAGCACCTTTCATGGACAGGTATTCATTTGGAATACGGAGAGATTTCGCGCTTTTCGGATTATGGAAAAGATATCGGTGACTTTGCTTTGTTCGGTGTTTGGCTCGACAGGAAGAGCGGTGGATCTGTTGGGATTTTTGGGACTCAGCCGTGAGCATAAAAGTGCTCCTCCAGCTTTGGACTTCCTCAAGAGCGATGTTCAGCCCCCACTCTACACAACCTGCAAACGAGTCAGGTCTTGAGTGTCGATCATTCCCAGTGGTGTGCTGTTTTCATTGACCACGACGAGATCATCGATGCGGTGATCTTCGAGTAGTTTGAGCACTTCTCCGACCAGCTGAGTCTCCTTCACGTGGATGGGATCCGCGGTCATGAAATTGCTCACGGCTTGTTCTCCGATCTTTTCCTGTCCGGATTGAAAGGCTCTCGCGAAATCACCCTGGGTGAAGATTCCGGCGAGGGTTTTGTCTTCGTTTGTCACGACGACAGCTCCGGCGCGGGCTTTGGTCATTTGTTCGATGACGCTTCGAATGGGCTCGTCTTTCCCAACCCGGACACAGTCATCGCCCTTCCGCATGATGTCTCCCGCTTTCAAAAGCAGTGCCCTTCCCAGTGAGCCGCCGGGGTGTAGTTCGGCAAATTTTTCTTTTGTGAATCCACGCGATTCCAGCAATACCATGGCCAGGGCATCGCCGATGACGAGGGTATTGGTGGTGCTGGAAGTGGGAGCCAGATTCATGGGGCAGGCTTCGCGCGTCACTTTGATATCAAGGATGCAGTCGGCGGCCTGGGCGAGAGTGGATTTTGATTTGCCGGTGATGGCAATGATAGCGGCACCTTTACGTTTCAGGTAGGGGAGCACTGCCAGCAGTTCCGCAGTTTCCCCCGAGTAGCTCAACGCAAGAACGGCATCACTTTCGCCGACGAGACCGAGGTCACCGTGAAGGGCGTCCTGACAATTCAAGATGGTGGAGGGAGCGCCGGTGGAATTGAAAGTTGCGGCAAGTTTGCTGCCGATGTTGCCGGATTTTCCGACGCCAACGATGACGACTTTCCCGCCGCCTTCGACACTGCTTTTCAAAAGTTCAATTGCAGCAGTAAAGGATTCCTCAATCCTCTCGTGCAACTGTTGCAGTTCCTCAATTTCCAGCGAAATGACCCGCCGGGCTCTTTCCAAATAATCCATCTTTTCCGTGCAACGATACGGTGGCTGCTGATTCGCTCAATGAGTTTCTGAGCTGTCACTCAAAACATCTCCATCTGGGCGTTGTCCTCTTCTTTGATCGGATGAAAGCGGACTCCGGCTCCGATGAGGCGGACGGATTTTCCCCCACCGCGCTCCCAGGCTTCGGCGAGAAGTTCATTGTAGACTTCCGGATCCACACTGGAGGCGGATCTTTGGGCGGAAGTGATCTGAAAGTCTTCGAATTTCAGTTTTACCACGCTCTCGCGAATGGAGCGGTCCGTATGGCCTTTGCCAATGTCTTCGATCAGTTCATCAACCAGTTCGACCAGCTTTTCCTGACCTTCCAAAACCGTGTTGAGATTCTCGGAGAAAGTTCGTTCGTTGCTGACAGATTTTCGTTCCCGGTGAGGATTGACCGGGCGATCATCCTCTCCGCGGCAGAGGCGGAAAAGCGCCCGACCGAATTTCCCGTAGCGGGCCACCAATTCCATTTCAGTTCTTTCCTGCAAGTCACCGCAGGTTTGGATGCCGCCGGCCTCCAGCTTCTCAGCGGTACGTTTCCCGACACCCCAGATTTTTTTTACGGGAAGGCTTACGAGGAAGTCTTCGAGAATGTCCCCGGTGACCTCAAACTGGCCATTGGGTTTTTCCCAGTCGCTGGCGATTTTCGCGAGAAATTTATTGGAGGCAATTCCTGCCGAGGCCGTCAGTCCAGTGGTCGAATGGATGCGCTGCCTGACTTCCCAGGCGATTGAGGCCGCTTCCGAGCGTAGGTGGGAAACATCGAGGTAGGCTTCATCGAGCGAGAGCGGCTCGATCAATTCGGTGAACTGGGCGAAGATTTCGCGTATCCGGTGGGATTCTTCGCGGTAAACAGCGAAACGGGTCGGCATCATGATGCTGTCTCTTATACACATCTCCGAGCCCACGAGACCGAGGCTGATCTC
>CAJXQE010000407.1 GCA_913058215.1 uncultured Verrucomicrobiales bacterium
TTCGTCGGCAGCGTCAGATGTGTATAAGAGACAGCTTCATAAATACCCAGGGCGCAGTTTCTGACGAACAACTCTTTCCCCCGCCATCTCAGCTCAAGATTCTTTAAATCAATCACCGGTTGATCCGGAACAAGCAGCTTTCCGCCCTGCCCGTTGATATCCCACATGCCTTTTTCAAAATCCGGCATGATTTGAGAACGGACGGACTGCAGAGCAAACTTCTTCGCCCCGGAATCATCCAGAACAGTCACGTTGGTTGTCGCGATCCGGACTTCATCCACCTCGACCTTTTTAGGAATTTTCCTGGAAATCCAGTCGGGCATTCCCGACTTCTTCATCGACGGAGCCAGTTCTGTATTTGTGTCATCGTAACGCGGCTGCTTTTCCCTCTTGTTGGAAAATTCAAGATTCATCCGGTTCACCGTGACTTCAGGAACGGAGAAAGCCTCCCCCTTCGCCCCGCCAAATACGGCACGAACTCCATCGAGATCCAGCTTTGCAAAACCGGCACTCTCATATCCGCGAGCGGTAAACTGTTCCGCGTAAACATTCGACATTCCTTCCCACTTCAGAGAATTGAGTTCGACTTCCGACTTCATCACCTCACCTGCTTTCGCAGTCAGCCAGGTCCGGAATCCATCTCCGGTGAGCCAGCCATTAAGAGCTGATCGGGCCCACATCAGAACAACGACCATCGCGACCAGTAGTACGCCGCCAGTAACCAGAACGAACTTCAGGATATTAAATCCGCCACCTGACTTCGTTTTTCTTCGTTTGCGCCGACTCATCATAGAAGAAACGGCAAAAACACGCCTGTGATAGCCATTTTTTCATAAAAGCCGCAAATTCGCCCGTTCTCAGCATTTGCGTTCATGCCCGCGAGCCATTAAAAATGAAGGCGTGCTTGAGTTACAAAATATCAATTTCACGATCCAGAAAGGGAGCGAGGACGTTCATTTGCTGGAACAAATCAATCTGAAGATGCCGACTGGGCACTTCATGGCCATCGTCGGACCCTCTGGTTGCGGGAAATCCACCCTCCTGAAATTGATCGCAGGGATCAATCAGGAATCCGAAGGGGACATTTTCTGGAACGGTCGCAACCTTTCAGAAGAGGGCGACCTCGAGCATTCGGAAATTGGATACGTTCCTCAATTCAGTATCGCCTACGACGAACTGTCGGTGGAGGAAAGCATTGAAAGCTCCATCAGGTTGAGGGCGAAAACCCGGGGCCGGAATAATTTTCACGACCTCGTTGATCGAATTCTCGAATCAACCGGGCTCGATGCAATTCGCGATCGACCAGTCAGAGTGTTGTCAGGCGGACAAAAGCGTCGCCTTTCCCTCGCAATGGAACTGGTCACGGATCCTGTCCTCCTTCTTTGTGATGAGGTCACTTCCGGACTCGATCCGAAAAGTGAGCAGGAAATCGTCAAGCTGATGCACGACCTCAGCCGCAACGAGCATCGCATTGTCGTAAACGTAACTCACAGCCTGGCAAACCTCGATCTCTACGATTCCGTTCTCGTTCTTCATGAAGGA
This sequence comes from uncultured Verrucomicrobiales bacterium, assembly GCA_913058215.1. Lineage (GTDB taxonomy): Bacteria > Verrucomicrobiota > Verrucomicrobiia > Verrucomicrobiales > DEV007 > Arctic95D-9. The sequence continues at coordinate 1,543 of CAJXQE010000407.1, forward strand.
AAAGTGGTCTATCACGGTCAGCCTCGTGCCCTTGAGCACTATTTCAGTGTGGAGGAAGCGGAAGACGTCTATCCACAGTTGGTAAAACGCCCTTCAGGCGACTGGGCGAAAAGCTGGATGAAACACCGGGAGGATTTCTATGCCGCATTCGCCAAGCCTCAGGCGATGGATCCCGAGTCCTCGGTGTCAGCAGAAACTCCCGGGCCGATCTCCCAATTTTTCGCACTCTTTTTCCGACGATGGAAAATCCTGCTCCGGGACCCGGGTCAACTGTTTTTACAACTCGCGATCCTGATCGGGTTTCCTGTCCTTGTGATTCTCTTTGACCTCGATGGAGTGGAACAGGTGAAACGATTATCGGAAACGCTTCCTTCGACCCTCCAGCAAATGGAGCAGGAAAAAGAGGCCATGACTCACAACCTGAATCTAGGCGGACTCGTTTCCGGCCTGGTGATGTTTCAGATCGTTCTGCTCACTCTGATGGGCTCCAATAACTCTGCTCGTGAGATCGCAGGCGAACGACTCATTTTTGAAAAGGAAAAGCTCGGCGGGGTTCGCCCTTCCGTCTACCTGATGAGTAAGATCGCATTCCTGTCGATTCTCGTTTTTATCCAATCCTTCTGGATGGCGGCATTTGTCCAGGCGGTGTGTAAATTGCCAATGGAGACCTTTGCCCAGCATTTGACCTTGCTGCTACTGGTCAATGGCGCCATGACCGCAATCTGTCTCGGGATTTCCGCGCTCGCAGGAACAGCCGACCAGGCTTCGCTACTCAGTATTTATCTGGTGGGATTTCAGCTTCCGCTTTCCGGGGCCGTGTTGGCCCTCCCCGGCTGGGCCGGATGGATCACCCGCCCGTTTATTTCCGCTTACTGGAGTTGGGCGGGATCTATGGATTCGCTGCAACGCGACTATCTGCGCTACGTCGATGAAGTCACCGACACCTGGCTGGCTCCCTTCGTGGCTTGTCTGGCCGTGTTGATGGCCCACATGTTGATCGGACTTTTCCTCGCTTATATCGGGGTGAAGAAGCCTCGCTGGCGCGAATAGGATCTGCGCCGCGGCCTTGATTACTGGATTTTGGTATTCATTAAGCGAACCCAAAATCAAGTATCCAGCGACCGTTTTCCTTACTGATTGAATCAGGAGGCAAAAGGAGAACATTCACCCATGAACACCACAGACCAGCTGATCGAATTTCTGGGCGACTACGTCACCGAGAATAAGAAAAGCAAGATGGAAGCCGCTCTCGCAGAGCGGACGCGTCAGGTTTCGGTTGTCCTGGAAGACATTTATCAACCTCACAATGCCAGTGCCTGTCTTCGGAGCTGCGAATGTCTTGGGGTGCAGGACGTCCACATTGTGGAACGGAAAAACAATTACCGCCCCAATAACGGCGTTTCACTCGGCAGCGCCAAGTGGCTCTCAATGCATCGGTATCACAGCACAAAGGCTGCAATTGAAACCGTCAAAACGCGGGGATACCAGGTTGTCGCGACGACTCCCAATGTGGACGGTCACGATTTGAGTTCACTCCCCCTGGATAAGCCGGTCGCCCTGCTTTTTGGAACCGAAGAGGAAGGCCTCTCCGATGAATCCCTCGCCGCAGCCGACACCACCTTGCGGCTGCCCATGTATGGTTTCACCCAGAGCTACAACATTTCCGTAACGGTGGCCATCTCCCTTTCCCGTCTCGTCGAAAGACTGAGGGTCGAAAAAATCGACTGGGGGCTTTCCGAAAGTGAAAAGAAGGACCTCACCCTGGATTGGTATCGCCGAATCGTCCGGCGACACGAACTGCTTGAAGAACAATTCTGGAATCAGTCCACCGCGAAAACCGGCGGAGCAGACGATTGAAGGTTTTTCAATCGCCAGTCACCGACACGAACTCTTATTTGTGAGCTTCAACAATCGCGTCAAGTTCTGCACGCTTGATTCCTGCAGGAGCATTGACATCAGAAAACTTGGCACGGGCCGCAGCAGCCTGTTCAACCGTCACTGCGGGAGCTTTGTTTCCCCAGGAATTCCGGACATATGTCAAAACAGCAGCCAGCTTCTCATCATCGAGACCGGCAGCAAGAGGAGCCATCATGCCCATGAAATCCATGTTCTCTTTCTGAATCCCTTTCAGAACAACAAGAAGCGGTCTGTCAGGATCACCGAGAATGACTTCAGAACCATGCATTGAAGGAGCCATCAAAGCCGGACCGGCTTGAAGACCTTTCCCGTCAAGACCGTGACAAGCTGCACAAAGAGCATAACTGGTTTTCCCCAGAGCCATCACTGCTGGATCAATTGCATCGCCGGCTTCGACGGCTGGAGCAGGTTTGGCTGGAGCATTCCCTTTCGGCGCACCTTCAGATGGTGCCGGAGCAGGTGCTGGAACTACAGCAACTTCGCCTTCAGATTCTTCCTTAGGTTCTACGCCGCTCCCCCCCAGGAAAGCTATACCGACGATCCCCATCATTACGATCAAAACGACCGGCACGGAGATGAGAAATACAATTCCGATCAGTTTAGCTACCGGATTTTCAGGGTCTTGATGTTCGTCACTCATAGTCGCGGGGAAAAAAGCCCTTTTTTAAGGGAAGTCAACACGAGTCGCACCTTCCTCCCTTGAAAAACGATACGACCGCCATCGGAGGCAGGTTACTTTTGCCTCGAAAGAAAACGCTTATAGTTTGCCGAGACTTGCTTCCAAACATAAAAAGCAGCTCCGATTTCAAGGAGGCCCATCAAAATATAGATGATTGGAACGACTCCGTCTACCAAGGTGAAATACCCTGCCAAAATCGTAATAATCCCATTAAAGATCCAAAAGAGCGCCGCCGAACCGACTGCAATCAGAGTGACTTTTTTCGTGGGCCGAGTCACGGCAGCCCGCCAGATATAACCTTGAGCAAAAATCCTTTCGAAGGGATTGATTGCCGCGAGCCCACCGATCGGAGCGAAGCATTTTCCGCAAAACTGCACCACAAAGACATCTCCCTCGATAGGGGCGAGACAACAAGGACAGATCGGAATGGATTCCTCATCAAAATCTTCGCTATTTTCCTCTTCCTCCATTCTCAGTTACCTTTCCTTTCACCCTCGCATTCGGCAATCCAAAATCACCCAAATGAAATTTTCCTTTGAAGAGCTTGAGTCACCTGATTTCCCAAGAGTCGAAGAAATGGCGCGCGTTATTTGGCCGGGGACCTACAGCTCGATTATTTCTCTTGAGCAGATGGAGTTCATGCTCGGGGAAATGTATTCGGAAGAAAAGATCAAAGACGAGATCCAATCAGGAGACGCCCGCTATTTCTGGATTCTATCGGACCGGGTAAGAATCGGATTTACCGCCTTTGGCCCCTTGATCAAAAACAGAGGCTGCGAGATTCACAAACTCTACATTCTGCCTCAGCATCATCGAATCGGGGCGGGACAATTTGGGATCTCTCAAATTCAAACCATCGCAGAGAACGTAGGCTCCAATCATCTTGAGTTGCGAGTGAACAGAAACAATACCCGGGCGATCTCTTTCTACGAAGCCCGTGGTTTTGAGATACACGCCACCGACTGCAAAGACATAGGCAAGGGCTTCGTTATGGATGATTTCATTCTCCGTAAGCAACTCGATGATGGAAAAGTATTTCCTTCGTAATTTCGGGGATCTTCTGTAAGAATCCATCGACATGGAGTCCACTCCACATCACAAACTGATCGCCACGGTCAGGAAAGAAATCATCCCGGCAGCCGGCAGCCTCGCCGGTCTGGTTCGGAAGTTTCAAAATGTGATTAAAAGTGATGACACGCCCCATCCGGAGCAATTGCTGAGTGACTCCGATAAGCTGGTTGAGGATGCCGTCACTTTTCAAAAAAAGATTGATCGCTGGTTTCCCTCCCGCGACCAGCTCAATGGTTCGACCGATCTGGAAGCCTTCGTCCGTGACTCTCGCCATGACGCACGCAATCAGCTGAATCATCTTTTCGGGATTATCCAGCTGGTTCAAATGACGCCGGCGGGCACGGAGTTCTCCGACTTGATTCACAATATCAATTCCCACCTGGAAAGGTGCCTCCGCATCGTAAGTCAACAGCCGGGCGACCACCTTTCGAGAAAGCCGATTGCTTCCGGGGCCAATGATGAAATCACAGTGAAAGAGGGCGGACTCATTCTGATTGCGGATGACGATGCCGCCAATCGTGACATCCTCGCACGAATGTTGGAACCACGTGGCTTTGACCTGGATTTTGCCGAGAACGGAAAAGAGGCCATTGAAAAGATTGAGCGAACTGCTTTTGACGCGGTTCTTCTCGATATCCAGATGCCGGTGATGGATGGCTTTGAGGTCTTATCCAATCTTCATGGTTCCGGTCACCTCCGATCCACTCCCGTCATCGTTGTAACAGGATTGCAGGATGAACAGGATGCAGTCCGCTGTATCGAAATGGGAGCCGAAGATTTTCTCTCCCGCCCGATTCGTCCGGCTTTGCTGATGGCACGGCTCAATGCCAGCCTCGAGAAGAAACGTCTTCGCGAACAGGTTTTCGAACAACACTTCACCCGCGAGCTCGCGGGTGAAGTGTTGTTCGAAAAC
>CAJXQE010000408.1 GCA_913058215.1 uncultured Verrucomicrobiales bacterium
CGAGATCAGCCTCGGTCTCGTGGGCTCGGAGATGTGTATAAGAGACAGGAGTATAGGCATCGTTCGGAGATTTCCCGTGATACACCGCCATGATGAGCCCCTCGGCTGCTTTGCGGTTCGAAGAATCCCAACTCAGCGCCGTCATAAACCACTCCCGGGAAGGCTCCCACATCTGACGATCAAAATATTGAAACCCCATTCCCGTTGCCCTCTTCGAATCCGCAAGAGGATCAGCGGATTTCTCGACCGCAGATTCAACTTTACCGGCAGTCGGGTCAATCGGACGGGCCACGATAGCAGCCGACGGCACACGAACTGCTGACTTCGCCACCAAAGGGCGGAACTCCCGAACCTTAGGTTTGCCATCCGCCATCAGAAACCCTCCTGAAGAAATGACGGACACCAACACCAATGTAAAAACGATTTTCATAACATCTTTTTCTGACCATCCCCTCACTTCGACGGAATGATTTTAAAATTTAACATAAGTTTATATTCAACTCAATCATTTATTTAAATTTTATTAAAAATGTATTTCACTTTTGAGAATCCTATTTCCAATTTCCTCTTCATTTTTCTTGTCCCGCTTTCGGACTTTTCTTAGATTTTGTGAATGGAATCGTCAGCAAGCGCCCCTGGAATCCCTCTCTACAAGCAATCTGGAAAAACGGGCATCGCCGGTCCTTTCACCACCTTCCTCTTCCCGGCAATCGTTGGTTCCATCATTGCGGTGGCATATGCCTATCTCATCTACTGGATTCCTTTCATCTATCTCAACTTCATCCTGACCTTTGTTTTTGGGTTTTTCCTGGCCATTCTCGTCAATGCCGGAGCGAAAGCAGGACATGTTCGTAGCGTTCCAGTTCGATTTATATTCGGTGGGCTTGGGGTGCTGTTTGCTTATTACGTTCACTGGGTAGCATGGATCGCTGCCCTGGGCGGAGGCTGGATTTTGAACCCGCTGGAATTGTTTCCCGCGCTGAAGGTTATCAAATTACTCGGAACCTGGGGAATCGGTCGGGGAGAAGGCACGGCGGTCTCAGGGACCTTTCTCCTGATCATCTGGATCATAGAAGGGCTGATCATCCTCGGTGTGGGAATCCTCAGCTCCATGATGAGCGATTTAATCTACTGCGAGCGTTGCCACCGTTGGACTTCGGTTTATGACAGCCTGGGCGGCGCCGACGTCGAAGGTGCCGAGGCGTTGTTCGATGGGCTCGACCGTGGTGAAGCGGAAATTCTAGGAACTCTCAAGCCTGTTTCACCCGGTGCGTCTCAATACCTGAAAGTGGATGTATGCCGTTGCGAGAAATGCCAGGACTTGTCTGCAGTCACGCTCAAGCACGTCGAAATTACCCTTGATGACAAAGGAAAAGAGGAATCCAAAGAGACGGACATCGTCGAAGGCGCCCTTGTCCCCTATCCTGTTGCAGATCAGTTGATCCGCAACTTCGATGGGGAAAGGTCCTAATCGGCGGACGAATTTGAAATGCCCCATCTGGGCAGGCACAGTTGATAATACCCGCTGGCGCGATAATTTACAAAGGCAGGCGAAGCGCCCGCCCTACAATTCTGCCATCCTCTCTTGCGCGACAACTGCGAACGGTTTCCTTCCGATTCGCCTCAAGTGTTCATCGCTGCGTCGCGGCAAAGCCAGGGACTACTGGCTCTCTTCGATCAGCCTTGTGATTTCCAGAGCAACGTCCAATGCGGCGGCACCTTGCTGGCCGCTTACTTTGGGTTGTTCTCCTTTGGATGCACAATCAACAAACGCAGCCAATTCACACTTGAGAGGTTCTTCTTTTTCGACCTCCACTTCCTCCCGGCCGATCTCCATTCCATCTTTGCGATAAATCCAGCCACTCTGGTCCTGATAATCAAGTGAGAGATAGGCATCTCCCTGGAAAACTCGAATCTTCCGAAGCCGTTCCGGGCTGATGCGACTCGCGGTAATGTTTGCGACACAACCATTTTCAAACCGAATCCGTGCATTGGCGATGTCCTCACGGCGAGTCAATACAGGAATCCCTACGGCATCGATGTGCTGAATCGGGGAATTCACCAGATGGAGAACGATTTCCAGGTCATGAATCATCAAATCGAGGACCACCCCGATGTCGAGACTTCGCTTGGGAAACGGGGACAAACGGTGAGATTCAATGAATTTCGGCGAATTGAGCCTCGCCTCCAGCTGACTCATGACAGGATTAAATCGCTCGATGTGACCGACCTGAAGGATGCATCCATTCTCTTTTGCCAAATCAATCAGCGCCCTCGCATCATCCACAGAATCCGAAATTGGTTTCTCCACAAGAACATGCTTCCCTGCGGTGAGGAAAAGCGTGCCGATATCACGATGAGTGACCGTCGGCGTTGAAACGGAGGCCGCGTCGACCATCTCCACGAGCTCCTCCACCGAGTTTGCAACGCTTGTCCCGAATTCCGAGGCGACCTTGGCTGCGCTCTCCGCGTTGGCATCATACACGGCCACAAGCTCGGCAGTATCCAGCTCTGAGTAGATCCGTGCGTGGTTTCTTCCGATCGCTCCTACTCCTACGACACCGACTTTTACTTTCATCGCTGTCAGCTATGCCAGCATCCGCGCCAAGGTCAACGGAAGTTTCTCAGTTCCTCGGAATCCAGGTAGACTTCGGCAGTGAGAGTCACGGGATCCTAGTGTCTCGCCCGGTCTTTCCGGATCTCCTTATTGACGAGCTCAGGCTCCATCATCACTGCAGTCGACTTGGGTTTCATCTTGATGATGACGCCGAGCCTCATGGTGCTGAGAACACCGCAAAGCTCACCTTTCTGATCGATCATCGGCGAACCACTGTCTCCTTTGATCATTGGCAGAGTCGTAATCAGCTTTCTAAAGCGGTTGTCGCGATTGGTAGTGGCGGACACATACTCTTTAAAGGTTCCCCCCCCTTTTTCGTGCATCCATCCACCAGCGAAAAGAACAGTGTCTTTCTCGAGGCCGGATTTTCGGTATTTCAAATAGCGTGGAGTCTTCATCTCCGCCTTTATGATCGCAAAGTCCGCATCGTCATTCCGGTAAACAACCCGGCATGGCGCATAGTCGATGAAAGTCTGTCTATCGTTTGATGTCGCATACAGAACAAAGGAATCGTCGTGGGACATGACGTGTGCAGCGGTAAGAAAATAGCCGTCACTGGTCACAGGGGAACAACTTCCGAATCCTGATCCCCCTTTAGCAATCGGGACCGAAAATCCCAGCTCCAATTCGCCCTCATTACTGTTCCGACTCGTTTCGAGTTTCTTTTTAAAATCTTCGTTGATGTATTCTCCGGAAACAATCAGCCCCGAGTGCAAGGTCAGGAAATCAGCTGCGGCAAAACCGGAATCAGTCTTCTTCCTCAACTCCGGCAATCGCACCGGCGCATCAATCCCGATCGTGTCGTAGCGTGCTAGAGAGCGCTGCTGGTCACGATGAGTATTGGTCGGAATCGCTACACAAGCGGGCAGAAGCAGTCCGATAGAGAGGAGTAATAGAAGGCGTGCGACCATAGGAATAGTGATTCCCAGCGAAGGGAAACTTTGTAAATTTACACCTGAAACAATTGTCGTGCCTCCGGTTTATTTAAATTTATGATCGTAAACACCCCGAGAACTGTTCCCAGGGGCATAAAAAGACAACTGATTGACGCACCGACCATACAAAAAGTATACGAGCGGAATTTCGAAATCTTTCGTCCAGTGAGAAAACAAATAAAAGCGAGGCTTTCCCCGATGATGATGGCCGCCGATCCGGCTGCCAGGAAAATCCCGCCGAATACCTTCTCTGGAAACGGTTCGCTGCGGGTTCTGAAATCCTCATTCCAGGCCTCCGCATCAATTCCTTCAAACTTTGGGGGCTCCACTAATTCCGGAGTCATCTTACCCGTAAGGGCCATGATACCTATCGCCACGTGGATGAGTGGGAAAAGTGAAAACAGAGCCATAATCCCTGCGAGCACATAGTAGAGAATCGAAAGTGTTCGCAAGTTCTGTTTCAGATGTTCCATAAGTCACCTCTTTTACAATTTATCGTCGTATTTTTTATCGTGGAAATCTTTGGCTTGATCCAGCCAGTTATCCCGATAGATCCGGTCTTTGAAAGTGAGCATTTTTGAAAACTCCTGACAGGCCGAATCTGTCCAGACGGCAATCTGTTTGAACCGGTAAACACCTATTTCGTGCAACTTCCCTTCAAAGACCTTGCCGATCCCTTTGACCTTTTTCAAGTCGTCGATCTCATCAGGCTTTTTAAGGTAAACGATTCCATAGACCTCGTCCTGCTTCACGGTGCCGGCTGACAACTCATCAGCAAACTGGCTGGCTGCCTCATCGGCAGTCGCCGCAGAGAAATCGTCATCGCTGTCAGGACAATCCAGACCAGCAGCCTGTGGAATCCATCGATCTCTCTCAATCCGCCCTTTGAAGCAATTGAGGCGCTCTGCAAATTCGGACACATTGTGATTCGACCAGTTTGCGATCTGCTTGTAGCAGAAGACTCCATAGTCGTTGAGTTCTTTGCTGATTTTCGGTCCTACCCCTTTGATCGCGGAGAGATCATCTTCATGATTCGGAGTTACCCCCTTCTCATAGACGACCCCAAGATCAGCGTCATTCTTGACGTCTTCCCCGGAGAAATTCTTCGCCATGACCATGTCGTGATCCACCTTGTCGGGAGCCGAATGTGGAGGCCCGAAAGCGGCGTCGCCCTCACCAACTGAATCGGGATCGACTCCATTCGCGAGCGCATTGGCTTTCCAGGGAAGGTCCTTGAAATCGACCTTCGGATTCTCTGATCCGAAACTTGCAGCGTTTGCGCTGACATCATCATCCGACCAATCAGCGATCTGACTGTATTTCGTGACCCCTGCACCAAGCAATGCGGTTCCCGTTCCTGCAGCGAGTCCAAGTTTAGTGAAATCATCGCCCTTAGGTGCCGATGCAGGTTTCTCTGCCTTTGCTTTCTTCGGCTCTTTTTTCTTTGCGGATGCACGTTCCGGGGAAGCGGGAGCCTCGTCACTCTCGCCATCATCCCAAAACAAGAGCCAAACAATCAACCAGACAAGTGCAGCGACTAAAAACAGCCAGAAAAGTATCCAGACGATCGCACGCCAGCGTTCGGGTTCGTAAGCGAGTTCAGCAAAAAAAGTTGGGGTTTCCATTTTTGAAAGTTTAAGGGTAAAAGCGAAACCACCACATTTTGAGACGAAAATCAATGTTCATCTGCGTGGGTATTCACTCTTCCTGTAGTTCAGACGCAGGCATTGATCTTGTTAGTCACTTTAGATCTGCTTCAATCTTCTAAATCGGCCAGAGTCTCGAACGTAACTTTTGAAGAAATCCCTCTGCATTCCGGCATCCCTCAAGGACCTCTGAAGAAAGAACGGACTCTTCCGGCCATCGAGCCCCCCATTGTTGGAGGAGACGCTTCAATTGATGCTTCCGTGTGCTCGTGAAATGCCACTTCTGCAACAATTCTTCAAACCCTTCCGGATCATCCAGCCGTTGCTGTTCCTCCGCGGCAATCTCCGAGACAGCCTCCAACCACGGCGTCATTTCCTGCAAAGCCGCTTCACACAGATCAGCGGCCAGTTTCGGCGTCACCTTTTCCAAAGAGTCTCCCGGCCCGTCAGAAACTACCTTTACGACTTGTACCAACTCTGCACTCGCTGACTTCAGAGCAATCGGGAAGAACCCTGCGGCCTCCATCTCAAGCACCTTCGGGCCCTCCGGATAGTCCGCAGTGGGAGCATCCACGCTGATCACTTCACAGCCGGGCAGGTCATGCTTCTTTTTCCAAACCGCCTGAGGATACCAGGATCTACCCGTGGCAAAGTCAACTACGCGGTCAGCCCGACAGATGCTCCCAAGTTCAAAGCCTGAACTTCCAGCGACTCCAAAATTCAACCAGAGAGCAGCGCCAGCATCCGGGCTTTCCTGAGCAGACAACCATGCCGTTGCGGCTGTCTCTTATACACATCTGACGCTGCCGACGAAGAGGATAGTGTAGA
>CAJXQE010000409.1 GCA_913058215.1 uncultured Verrucomicrobiales bacterium
CAGCCTCGGTCTCGTGGGCTCGGAGATGTGTATAAGAGACAGGTGTCGCGATGGACCTGGTTAAGAAAGGCTACTGCGATGCGGTTGTCAGCGCCGGGAATACCGGAGCTGCCGTTGCTGCCGCGACCGTAAAGCTGCGAACACTCGAAGGAGTCAGCAAAGCGGGAATCGCCTCCCCTTTGCCCAATGAATACGGCACCTGCAACATCGTCGACGCCGGTGCCAATGTGGACGCCAAGCCCGGCCACCTTTTAGGTTATGGGATTATGGGTGCTGCCTATTCCAAATATGTGCTGAAAAAAGAGCACCCGATCGCGGGACTCATGTCTGTTGGCGAAGAGGATTCCAAGGGCACAGATTTCACCCGGGAGGTCTTCGCCCTGCTAAAGGAATCGCACTTAAATTTTCGTGGAAACATCGAGGGGCACGACTTGTTTGAGACTGAACTCGATGTTGTCGTTTGCGATGGATTTGTTGGAAATGTGATCCTCAAATCCTGTGAGGCCACAGCCAAAGCGGTTTCCAAATGGCTGAAGACCGAGATTAAGAGGTCTCCCGTGAGCATTTGTGGTGCAGTTTTAGCGAAAAAAGCTTTCGCTGCTGCCAAAGAACGGGGAAACTACGAGTCCTACGGCGGGAGTCCGCTCCTCGGCGTGCGAGGAGTTTGCATTATTGGGCACGGCTCAAGTTCACCCCGCGCTATAAAGAACGCTATCAGGATGGCCGCACAATCCGTTAAGCATGAACTGAATCCACACATCGAAGAGGAGATGGCCCGTTGCTCCACTTTAACTGCCGAATAATTTCATGGAATCGAATCCGAACAGTTCCCAATCGAACACCTCCGTCAGAATCGCAGGAACCGGTAGTTACCTTCCGGAAAAGATTCTTACCAACGCCGATCTCGAAAAGATGGTGGAGACTTCGGATGACTGGATCACCTCCCGTACCGGGATCCGGAATCGCCGGATCGCCCGCGAAGATGAGTTCACCAGCCACATTGCTGCTGAAGCCGCAAAGAATGCCCTCGAGCAGGCCGGAATCGCTGCAGCCGACGTGGAACTGATCATTGTTGCAACCATTACTCCTGATACGATCACTCCGGCGACCGCCTGCTATGTCCAGCAACACCTTGGCTGTCCCCGCGCTGTTGCCTTTGATGTTTCTGCTGCTTGTTCCGGGTTCCTCTACGCCCTCGAGATCGCGCGCCACAGTGTCGGTGCCGGCGCGTTTAAGAATGCCTTGATTATCGGTGCTGAGAAACTGAGCGCCTACATTAACTGGACCGACCGGAACACCTGTGTGCTTTTTGGTGACGGAGCCGGCGCTGCTGTTCTTCTTCCGGCTGAAGAAGGATCCGGCAAGATTCTTTCATCTCACCTGGGGACGGACGGAGCCCAAACAGAATTGCTCAACATTCCCGGAGGTGGTTCCGCCTGCCCAATCACAGTGGAGAACGCCGACCAGCAATTGGCCACGCTCGCCATGCAGGGACGCGAAGTTTTCAAACATGCCGTCAATGCGATGAAGCGAGCCAGCCTTCATGCGATTGAGTCTGCAGGATTGCAGATCGAAGACATCAAGCTGGTAATTCCCCATCAGGCGAATTTGCGGATCATTGATGCCATCGTCGACCGCCTCGGCGTTCCCAAGGAAGACGTCTTTATCAATCTCGACAAATACGGCAACACTTCAGCCGCAGCTGTTGCTATTGCTTTGGACGAAGCCAATCGTGAAGGTCGAATTTCCAAGGGGGACAAGATTCTCCTTGTTGCCTTCGGCGCAGGTCTTACCTGGGCAAGCGCTGTGATTGAGTGGTAATTTCGAAGTCTTAGAGTTCGGCCTTTCACGGTCATGGACTCCCCCTTTCTCTCTGCATCGAATTTTCTGCAGATACTGTAAAGAGATCACCAATGGTAGAGTCGACCTTCAGTCGATTCCGATAAGCCCTTTGAGTGGGCTGCGATCGTATGAGGCATTGAGAACGGCGCCTTACGCATCAGCACGATGCTTTGGGTAAGCCGACTGAAGATCGGCTCTACGGTTTTGGAGTCTTTTGAGGGAGACTGTCCATCCAAAGCAATGGCGCGCCCTCTTTTCACCGCGATCATCTAAACGATTTCCGGTCGGAGCCAGGCCTACCAAGAGCGCTTTTCTCAAATTTGAGATTCATTTTCACGATTTCTCATAATTTTGATAAATCTATTTGCAGGTATTGTAATTGTGGTTATTATCATTTACGAAACTTGAATCTGCCATGAATCTCAAAACCGGGAACAACTCAACTGCGCTGCTCAGCCTCTCGCTCTTCGCTCTGCTTTTGGCTTTCCCTGCATTTGTCACGGCTCAGAACCACAATCAAGCTCACGGATACACAGGGCACGCTCCAGTCTCTGCTCAGCCAATTGCCGCTAATCCATACATGAGTCCGCAACCGGTCCTCGCTCATCGTCCAGTAGGACATCAGCAAGTTTCCCCTGCCCGGCCGCAGCCACAGCTCACGATTTCCTCTCCGATTCAAAGGCCCGCACCAAGTTTGATTTCTCAAATCCGATTGAGAGCCGAACAGATTTCGAAAACTGGTCTCCGTTATATCTTTGGTGCGACCAGCCCCCGTCAGGGCGGTCTCGACTGCTCAGGAGCGATGATGTATCTCCTTTCAGACCTTGGGTTCTACAACATTCCACGGACCAGTTACCATCAATGCAACTGGCTGGAGGCCAACCGCACCCTCACTCGTTCCCAGTCCATTCCCGCAAAAGTGGGTGAAAACGGATTCGTTCCCGGTTGCTTGATCTTCTGGGGAGGAACCTACGAATCTCAGCACGAAGTCACCCACGTGATGCTTTATCTCGGACAGGGCAGCGACGGACGTCACTACATGTTCGGCGCGAGAGGAAGCAAGGAACGTGGGGTCAACGGATCCGGCGTCGACATTTTTGAACTCCCTTCCGGTTATAACCAGAAGCTCGTTGGGTATGGACATCTTCCCGCCCAGGCTTGATCAAGAATTTACCTCCTCCTGAAATCCTCCTACCGCACCGACGGGAGATGCCTCCTTTCTCCCGTCGGCAGCAGGAGGGTTTTTCTTTTTTAAAGACGAAATCTTGAAACTGAGAACTTGAAACTCTCCCCGGCCCGCCAGAAAGTGCGGCCATGATTCAACGACTCTTCGGGCTGCTTGCTCTTTCACTTTCACTGACCTCGTTCGTATTCGCTGCAGACGAACGGCCCAATATCCTTTTCATCTTTTCGGATGATCATGCGCCCCACGCCATCGGCGCCTATGATGGCTGGTTAAAATCGGTCAACCCCACTCCCTCGATCGACAAGTTGGCATCTCAGGGAATGCTTTTTGAAAACAGCTTCTGCACGAATTCAATCTGCGGACCAAGCCGCGCTGTCATCCAGACCGGAAAACACAGCCACAAGAACGGCTTCATGAACAACGGGAACAGCTTCGACTGGAACCAGCAAACTTTTCCCAAGCTTCTCCAGAAAGTTGGATACCAGACCGCGATCTACGGAAAGTCTCATCTCAAAGGTGAGCCTCAGGGATACGACGACTGGAAAGTCCTTCCCGGCCAGGGCCTCTATTACAATCCAGATCTCAAGACTCCGGATGGCGTGAAGCGTATCGACGGTCACTGCACGGATGTCGTTACTGATCTTTCGGTAGAGTGGCTTAAAGAGAAGCGCGTCGCTGACAAACCCTTCATCCTGATGGTTCAACACAAAGCTCCGCACCGTAACTGGATGCCGGCTCCCCGTCACTTCAGTCTTTACGACGATATGGAAATGCCCGAGCCCCCCACCCTTTTCGACGAGTGGAAGGACAACAGTCCGGCAGCGCGTCATCAGGAACTGGAGATCGACGGTCACATGGATTTGAACTACGACTTGTTTGTCGACCTCACTGCCGACTACGATCAGCCGGCCTCACAAAAACGCCAGGACCGCTCGGCCTGGAAGAACATGCAGCGGATGTCACCGGCGCAAAACAAAGCCTGGCGCGATTTCTATGGCCCCCGTGACGAGGCCTTTCACAAAGCGAATCTCAGCGGTAAAGGTCTCGTTCGCTGGAAGTATCAGCGCTACGCAAAGAATTACCTTCGCTGTGTCAAAGGGGTCGACGAAAGTGTTGCCACCCTCATGGACACTCTCGCTGAACTGGGACTCGACGAAAACACTGTCGTCATCTATTCCAGCGATCAGGGCTTCTACATCGGCGACCACGGCTGGTACGACAAGCGCTGGATGTATGAAGAGTCATTCAAGATGCCTCTCATTGTGAAATGGCCCGGAGTCACCAAGCCCGGAACCAAAAATCAGGACCTCGTCCAGAATCTCGACTATGCCGAAACTTTTCTCGACATGGCCGGTGCCGACATTCCTGAGGACATGCAGGGCAAAAGCCTCGTTCCTTTGCTCAAAGGAGAAGGCAAAGGTAAATTCCGCGAAGCTGTTTACTACCACTACTACGAGTATCCCAGCGTCCACATGGTGCCGCGTCACTACGGCATCCGCACCGAACGCTACAAGCTGATGCACTTCTATCAGTTCGATGAGTGGGAGTTCTACGATCTACAGGAAGATCCTGACGAACTCACCAACCTCTACAAGAGCGAAAGCCATCAGAAGCTCATCGGTGAAGTGAAGCAAGAGCTCAAAGACCTTCAGGCAGAATACGAAGACACCAGCATGGAAGCTGAGTTTTCGGCTGAGAAGAAGAAGGAGTTCTGGGGCGCTGATGCCGGGAAGTGAGATCCGGACCGCGCCTGTCTCCGGTCGCACTGCCTGAACTGAAGACGCGACCGGGGACGGTCGCAGTCCACCCAGGATATTCGGGCTCAGGCAAAAACGCTCTATAACATACCCTTGACGCCCCCGGGTTTCGTCATTGCGACCTGCACTGGAATGAACGCATAATCAGGTTAAAGTAAGACTGGGAATTCAGCTCCAATCTCAGGATGTCTCATTCACAAACAGAGTCAGGCGGCTACACGAAGCTCATCATCGTCGGTGGGTTGCTGGTTCTGGTTTTTCTCCTGGGCTACTATTCCGGCTCCAGGAAATTTTCAGAGAGTGAGAGCACACTTCCCCTTTCAAACACGGGAGGGAGCAGTTCAACCAAATCCGCAGATCGATCCGACAAACCAAGCGACGGAGTTTCGCCAATCAACGAGACTAACAAGGGCACCGTTCAGAAACGAACGAATCCCAAGCCAAAGAGGAAAAAGGCGATGCCCCCCATGCCTTTGGAGAACCTGCCACCCGCTCATTTAAAACGGGTCCGGGAGGCCGAAGAGTTTATCAGCCGAATCCCCGCGCTCGAACAGGAGCTTCTCAGCAAACATCCCCTTCTCGAAAAGGCTCTTTTACTGGAAGAGCAAAGGCTTAACAAGGACAAGGAACAACTGGAGGAGAGAAAAAGGGACGAGAAACAACTCGAAGATTGGATGGCTCAGAGCAGTGAGAACACCAACCAGGCAAATATATTATTACTGGATGGATACCTGAAGCTGTTGGAGGAGCCGGACTACACGCCCTTTGTTGAAGATGGATTAAGCGGAGGATTTTTATCGGAGGACATCACCGGACGATTCAAATGGCACATTCAAAAAGTCACCGGGCTTGACCTTACAGACATCGATTTGAACGCCTCCGACACAAAGGACATCACTGAATTCCGGGAGGAATTCCGTCGTTTTTCCGAAGAGATCAAAGCGAAGCTTGGAGACTCAAATGCCGACAATTACTCTATCCCTGCAGAAGTGGAGGAAGCAGCCAGACAGAGGGCTATGAATTACAATCAACGAACGATCATCGGGTATTACAAAGACAGCCTGATATCCGAAAAACTGGACAAAGAAATTTCCAAACATTATCGCGCACTGAAGGCGATCAGGTACGCCCACTTCTTTAAGCCGCCCCCTGCAGAGATCGCGCCTCTGATGGAGCTACTATCCGCCCTGTCTCTTATACACATCTGACGCTGCCGACGAAGAGGATA
>CAJXQE010000410.1 GCA_913058215.1 uncultured Verrucomicrobiales bacterium
GAGATCAGCCTCGGTCTCGTGGGCTCGGAGATGTGTATAAGAGACAGTCTTTACCGAAAAGAATATCACTGAAGCCGTCCTTCAGAAACAATCGCAAAAATCCGCTCCAAGCATCAAAGCCGACACTTCAGGTGGCACCGTCGTGGACGAAGAGGGCAAGCCCGTCAAAAGCGCAAAAGTAGTTCTCGTCTATCGGGGCGCCGCCGGAAAATCCACGACGAAAGAGGCAATTACCGATGGAAAAGGCCGTTGGAAAATGAGTCTAGCAGTGCCGGATACCACCTCTTTCAGAATGCGCGTGACTCACCCCGATTTCGTAGATGACCGCAGCGCACAGGATTTCCGGATGCGGAGTTCGCAGCCCTATTCCGCTATTCTCGACGGAACAGCCAAAGTAGTGATGAAGAACGGAACGCGGGTCTCCGGAACTGTCGTCGACGCCGAAGGGAATCCAGTCGAGGGTGCTGAGATCGTTACCGTAAGAGACCGCTGGGGCGCCAACATACCGGACATTCGCACTGGACCGGACGGAACCTTTCGAACCAATCCGATCGACTTTTCGAGACTTCGAAAACCGGGCCGACTTTACCTGACCGTGCAGGCGGATGGATTTGCGCCTCAACTGAAAGTGCTGAAAAGCGCGGGATCAGAATCTGCTTTATCGACCGAGCTCAGCCTTTCGCCACCCCGAAAACTGCGGGCCCGTGTCATGCTTGAAAGTGGTCTTCCTGCCGCCGGCACCCTCGTTGTTGCTGACACCTGGCGGGAACAAACCAGAACGATTGCATTTCGTGCGACCACAGATAAGGAAGGACGGTTCGTTTGGAACAACGCTCCCGAAGATGCGGTTTCATTCGACCTCCTCGGAAAAGAGATCACTCTCCGCGATTCCTGGCTGACGGCAGAAGACGAGGAGGTTCTCGTTGTTCTCAAACCGGCCATAAAAATCAATGGCGAAGTGGTGTCATCCCGAACGGGTCAGCCCATTAAAAAATTCACCCTGACACGCGGGCGAAAAACGGAAGAGAGCGATCCCGCCCCCTATTGGGAAAAGAACAAAGTCGAGGAGATCACCGGGGGAGAATTCACCCGGACGGGAAACAACATCGGGTGGATCTATTATTTCAAAATCGAAGCCGAAGGGTATGAAACGGCCATCAGCGAAGGGATCAAAGCGGAAAAGAACGAAGCGAGTATGCGCCTCGAACTGAAACCATTGGATTGAAAAGCTGATTCATTTGACATAGCCGAAGCATCCCATTGATTGCCTTATGATCTTTCGCACGATTCTCGCATTCGTTCTCTCTGCCTTCATTTTCAATAGCACTGTGGTCGCCGCAGATAAGCCCAACATCATTTTCATCTTTATCGACGACATGGGTTGGGGTGACGTCGGCTGTTACGGGAATGACTTTATCGACACCCCGCGGATCGATCAGCTCGCCGCTGAAGGTATCCGCTTTACCGATTTCTATGCCGCCGGTGCCGTGTGTTCGCCGACTCGATGCGCAGTGCAGTCGGGACAGAACCAGGCACGCATCGGAATCACCGCTCACATCCCAGGGCATTGGCGCCCTTTTGAAAGAGTCATCACCCCGCAAACGACGATGGCGCTGCCGCTGGACACGGTAACTGTCGCTGAGACTTTAAATACGGCGGGCTACGAGACCGGCTATGTCGGGAAATGGCATCTCGGAAACGGACCCGAATTTCAACCCGACCGCCAAGGCTACGATTTTTCTACTGTGATCAACGGTCCGCACCTTCCCGGCAAATATCGTGTCGCCAAGCCATCCGATCTCAAACCCGAGCCCGGTCAATACCGCACAGACTTTGAGGCCGATGTCTCGATTCAATTTATTGAGAAAAACAAAGAGAAGCCGTTTTTCCTGATGCTCTCCCCTTTCGCTGTCCACATTCCTCTCGGAGCAATGTCGGAGAAAGTCGCAAAATACGAAGCGAAAGCGAAGGCCGCGAAACGTGATCTTCCCCATCCCGTCTATGCCGCTATGGTTGAACATTGCGACGACATGCTTGGACGCATTGTCGATGCCGTTGAAGAAAACGGACTTACCGACAAGACCATGATTGTCTTCACATCCGACAACGGCGGGCTCTACCGCCGCTATGATTATCGCGAGGCTGCCGACGACAAGGTATCTTCCCTGGCTCCTCTAAAAGGCGAAAAAGGATCTCTCCACGAAGGCGGAATTCGGGTGCCTCTGATTGTGAAATATCCGCCATTGGCAAAGGCTGGAACGGAATCCGCAGAGCCAAGCATCAGCTATGATTTTTACCCGACCTTTGCTGAACTGGCCGGGGCCAAGCTTCCAGTGAATCAAACCATTGATGGGAAAAGCCTGTTGCCGCTTTTAAAAGATCCCGCCGCGAAACTCGACCGAACTGCGGTTCATTTTCACTACCCGCACTATCACCACGACCGCCCGGCATCCGCCATCCGTGAGCGGGACTGGAAACTGATCGAATACATCGACGGAAGCGGGGATGTGGAGCTTTACCAGATCGGCCAGGACATAGGAGAGAGCAAAAATCTCGCTAAAGAAAAAGCGGGCCGTGTCGCTGACCTGCGGAAAAAGTTAAAAGCCTGGCAGCAAAGCGTGAATGCAAGAATGCCGATGCCCAATATTCACTACGACCCTATCCGCGCCGGAGAATGGTGGAATATGCGGACAGGAAAACCCATCGACAGCGACAGTCGCAAACGCTTTCCCCCGACAGAGAAAGATTTGTGAAGCGGCCCTCTAAGGAAACGGCTCCTAGCTTACTAAGGTCTTCCCAGTCATCACTTCAGGCTGCTCAACCCCCAGCAGAGCCAGAATTGTCGGCGCGATGTCCGCTAGAACCCCATCACTCAGCTTCGCATCGTGACCGTCTTCGCTGACATAAATCAAATGCACGGGATTTGTCGTGTGCGCAGTGTGAGGCGATCCATCATCCTTGATCATCTGCTCGCAATTCCCGTGATCAGCAGTGATCAATAATTTTCCGCCAAGTCCCAACACCTTGTCTACCACGCGATTCACACACTCGTCGACAACCTCGCAGGCCTTCTTCGCCGCTTCGACATTTCCTGTGTGCCCGACCATATCCGGATTGGCATAATTCACGATGGCCATGTCGTAATTCTCGATTTTATCGAGAATCGTCTGTGTGACACCTTCTGCCGACATTTCAGGTTTTTCATCGTAAGTCGCACAATCCTGCGGAGACTGTAGCATCTCACGGTCTTCGCCGGGATACGGTTCCTCCACCCCCCCGTTGAAAAAGAAAGACACGTGAGGATACTTTTCCGTTTCGGCGATTCGCAATTGAGTCAATCCGGCATCTGAAACCACTTCGCCTAACACACTGTCCAGTTCGACGGTCGGGAAAATAACCGAGCAATCATAGGTCTCATCGTATTCAGTCAGGGTGAAATACTCGACCTTCGGAAGATTTCCTCGATCAAAGCCGTCAAAGTCTTCATTCAGAAAAGCCAGACTCAGCTGTCTCGCCCGATCGGCACGGAAATTGAAAAATAGAATCACATCGCCGTCGCGAACCCGCTGTTCCTCAGGCTTCGTGAAAACCATTGGCTTCATGAACTCATCCGTCACGTCATCGCCATACTTTTCGGCGACAGCCTCGGATGCAAGAATCTCTTTACTCTCCCCCACTCCATGAACGATGGCATCCCAGGCAAGCTTGCTCCTGTCCCAGCGCTTATCCCGGTCCATCGCAAAATAGCGCCCGATCACCGTATCTATTCCGACTCCGATTTCCCCGAGCTTGTCTTCACAAAATCCGAGATACTCTTCGCCACCTGTCGGTGAAGTATCGCGACCGTCAGTAATCGCATGAACCATGATGTCATCCACGCCGGCATCTTTGGCACATTTCGCGAGAGCGACAAGCTGCTCCTGATGACTGTGAACCCCGCCATCAGAAACCAGCCCAATGAAGTGAAGACGCGAAGATTTTGCCTTGGAAAAAGCGTCCTGCAGCACCTCGTTGTCTTTCAAAACATCATCATCGATCGCTTTGTTGATCCTTGTAAGGTCCTGATACACAATCCGGCCTGCACCAAGATTAAGGTGCCCCACTTCGGAATTCCCCATTTGGCCATCGGGAAGCCCCACATCCATTCCACTACCGCTGAGGTGGGAAACCGGATACTTTCGATGCAATTCTTTCGTATAAGGTAAATCGGCGAGCCGGGGACAATCCCCGTATTTCTCCGCCCCTGCTTCACCGGCGGGATTATCACCCCATCCGTCACGAATAATCAACACGACTGGTTTTTTGGCCATAGTGGAAAGTATTCGATCCGATTCGGTGCTTCCGCAAGTGTTTCCCCTCGTCCCATTTATTGATTGCCAAAAGTCGGGCTTGCCTGTTTTATTGGCAGCGTTCGACCACCGCTTATGTCTGAAAAAAACGCCGAACCACCACCGACAACCAAGATACGGAGTTTCCTCGACCGATCGCTCAGCACGGTGATCATCTGGTCGATTATGTCCGTAGCTTTCATAATCGGCAAGCCTGAGATTCTCATGGTCATTTTCAGCGGCCTGGCCCTGATGGCTCTGGTGGAATATTTTAAATTGTTCTCCACCATAGGTTTCCGGCGGTTTCGCTGGCAGACTTATGGAGTAAGCGTTGCCTATCTGAGCCTGCTCTTCGCCCCGATACTGGGATTTGAACCTGCCTGGCTGGCGGAGTTGGATGGCTTGGCAGTTGCCCTTCTGGTTACTCTGGTAGTTTTGCGACGGCTTCAGTCGCCACTGGAAGGGGTTCGAACACTCGACGAAATCGCCGCGACTATTTTCGGATTTATATACTGTATTCTCCTCTTCAGCTTTGTGGCAAAAGTGCTGATGCTTCCTCTTAATGATGTAGACGGAAATCAATCCGCACATTTCTACATTCTCTATCTGGTTGCCGTCACCAAGTTTACAGATATCGGAGCCTACGCTATCGGCTCCCTCTTCGGGCGGGACAAAATGATTCCACACATCAGCCCGGGAAAGACCTGGCAGGGATTTGCCGGAGCCATTCTGATTGCTTTTATCACCAGCTTCGTCTGCTACTTTACCTTCGGATCCAAGATCCCCATCATCACTCCTCTCCATGCCGCAATCCTCGGTGTTCTTCTTTCCCTGGTTGCTGTTCTAGGCGATCTGGCAGAGTCGATTCTCAAGCGAAGCCTCCAAGCAAAAGACAGCGGGCACACCATGCCGGGCATCGGCGGCTTTCTCGATCTGATTGACTCAGTCATTTTTACCGCACCTCTCTTTTACATCTACCTCCTCATTTTCAGCTGACCCATGTCCGAAGTTCCCCCCAGGAAAAAAGTGGTTGTGCTGGGTTCGACCGGTTCGATTGGCGAAAGCGCCTTAAAAGTCGCCCGCGACATTCCCGAACGAATGGAAGTCGTTGGTCTCGCGGCTAACCGAAGCGTCGACCGCCTTGCCGAACAGATTGCTGAGTTTTCGGTTCAAGATGCCTGTCTCTTCGATCCCACAGGATTGGATCAGTTGCGGACAAAAATTGATGACAAGGTCACGGTTCACACCGGTGAA
This sequence comes from uncultured Verrucomicrobiales bacterium, assembly GCA_913058215.1. GTDB lineage: Bacteria > Verrucomicrobiota > Verrucomicrobiia > Verrucomicrobiales > DEV007 > Arctic95D-9. The sequence continues at coordinate 5,583 of CAJXQE010000410.1, forward strand.
GACGGCCTCGTCGAGTTGGCACAACACCCCGATGCAGACATGGTCCTCATTGCCATTGTCGGTGTGGCAGGGCTTCGCCCGGCACTGGCTGCGATCGAAGCAGGAAAAGACATCGCCGTCGCCAGCAAAGAAATCCTGGTGATGGCCGGCGAGACCGTCATGAAAGCTGCTCGCGAAAAAGGGGTGAATGTTTTACCTGTCGACTCGGAGCATAACGCCATTTTTCAATGCCTCGAAGGCCGCAAGCCGGAGGAAGTTTCCCGCCTGATTCTCACCGCTTCCGGTGGTCCTTTTCGTCAGGCAAAAAAGGAAGACCTCGCAAATGTCACCGTCGATCAGGCCTTGAAACTGTCTCTTATACACATCTGACGCTGCCGACGAAGAGGATAGTGTAGA
>CAJXQE010000411.1 GCA_913058215.1 uncultured Verrucomicrobiales bacterium
CGAGATCAGCCTCGGTCTCGTGGGCTCGGAGATGTGTATAAGAGACAGGGTCGGAGACATGGGGAAACTGATCTGGATTTGGGCACTTGTTGCTTTGTTCGCAGGTTTTCTTGTTGGGAAGGTGGTCGGGGGATTTGGGCGCGGGCAATCTGCCGTCCAAAGCGTAGAGGTAATTGAGCCTGAGGATATCGAAGCGTTTCCTGAGAATCTATTCCTCAAGGAAGTGGAGGCCGCTGGGATTTCAGAGTTTCATTCTCTGCTCGACGAAACTTATCAAGGTGACAATGATCTGCCCGCTGCATTGGCCCGGCGCGAGCTCGTCCGGAAATGGCTGAAAACGGATCCAAAAGGAATGGCGGATTTTGTTTTTCAAGATGAATTCGACGCGAGGCTCCGTTCTAATCTACTTCCCCTTTGGGCAAGCATTGATCCCGAAAATCTCTACGCCTTTGGGATTTCTCAAACTGGATTGATAGAACAGGAGGCGGCTTTGGGCTCATTAGTGGAAGTGTTTCCGAAACGAATCCTTAGTTTTCTAAGTTCCCAGCCAAAGCTGGTCCTGCGGGCAGAATACATCGTGATTTCCTGCGTTGCTAAACTTGCTGAGTCCGATCCGGTCTCTGCGGCGATGTATTTTGATCAGCATCAATCGGAATTGAATCTGAATCACAGATTGGTAGGCCTGGCAAACTGGTCAGGACCCCAGATTCGGCTGTCTGATGCCATTGCCTGTCAATGGGTGAAGCGGGATCCAGCAGGTGCGGTCGCCTGGGCAAAATCCGGGGAGAAGATCGATGATCGCAAATTGCGATTGGCCAGTACCATAGGTGAATGGGCGAAAATTGACCCGGCTGCGGCCGGTGAAGTATACCGTTCACTGGAAACTTCACCGAGCGGTCTTCTGAGGGCGACTTTGGAAAATCTATCACTGAAAGATTCCGTGACTGCGATTCAATGGGCGGATGAATTCGGAAACGAAGATGAGAAGGGCTGGGTGATCGCTGATATCATTCTTGATGTCCGTGAGCCGAAAGACTTGATCGATCTCGTTGATAATTTTCGATCTGATGAAATGCGGGATGGGATTGTCAGGCGACTGATGAGAAATTGGCATTCGCGTGATCTTGAAACCGGATTTGAATTATTGAGGCAAAACGCCGACTCCAAAGAACAGTTTCATATTTGGCTTGGAGAGTTGGCGAAAGGAGTTGGGAGTTCCCAGTTTGATGAAGCAATGAGGGTTTCGGCAAAGGAGATCGATGATCCAATATTGCGAGGCGAATTCCAGCGACAGTTGATCATCGACCTTGCTGCCAAAGATCCTCGTCGGGCCTGGAGGGAGGCCGGGGAAAACGGAGACGATCTCCTTTTTGCTGAGGTCACGAACAAGGTTCTCTCAGAGAGTTCAATTTATGACAAGAACTACTCCAACTCTCAAGTGGCCTTTGCCATCGACGCGTTCCCCCCGGAAATTTCTGCTGAGCGCGGCTGTTATACTTTCGTAAATCGTTGGTATGATCAAAGCAAAGAAGGCGTCGTCGACGGAGTCCTGGGAATGACTCATCCGCTTAACCGCAAATCTGCGATCAAAGAACTGGCAAGGAGAATGGCGAATGAAAATGAAGAGGAAGCCATTGAGTTGGCGGAAAGGGTTTCGGGATCGAGCGAGAGAGATATCGTGGTTGGGCAGTTAATCACCTACCGAAAACGGGAGCAACCGGAGAGGATGTTTCAACTGGCAACAGGTTTGCAGGCGGGAGGCGATCGCTTCCTGCATTTAAGCGGATCTCTTAAAGTATTGGCGAAACGGGATTCCACTGCCGCGAGGAAACTTTTGGGCAATGCGACTGGTCTGTCGGAGCGGGAACGAGAACGCCTTCGTGAATTGATCTATTAGAAAATGATGAGGTGGAATGGGAAAGTATCACTGGTAATTCTGGGAGCGGTAGCGACCGGTTTTGTGATTGGCTTTTTCGGTAGCAAGGCAAAAGGCCCTGACGAAATGGTAGCGGACGAAGAAAGGGCCATCACCTTCATTGGTGCAGATGACATTTTTTCGAAGGGTGAAAGGGAACTCGTCCAGGAACGAAGGGGGCAAAAGCAGCGATACCCTGAGAGTGACCTTCGTCAACTGGTCAAGGAGGCGCTTCAAACAGGCGATGTGATGCTCCACTACGCCTTGTCGGAGTGGAATCGCGGAGAGGACGGGAGTGGGATTCGTGCGGAGTTTGAATTCGGTGATCCGGAAGTCGCCTGGTATCGCCTCTCCTATTGGGCAGCGGATTTTCCGGAAGCGGCTGCCCGAATAGCGGTGAGCAGCCCGTCGCATTCTTTTAAACAGAGAGAAACTCATGATGAGATTGTTCTCGGCGGGATAGCTCATCTTTTGAAAATGAATCCGGATTCAGCCGTGGACCTCGCCCATCAATTCAAAAGGCGCGGCATTGAAAGTCGGGCGCAGGATTTGGTGCCATCGTTTCCAGATTGGACGCCAATACAAATTGAGCGCGTAGCAGCATACATCGACGATCTGGAACTGGTACCTGAGATTCGCGACACAGGATTTTTTGGTGTCTGGGTGGCTCATGATGCAGAGGCGGCGTTTCGTTGGCAGTTGGAGCGCAGAGGCGTGCATGAGATTGAGGGCGGACGCAGATGGGTGATGGGCGAGTGGGCAAAGCAGGACTTTACCGGGGCGATCGAGTTTCTGGAAGAGTCTCTGCAAGCGCCGATCGTGGATATGGAAGATCTACGATTGTTTATTTCCGAAGTGCCGCATGAGAGAGTTAAGGAACTTGCCGCCTGGCTGAAGGGGCAGGACATCGATTTCGTTCAGCTTGCGTTGAGTGATATATCCAATGCGGATCCCTTTGCCAATGGGGCGTCAGCAGTTGAAGGCTTGGAGGCGGAACTGGGAAGTGAATATTTCCCTGAGATTCCAGACTCGCCCGAGATGCCCGTATTCGGGCAGAATCTGCCCGTTTTCGGGGAGATTCTCCCCGAGCTTTTCGCATGGCCTCCTTCCAGGCCTGAAGAAGTCAGGGGCTGGCTGAATGACGCCAACGATCCTTTTCGAAACTTCTCGCAATTTGCATCGGAATGGACCGTTGAATCCGTCAACGACGCCATCGCCAGCCTGGGTGAACATTCTGGCGAGTTCACCCCGATCAAAGCAGGCGAAATTGCGGAAGTATGGGCAAGGGAGGACCCGAAGACAGCCATCCGATGGGCGTCGGAGTTGCCGCCGGAATTACAAATCGAAACCGCCGAGACAGCTCTTGCCACTTGGTTTTCAAAAGATCGGCAAGCTGCATTGAGTTACGTCGAAAAACTTCCTGAGATTGAGTTCAAAAGTTATGCCGTCAAGCGCCTTGCCAGAGACTGGCTACAAACATCTCCTGATGCTGCTGTCGGCTGGATTGAAAAAATGCCGGCGGGTATCAATCGGGATATCGGATTAAAGGAAGTCGCAACTCGCTTTCGCGGAGGCGAGCCGCAAAGAGCGTTTTCTCATGCGAATGAGATTAACAATTCGGTTCTTCGTGATATGGCGATTGAGGAGGTCTTTGCTTCCTGGAAGAAACAAAATCCGCGAGGAGCTGCAGAAGCCCTGACAAATGCAAATTTACCACCCGGGCGGATTCGGGAAATTCGATCGGGGAAGTAAAAAGGAATACCCAAAGGCTATTTGTTCGTGGCTTCGCTTCAGTGGTTCAGCACGAACTCGGCTGAGTTAACCAGTGACCAGATGAGGTCTTCAAGAGACTGTCGTTTCTTGATGTCCTCTCCTTCGCGATCAAGATGGGAGGTGGCAAGTTTCATTTCCTCTTCAAGGGGAGGACGGGAAAACAGTCTCAAGTAGATATCATCGACCATGTCAGGGGAAGGTTTCTTCATCAACCCGTCCACCCACGGGTTCTCGGCGGCCAGTTTCCTCTGAAACGTTTTTCCGTTCATCAGGTGCAATGCTTGAACCACGCTGCTTTCCATTTCGCGTTCGCAAGGAGGTGCGGCTGCGGCGTTGGGACGACCGAAGGCGTCGAGAAATTCGCTGGGAATGAGGTGATTCCACTGGCGGACGGCGCGGGCATCGGTAGGGAGGCCTTGAAGCGCTTCGGGTTGTCCTGTCAGATCACCGATGGAATCGAGTAACACCTCGCCTGGAAGTCTCCGACGGTAGCTGCGGGAGAAATTGCGATTGTCGGCTACATTGTGTTCGTTGGGTATGGAACTCTGTTGGTAGACCCGACTGTTAAGTAACACACGAAGCGTGTGCTTCTGATCAAATCCATGGGCTACGAAATCTTTAGCGAGCCAGTCGAGTAGCGGTTCGTTGACGGGAGGATTGGAATCCCGAAAATCATCGACGGGCGAGACCAGGCCATTTCCAAAAAGGTCAGACCAGATCCGGTTAACGAGTGCTCTCCCGAAGAAAGGATTATCTTTCGATGTAATCCACCCGGCGAGAACTTCCCGGGGATCTTTGTCTTTGGCCAGTTCCGGAAATTTGGGACCATCGGGTGGTTTGGGAGTCATGACGGCGTCACTGACGGGATGCTTTATCAGGGCACCGCTTTCAAACCACCAGTATTCCGGTTCACCGGAAATGGGGGCTGAAATGCCCTGACCCTTTCGTTTCATCGATCCGAAAAAGGCCGCCATTGAGTAGTAATCCGTCTGGCTCCATTTTTCGTTGGGATGGTGATGGCATTTCGCGCAGGCGAGTCGGACTCCGAGAAAGATCTGACTTATGAATTCTCCCATGTCGGCAGCTTCGCGCTTGTCGCGGATGACCGCGACAGGACCGTATTGGTGGGTGCTGCCTTCGGCGGTGATCAGCTCAGTTACGAACTCATTCCAAGGGGTGTTGGCCCTGAGTTTTTCGCGAATCCAGTCATCGAGTAGGTAGACTGGTTTAACTCCGACCCGCTTGGTATTGGGGCGGAGAAGGTCTCCCCATTTGGTCGCCTGAAAATCGGCGTAGACGAAGCGGTGTTTGTCGGAGAGTATTTCGTCGGTCCATTTGGCGCGTTTGTCAGGGGATTTATCAGCGAGGAATTTCCTGGACTCTTCGCTGCTAGGAAGGCGCCCGAGGACATCAAGTGTGCTCCGGCGAATGAATTCGCTATCGGTGCAGAGTTCTGAGGGAAACAGTCCGAGCTCGGCAAAACGTGCGTAAGCCAGTTTATCGACTTCGTTGTTGGTGGGAAGCGCTGAATACTTTTCTTTCGGAAGCAGGGTGTCTGGAGGGATCACGATTCGGGCGACTCCGACCTGATCGAGGTAGCGAATGATGACGCTGTTCTCGCCGGGAACGGTACCTGCAGTAATTTTCCCGTCGTGATCCACTTTGGCAAAATTATCGTCGTTGCTGGAGTATTCCGAAAGGTGGGTAATATCACGGGTGGTTTTGTTAGAGTAGTGGGCGGTAATTTTGATGGGTAGCGTCTGCCCTTTCTTAAAAGACAGGGCATCCGGTGAGACGGAAAGTCTATCGAGAGTTGGCTCATCCGGGATTGAACGGGGAGCACCTTCCGCTATCCATTGCTTGATGACTTTGTAAAATTCAGAATCCTTCTCAAAACGCTTTCCACCTTCGTGGGGGATTGAGTTGGTCGCCTTCAAGAGGAGTAGGGAGTGATCAGGGGAGGAAGGAAAAATGCGACGTCCCCGTGAATCAAAAACGATTTCCCTGTAGTCGGAATCCGTATCAAAAGAAAAAACGGAAAGCTGAAACCCATTCTGTCCATCGGCCTTGGCATGGCAACTTCCCGCTATGCATCCGGCACGGGTGAGGATCGGGAGGACATCGTTGTTGAACGAAATTGTCGCACTCTCGGCTCCACTCAAGCCTGTTGCTAGTGAGAGGAACAAAGTCAGACTGAAGAAAATACGATTCATTTTTTCTGAGGATCCGTGTTCGGTTTAGCAGCGGGTTTAGCAGCGGGTTTAGCAGCGGGTTTAGCAGCGGGTTTAG
>CAJXQE010000412.1 GCA_913058215.1 uncultured Verrucomicrobiales bacterium
ACGAGATCAGCCTCGGTCTCGTGGGCTCGGAGATGTGTATAAGAGACAGCCTATTGCCAGCAGGCTATCTGTGGCCCCTCGCGAGCCTCTGTGATGACCGGTCTTCGCCCTGACGCGACGCAGATTCATGGGAATCACACCCATTTCCGCAAGGTCCATCCGGACATCGTGACACTCCCGCAACATTTCAAAAACAACGGTTACCACACCCGTTCGATGGGAAAGATCTACCACGGCGTATTTCCGGAAGGCAGTTCACGAACGGTGCCTGACACTTTCGGCGATCCTGAATCCTGGAGCATTCCCACGTTTCGGCCGGGCCCTCGCTATTACTACACAGAGGAGGGAATCGAGGCAGCCAAAGGCGTCTACGAAAAAATCTACAAGCCAAAAAATCCCGGCCCGGATGATTGGACGAAGAAGCTCGTCTTCGGTCCTGCGACCGAAGCTCCGGATGTAGCGGACAACGTGCTTTACGATGGACAGGTAGCAGATCGGGCCGTCGAATCGTTGCAGGAACTAGCGAAAACGGACGAGCCGTTTTTTCTTGCGGTTGGCTTTATCAAACCACACTCGCCTTACATCGCTCCGAAAAAATACTGGGACCTTTACGATGCGGATTCCATTCCGCTCGCTGATTCCAAGACGCGTGAGGCTGAAGGCATCCCTTCAATTTCAATGCACGGTTCCGGCGAACTTCGACGCTATACGGATCAGCAAAAAAGAGGTCCGATTCCTGAAGCCGATCAACGGAAAGTCCGTCATGCCTACTTAGCCTGCATCAGTTACATCGATGCGCAGCTTGGCCGCGTTCTCGCCGAATTGAAGAGTCAAAAACTCAGTGAAAACACGATTGTTGTGCTGTGGAGCGATCACGGATATCACCTCGGCGAAAAGGATCTCTGGGGTAAGACAACGAACTTCGAGATCGACACACGTGTCCCAATGATTATCCGGGCACCCGGGTTTGAGCCCGGGGTGTGTGATTCGCCCGTCGAGTTGGTCGACCTGTATCCGACACTTTCTGAACTCGGAGGAATCCCTATTGGCGGGCATTTGCAGGGAGAAAGCCTTGTCGACACCTTGAAGAATCCGAATACCGGAGGAAAATCCGCAGCGTTCTCGCAATATTCTCGAAGCAAGAAACGCGGGTATTCCGTTCGAACAAAAACGCATCGTTACACGGAATGGATCGATCTGACGACCGGCACGGTTTCCGAGCGAACCCTGTTCGATCATCGAACCGACCCTATCGAATCGACAAATCTTTCTGACAGTTCACCTCCTGAATTTTTAGAGAAAATGAGCCGTCTCCTGAAAGCAGGCAAAGGCTGGCGAAATTCCGGACAGCCCGGCATCAGCCTTGGCAAGCCGTTTTCAAACAACATGGTCATTCAACGGGATGCGCCTATTCCAGTATGGGGAACAGCTTCGACAGGAGAGGAAATCACGGTCGGATTTGCATCGAAAATTCAAAAGACGACTGCGGATGAAAATGGCAATTGGTCGGTCGAATTCCCTGCCCTTGAGGCGAATTCCAAACCGCAGAACCTGACGATAAAAACCGAACGGGACACCGTTTTGTATCAAGACATTCTAATCGGGGACGTCTGGATCTGTTCAGGCCAATCCAACATGCGATGGATGCTGAAACAGACTGCAGATGCAAAAAACTCAGTCGCAAATTCCGCAAATCCCAATCTTCGAATCCTCAACCTCGCTGCGTCAATTCACCCCGGGTCCGCGAAATTTTCTCTGCTGAAATTACGGAACACTTTCGCGGACAACCTTTACGAGACAAGTGGATGGCAAATTTCCGGGCCTGAGACGGTTCCTGATTTTTCCGGCGTTGCCTATCACTTTGGAAAAAAAATGCAGGCTGAAACGGGCGTCCCCATTGGCCTGATTCATAATTCGGTCGGCGGTTCGCCAATGGAGGCCTGGATTCCCAACGACTCACAGAATCCAAATTGGATTGAGAATGCTGACCTGCCCAAATGGGCGGCTGGTCGTGCGCGGTTGAATCTCACACAATGGATCGAGGCCGGGAGTTCCGCACCGGCTCCCCACCATCCTTTCGAGCCGGGCTTCCTGTTCGCATCCGGCGTTCGTCCTTTCACAAAACTGCCAGTTCGCGGCGTGATTTGGTATCAGGGTGAGACAAATGCGACAGAAGATGGCGCCGGATCTCCGGCAACGGATCCTGCGATAAATTACGCCATCCACAAACAGCTGATCGAGTCATGGCGATCCGAGTTTCAGGATGAGACCCTGCCATTTTACTTCGTCCAACTGCCCGGCTTGAATCGCAATTGGCCGGCCTTTCGCGAGGTGCAGCAGAAGATCGACACACTTATCCCCAATACTCACATGGCGATCACACTCGATGTCGGTCACCCGACAAACGTCCACCCGACTGCGAAAAAGCCGGTTGGCGAGCGCCTTGCGAATCTGGCTTTAAAACACGAATACGGAAAAAACATCATCGCTGAAGCTCCTCGATTGATCGGCTGGAACACGAATGACAATTCAGTTTCTCTAAGCTTCGATCGAGCCGTAAAAATTTCTTCTGATGCAAAAGTGGGGATTTCAGGCGATGACCAAAAATTCCAATTTATCCCCTTAAAGTCTGACAAACCAACAGGCTTGGTTCTCCAAACAGACCCTATTGATTCGAAAATTGCCGCGATTCGCTACGCCTGGGAAAATGATCCAAAGGCGTCGATCCTTTGCGCAGAAACGGGAATTCCAGTCGCTCCTTTTCGGACTGACAACTGGTCGTTGGTTTCACCGTCGAAACCAACTGCCCCTGTTGAAGACGAGAAAATTGACGGCGTCGGCACTGGATTTGAGAACGTGAAATCCGGCGAAATCTCCGGCGAAGTGAAGTCCGATGGAATCATCATTTCGGCGAAAGCGGGCAACGCGAAGATTTCCGACACCCATCCATGGAAAGGAAAACATGGGCTGCATTTGCTCGGCGGCGAGAATCGCGAACTGACTATTCGGTTTCCCGAAGCGGTGAAAGCTGGAAAAGTTCTCGCGTTTCAGGCTGAACGCTGGACGACTCGTTCGCCGTTTGCGTTTAAAATTTCTGCGCGAAGCTCAGATACTGGAAAGTGGACGGAGATTTTTGATGGCGAAGGCAAGGTCGTTGTCGGGCGACAATTTTTGTCTGCGATCGCGATTCCTGTGAAAGCTGATTTTTCAGAACTGAAGCTGACTGCGACAACTCCGAAAAGCAGCGGTGTGTTGATTGATCATCTTCGTATTCTCGACAAAATGCCACCCGGTCTGGTTACAAAAGAAGCGGAAGTCCGTGTGAAATTGCGCGCCCGCGGACAGGACGGCGTAAACTCAACGAGAATTCCGGGGCTTGCGACAACGAACGCAGGAACGCTGATCGCTGTTTACGACAATCGAAATCGAGCTGGCGGCGATTTGCCGGGGGACATCGATGTTGGAATGAATCGCAGCACGGACGGCGGCGAAACGTGGGAGCCGATGAAAGTGATCATGGATATGGGTGACGATCCGAAATGGAACTACGACGGGATCGGAGATCCGGCAGTCCTGGTGGACCGGGAGACCGGCACGATTTGGGTGGCTGCGACATGGAGCCACGGAAACCGCTCGTGGCGAGGTTCAGGCCCGGGAATGGCTCCTGAAGAGACCGGTCAATTCATGCTTGTTAAGAGCGATGACGATGGAAAGAACTGGAGCGAGCCGATCAACATTACCAAGCAAATCAAGGATCCAAAATGGCGCTTTGTGCTCCAGGGGCCCGGCAAAGGGATTACGATGAAAGACGGCACGCTCGTTTTTCCGGCGCAGTTTCGCGGTGAAGATGAAGAGCCTGTGAGTGGCAAGCCGTTCTCGACGCTGATTTACTCAAAAGACCGCGGCAAGACATGGAAGATCGGAACGGGGGTAAAAATTGACACGACCGAAGCCCAACTGGTCGAGCTTGGCGACGGCTCCATCATGATCAACTGTCGTGACAACCGGGGCGGAAGTCGTTCCATTTATACAAGCAAAGACCTCGGTGCGACCTGGGAGGAACACCCGACTTCAAGAAAGGCATTGATCGAACCTGTCTGCATGGCCAGCGTGATCCGGATGGAAACGAAAAAGCACGGACCGCTTTTGTTTTTCTCCAATCCCAATCAGTCGAAAGGGCGCGCGCGAATGACGATCAAAGTGAGTAATGACGAAGGAATGACCTGGCCGGAAAAATGGCACACGCTCGTTGATGTGGGACCATCGGCATATTCCTGCATGACTGCAATCGGAGACAACAAGGTCGGACTGCTTTATGAAACTCCGGGTGAATTGGTGTTTGTGAGATACTCAATCGAAGAGCTGTTATCCTCATCTACGCAGAAGTGACATTGAGCGGAACCCATTGAATCTGATTCCCCCCGGACTTATCAAAGGGGCGCGGCATCGGTTGCGCGACATCATTCCGGTCTATCGTTCGCACAAAAACCTCATATTCTCCCGCCTTCTCAATTCCGGGGATCAAGACAGCCCAGTGGGCAATCGTATACACCGGCGGCCAGACCAGAGGCGTTCCGTCCTCGTCGAATTGCAACGGGATCTCCGGCAATTTTCCATCCCGCAGCGAATTGCCCCAATGATCCGGCGGCGGAAGGATCTGCGCATCTTTCCAGTTCCCCTGAGTAAAATAGTGATCGTCCTCAGGAAGTTCCTCCGCTTTTGACGAAATCCAATACTGCACCTTCTTCAGGCCCGACATCCCTGATTGCGCAACACCGGTTAGTGGAAACGACTCACCCGCCTTAACCGATTTCTCTTTGGGCCATTTTAGAATCCGCGCATAGGATTTCATATGACTGTCGATGTCATTGTTGGCCTTCGCGTAGGTATCATTCGCCTGATGGTTATTCGTCAGGTAGATCTTTTCGATCCATTTCACCGATTTATAGCCATAGGATTCCGGAACAATCATCCTGACAGGACCACCCCTTTCCCCGCTCAACCATTCACCATTCATCTTCGTGCAGAGAATCACCGGAGGGTGGCTCGGCGGGTCTTCGAGGACGCGACCAATCGAAAGCGAGCTCTGAAAAATCTGTTTGGGATTCTCGTTGTGATACCCCCTGTAAAATAGTCTCCGAATATTCTTCTCCGGTTTCGTCAGCCAGATCACATCGCGAAGTGGCACTCCCTCCCACAGTCCCATCCCGAGCGGATCGTCGAGATTGTTGCAGGTCATGATCTTCAAATAGCGCACAGCCTTCGTTTCCGCCATTGCCATCAGCGTTTTGAAATCCAAGGCGTTCCCCAGTTCTTTCGACATTGGATTCCCTATGACTGAATTGCTCTCCGGGTCAGCAATCACGTCAAGTTCCCAGGTTTTCCTGTCCAATCCCAACTCCAGCCTCTCCTCCAACGGTCGCTTATACGGCAGGGGTTTATGCCGTTCCACATTTCGAAATTTCTCCGAAGGAGTCAGGTAGTTTCCAAGTTTCTCAATTGCCTGAAGCAACTGATTCTCATCTGCTGCATCCGCCCACCAGGGGAGCGAGGTGAATCCCGCTACCGCGAATTGAAGGAAATATCGTCGGGTCGATTCGAGATGTTCCCGCGCAAGAAATTCTGCAGCAAACTTATCCATACCCAGACCGTGCAACAATTACGTATGTTTAAAAAGCTTTCGCTCTGGCGTAGAATTCACACTCGACCATGAACACGGAACAGATCCATAAACACAGTCAGCGCCTCCTGCACGAATTTAATCTCGACGGTTTTGTATCGCTCCCCGGTTTTTTTGATTCAGATGAACTCACGGAGATCCGGACAAACAAAGATCGTTTCGTCAAAGATGTCGTTCCGTCTATGCCCGAGACCGAAGTCTACTACGACGACAAGAATGACAAGTCGACCTTGAAGCAACTTCAGAACCTGTCTCTTATACACATCTCCGAGCCCACGAGACCGAGGCTGATCTC
>CAJXQE010000413.1 GCA_913058215.1 uncultured Verrucomicrobiales bacterium
TCTACACTATCCTCTTCGTCGGCAGCGTCAGATGTGTATAAGAGACAGTGACAATAGGATTGCGATGATGACTCCGGCGGTGGAACCCCACAGTATGAAATCAAACCTGCGTTTCTGTTTCGCATCGTCGGACGCGCAACACGACGGAGATGATTCCGGTTCGGGTTCAGGTTTTGGATCACAGCAACTCATGATTGTGGCAGAAAAACGGGCCGATTCTCTATTGACCCTCTTTTCTGTTCGCAGAGAGTGATTGAACTCAATACGGACAACGATGGAAGATTCTAAAGCAAGCTGGAAAAGACGGGAATGGTTGGCTGCCGGTATAGCGTCGTCTGCGGCGACATTAGTCGGTCAGGATTCAAATAAACGAATTTTGATCGGTCAAATTGGCACAGGTCACCCTCATGCCTCGGGGAAAATGGGGGCGATGCGGAAGCTGACTGACCTTTATGAGGTGGCTGGTATCGTGGAACCCGACGATGCACTCTGGGAGAAAAAGAAAGGTGTCTACGAGGGAGTTCCGCGCCTGACAGAAGAAGAATTGTTTTCAAAGCAGGGATTGCAGGCTGTAGCCGTTGAGACGGATATTCCGGATTTGATCGAAAGCGCTCAGCGCTGTGTTTCGCGTGGGCTTCATATTCATCTGGATAAGCCGGCGGGGACTTCTCTTCCGGCATTTCGAGAACTTCACCGGGTGGCGGCAGAGAACAAAGCGGTCATCCAAATGGGATACATGCTACGCTACAACCCTGCATTTCAGTTTCTCTTCAAGGCGCTCAAGAATGATTGGCTCGGAGAGATCTTTGAAGTGGATGGAGTGATGAGCAAGCTTTCGAGGGGGAGTGGGCGGGAATATCTGGAGGACTATTCCGGTGGAGTCATGTTTGAGCTCGCCTGTCATCTTGTGGATGCGGTTCTGAATGTGCTCGGGCCACCCGAATCGGTGACGCCCTTTCTCCGGAAGACTCATCCAGAGCAGGATCAGGTAGTAGACAACACGCTTGCGGTTTTTGAGTATCCGCGGGCGACCGCAACGGTCCGGAGCAGTATTGTTGAAGTAGGGGGGAACCAGCGCCGACAGTTTGTCGTTTGCGGGACCAAAGGGACTATTGAAATTCGTCCACTGGAGCCGGCCTCGATGACGATGACTCTGGATGTGCCGGCGGGTGATTATAAAAAAGGACGCCATGAGGTTTCCTTGCCGAAGTCGACCGGACGGTACGATGATGAATTCAGGGATCTGGCGAAGATGATAAGGGGAGAGAAAGAAGCCATCTATTCACCGGCGCATGATCTTGCCGTTCACGAGGCGGTTTTGCGGGCCTCGGGAATGCCGCTTGATTGAAAACTGCGGGATTCGAGTTACAGACTCCAATGCATCGGAAACCTTTCCTCGAGTTACTCGAAAACTATGGCAAACGGCATTCGGAAGAATCCGGGGTCGTGGAACGTTTCCGCATATTTGTCACTGAGAATCCGGACTGCTTTGAGCGAACTCTTGAGACCGGCCATATCACCGGCTCTGCCTGGATCATTAGTGAGTCGGGACAGGAAACTCTGCTGACTCATCATCGTAAGCTCGACATCTGGGTTCAGACCGGAGGGCATGCCGACGGTGAGTGTGACGTTCTCGCTGTCGCGATGAAAGAGGCGGAAGAGGAGGCTGGCCTGAATTCCATCGCGCCAGTGTCTCCGGAAATCTTTGATCTGGATGTTCACAGCATTCCGGCTAGAAAATCGGATCCCGAACATTTTCATTACGATGTCCGGTTTGCGATCCGGCAAACGGGAAGTCAGGAATTTGTTGTGAGCGAAGAGTCACATGATCTCGCCTGGGTGCCGCTGGATGATCTCGAAAAATACACGAGCGAAGAGTCCATGCTGAGGATGCGGCAAAAGTCGCTCGCGTTGGCGTGATCCAAAAAAATGGTAGATTCGCTGCCAGAGGCTTTGGCAAAGGCACCGCGGCGAATTGCTCTCCTCAAACGGGCATCAATCGACACTTTATGAGACGCCGGTACAGAAAAAGAGGGTTGAATCGATGATCCAACCCTCTTTGATCGTAAAAAAATACGTGTGTCGAAGTCGACCGATTAACGTTTCGAGAACTGGAAGTTCTTACGCGCTTTAGGCTGACCCGCTTTCTTCCGCTCTTTAGCGCGGGAGTCTCTGGTGAGCAGATCGGATTCGCGAAAGTCGTCGCGAAGCTCGGCGTTGGTCTGAAGGAGTGCACGGGAAATTCCGAGCTGAATGGCTCCGACTTGACCCGTTACGCCACCGCCTTTGGTGCTGATTTGCACATCATACTGATTGACGCAATTGGCAACCTGGAAAGGGAGAAGCACTTGATTCTGCCGAGTGAGAGTACCGAAGTATTCGTCGAAGGGGCGCTTGTTGATAGTGATTTTTCCACTACCGCTGGTAATTGTTACGCGGGCAGTTGAGGTCTTGCGACGACCGGTGGCTGAGATAGATTCGCTCATAAGTTAAAGAGATAGAAAATTAGATTTCGTAAGCTTGTGCCTGCTGAGCGTCGTGTGGATGTTCGTTTCCGGCATACACCTTGAGCTTCTTCATGATCTGACGACCAAGGCGGTTGTGAGGAACCATTCCGTTCACAGCGCGTTGCACAAGTAGTTCAGGACGGCGGCCGCGGACAGTTGAAACGGTCTCTCGCTTCTGACCACCAACATAACCGGAATAAGAAGTGTAAACTTTCTGATCCTCTTTGCGGCCGGACAGGCGAACCTTGTCCGCGTTGATTACCACTACGAAATCACCGCAATCGCAGTGAGGAGTAAAAAGTGGTTTGTTCTTACCACGCAACAGAACAGCCGCAGCGACGGCAACTTCTCCGAGAATTTTATTCTCGGCATCAATTACCCACCATTTACGGTCGATCTCTTCGGCTTTTGCAGAAAAAGTCTTCATTTTCCAAATTTGTGATCCCTTGTTAATTCACCAGAGCGGATGCTTCGTTGCGTAGTCGATATCGACATGAAAATGCGCTGAAAGCTTTCAGGGAGCGGGAATGTAGGGAGGTTTCATCCCTTGTCAAGCATCCGAACCACGGAAAATAGTGACTCATTTTGAACAAATCCATTGTTTGAGAACTCTAAGCTCCGGCAACGGGCCTAATAAGCCCGTTTTCCAACCCCTGAGAAGATAGATCACACACTCCCGAAACGCATGAAAATCCTCCGAAATTTGGCTCCCCTCGTAGCAATTAGCGCTTTTTGTATAATTTCTACAAGCCCTGTAGCCGCTATTACCAATGACCTTCCGGATGAGGCAAAGCCTCAGGTGGAGCATGGAATCGTTCTTCCGGTTTGGCAGCCGGACGAGTGTCAGGGAAATTTCGATATTCGGATTTGGCCAGAAGAGCTGGTGATCTGGCTGGAACGCGAAAATTTGAAGGAAATGGTCAAAGATCCCAATATTTCAGAGAAAGAACGTGCTTCTTTAAAGCGAATTCTCATGTTGCAGACAGCTCTTGCTTCGAGAGATTGATCGCAGCAGATATGCAATTCGGACGCCCACTCTTTCTCTCTTCTCTGTTTTTCGCTTCTATTGTCTGGCCATCGATCTGTCCGGCTCAGGAATATAATCAGTTAATTCTCGATACGATCGCCGAAATGCCGAAGGGTGGCGTTTACGCGAAATATCGTAAAGACCTGCCGGAAAGTAGTCGGTTTGATGACCTTCACGAGACGGTGGAGCAGTTGGGGAGTGCTTTTAAAGTGGGGATGGGTGGAAAGCTGGAGGTCAGTCCGGAAAAAGCGAAAGGATACAGCTTTTGTTCAAGCGCGACCTACTTGCTCTTCGGAGAGGTGATTGCGAAACTTCAGCGAGACGGGTCTGTTCCGAAAAATAAAGCGCTCAACAAGGAAATTGCAGACGTCGGATCGAAGACTGAGGTGATTCAGGGGAAAATGGATGGTATCGGAATCTTCGGTCACTGGAATGCAGACGGTCCCGGAACGGCGGTGCTTTTTGAGCGACTTAATCTTGGCGACAATTTCTCCACTTATGAAAAAGCCAGGCCCGGGGATTTTCTGAAAATATTCTGGAACGAAAACATTGGAAAAGGGGAACGTGGCCATCTCGTCGTATATCTGGGAGAGAGTTCCGACAAAAAGTCTGTGCAAGTTTGGTCCAGCCAAACCGAAAACAGTGATGGCACCAGCGGCTATGGAACCATGTGGGTTGAGAAGACCCGAATCAAGCGGGCGGTGTTTTCACGGCTGACCCGTCCGGCGAATCTCGCGAAATGGCTGGAGTTTTCCCCGGAGCAAAAGAGAAGCGATTATCTCATTCGAATTCGGGAAACCGGTTCCAATACGGAAGAATTGAAGAAGGTCACCCGTCTTGCGGATTGAGACTTTGAATCTGAAAGGGTTTTCGAACAAGGTCTTCAACTCGCAGAAGATGGGAGTATTAACTGACTTTCTTTGGGGCTCCATTTGGTTCAACGCTCCATTCGCCTTCGATTTTCTTCGGATAGGCGATTCAGCGGAACTTTCGCGATCCTTCCGCTTTCCAGCTTCGAATGGCAGACTCGCTCTTGCCGGATTGGACGAGCAATAAAAGAAGAATCGAAAGCTGAAGAGTGAGGGATCCAATCATGATCGAAAGAGTTTGTAATAATAGCGTTGAGCCTGTTCTAACCAGAATCCATTTCTACAAGAGCAGAATTCCCACCGCAATTTTTATAATTATTAGGGATTGTAAAAATTTAAGTTATGCGTAATAATTATGCATGACGACTCGAGAGAATTTTCTACCGCTGTCCGGAGATAACAAAGCGGCACCTGATCAAAAGGGAGCTTCTTCTTCTCATCATTCTCCTGGAACTGCCTGGTCACGGCCCGTGGAAGAAGTAAATCAGTTCGGTGCTGCCAGTGCGGAAGCTCTCCTTGTCGGACCCGCTGACCGATATAGTGTCGGTGATCTCCTGATTCCCCATGTCATCACTCGCTTGCTGAATTTGTCCCGACTCCGCTGTGCCGGCCTAGTCAGCTCGGACTTCACGGAGGTGGGCGGACACGTCGTCCGAAATTACGGTGAAGCAGCCATTGAAATGGGCGGCAACAATTTAAAGCTGATTCATGCCGGCGGCGAAACTCTTGCCGTGAGTCTCATTTCCGGGTACTCGGCGGCTGTTGCCGATGAGGAAGCCGATCGCTTTTCAAGTCTCGTTCGGATCGGAGAGCAGTCGGTCATGAAGCAATACGTCCAGCGTCGCAGCGGACAATTGGAGAATTTCGCTTATGTCCTCCCTTCGGAGGGGCAGTTCCACGGAGCGGACGCTTGTTTCCATGCCGTCGGTCTTTCAAATCCGGAATCGCTCTCAGAGGAGATGCGGGTGCGACTTCTCGAGGTTTTGAGAAACGCTGGCTTTGTAGGTATTCGGGACAAAAACGGCGCGGACTATCTCGAGCGTCAGGGGATTAATGTGGAACGAATGCCATGTGGTCTTACGGTTTTACCTCAAGTTTGCGAACAACGTCTCGAAGCTCATAGCAATACAGCCGCGATGAAAGCCGTGCGGAAGAAATTCCGGAAAGGTTGGATCGCAGTGGAAGTCGGGCGCGTTGCGGAGAGTGATCGTCAGCGTCTCGCGAAGGGCTTGAGCGAAGTTGCCCGTAAAGAAAAACTGGGGATCGTACTTTTCGACGGCGTTGGAAGCGCAAACAGTGAATCGCTGGATTTTCAGAAGCAATGGCTCCTTGAGTTTCCGGATGGGAAAGCAGTGTTCTTCGACTCGCGGAATATTTGGGAAGTCAGTTCGCTGATTATTCAGTCACGCCTTTTCTGCGGAAGCAGTCTCAACTGCCGCAGCATTGCGATGTCGAGTGCTGTGCCGAGAATCAATGTCCCTTCGGGAACAGAAGTTACAGCATCCTATTGCTGTCTCTTATACACATCTGACGCTGCCGACGAAGAGGATAGTGTAG
>CAJXQE010000414.1 GCA_913058215.1 uncultured Verrucomicrobiales bacterium
GAGATCAGCCTCGGTCTCGTGGGCTCGGAGATGTGTATAAGAGACAGCCTTCGAGGTCGAGACAGATGAGGTCGTTAGAAGAAAAGAGGGCAAAGATGGATTCACCGTCCGTAGCTGGAGTCGGGGCGGCAACGCAGGTTTTGGACTGAGTCATCGTCCTTCCCGTTGCCCAGAACTGACGTTCCCACAACGGGGCACCATCTTTCGCGGCAAAGCAGAAAATGTGGAGGCGTTTCTGATCCGGACCGCTTGCTGCGGTGATGAATACTTTATCCCCGACGATGATGGCACTTCCAAGTCCCCGACCAGGGAGAGAAACCTTCCAGGCGATGGATTCCGAACTGAGTTCAGTCGGGAGGTCGGCGACGCCCGGTGCGAATCCGCTGCTATTGGGGCCACGGAAATTTTTCCAATCCGAAAACCCTGTCTCAACCACAAGGAGGCTGACTAATCCAAAAAAGAATACCTTCATATTGTTCACAAAATACGACTCACAAAAATTATTCACCCTTCCCGCTGCGTCGTCCGGTCTTCACTTCCGCCTTTGGAGTGGAGAGACGGTCGGTTGATAGAATTGCAGTTCCGGTCTCGTCGCAGATCCGCATCTGAAACTCCCACTGGACGGTCCAATCCTGTTCCTGTGCATCCTGGCAGGCTTTTATAAGAATGGTGTTCTTTCCTTTCTCCAAGTCGACTGGAAGAATGTACTGATCGATCCGCATTCCGCGGTGGTACTCGTCACGGCCGAAGATGAGTTTTCCGTTGAGCCAAACCTTCCATGCGTTTTTGCATCCGAGCCGGATTTCTGCTTTGCGGGCTTCGCCGGAATTAAATTCCGTGTAGGCAAAGCCGGTGACTTCTTTGAGAGGCGAGTAGGGTTTGTTGAAATCGATCATTCCGTAGTCGTCTGAGGAAGCGAATTCCTGCCATTTGATATCTCCATCTTTTCCGGAGTGGCTTGCTTTCAGGTCGACTTCTTTTTCCGGAGGGAAGGCTTCATCAAATCCTGCGCGATCGATGTTGGTGAAAGGGGCGAGGAGATGCCACCGCATCAGGAATCCGAAATGAGTGGGAAGATCGACTTCGCGATTGAGTTCCTTCTGCAAGTGTTCGGCGATGCTTTTAATCTGATCAATGTCGCGGGCTGCTCCGAGCGCCTCGATCATGACTTCCGTCGCCGCTTCCTCTTTCCCGCCATCAGTGGTGAGTTTTTTTCCCTGATCAATGAGCAGCGTTACGGCGCGTCGGCGAAGCGCATTGTTGGGATCACTGGAAAACCCCGGAACGAGGGAAGCCGCATCTTTGGCATCTACTTTTTCGTAAAGTTCAAAAGCAAGTTCGCGAGCCCGGGGAGCGTTTTCAGTATTACGAACAAATTTCTTGAGATCGGCGCCGGGAAGGTCGGTCTTTTTCTCTTTAGCCTGCTCAAAAACAATTTCCGCAGCGCTGCGCATCCAGTTGTCAGCGATTGGACCAGTGTCCTTCATCGCCGTGAGAATCGGGAGAATGACGTCACTGCTCTGAGCGGTGAGCTCAGCGTGGGCGCGGGCGGCTTCTGCATTTCCTTTCCCCTCGGGTCCGACCTTTTGGATCGTGGAAATGGCAGCATCCCAGGGGGCGCTGAATCCGGTGAGTGAAAAGGAGAGAAGCAGGGAAAAAACGGTGAGGCTTTTCATGAGGACGCACCCTAGAGCAATGCCTTCGGAAACGCAAAACGGATTGGCGTAATCAACTTCCGCTGAGAGAAGTTTTCAGTTCACCGCCGATCATAGTCATTCTTTCGCCGAAAGATGACAATTCACGATTTTCTCTATCGCAAAGTTTGGCTACGAAGATTTCTTCTCCGCCGCCACTTTCTCGTAGAGAGCGAGCGTCTCTTTGGCAATCTCGGCCCAGCTGAAGGTGTCGAGGACACGGGCGCGACCGGCTTTGCCCATTTTTTGGCAGAGCTCGGGATCTTCCATGAGACGGTTGATGCCAGCGGCGAGATCCGCAGCAAAGGTATCCGGATCGACCGCCTCGAAGGGGGACTCCGTTTGCTGCTCCAGTGGAACGAGTAAACCGGTTTCTTCGGGGATGATAATTTCTTTCATTCCGCCGACTTGAGATGCCACCACCGGGGTTTCGCAGGCCATGGCTTCCAGATTGATGATTCCAAAAGGTTCGTAAATGCTCGGTGTACAGAAAACGCGAGCATGGCTGTAGAGCGCGATTTTTTCCTCTGCTGAGATCATTTCTTTGATCCAGACGATTGGACCTCCAAATGTTTCCCTGGCAACATCGACGGCCGCTTCCATCTCCGCGGCAATTTCCGGGGTATCCGGAGCACCGGCACAGAGGACTACCTGATGATCCGGGTTGAGGTGCTTGATTGCACTCACCAAATGGACGATTCCTTTTTGGCGGGTGATTCGTCCGACGAAAAGCAGATAGGGTTTATCCGGATCGACTCCGTATTTTTTGAGAACTTCAGGATTCTCAGTAGGCTGGTACTCGTCAGGATCGATCCCATTGTAAATCACGGGAACTTTTTCCTCAGGCACATCAAAAAGTCGCAGGATGTCTTCTTTGGTTTCTTTAGAGACAGCGATCACTGCATCAGCCATTTCGATTGCCGTCTTTTCCAGCCAAAGAGTGAAATCGTATCCACCACCGAGCTGTTCCCGCTTCCATGGTCGGAGAGGTTCAAGCGAGTGAACCGTCAGGACCATGGGGATGTTGTAATTCAGGTGGGCGAGGATTCCTCCAAAATGGGAATACCAGGTATGAAGGTGGACGACATCGGCATCGATGTTTTCCGTATTGAAATTGAGACACTTCTGAAGTGCGGAAAAGACGGACTGGAGCGGCTTGGGTGCGGTGTATTCGCTCGCGTCGCTGCTCACACCATGAACCGTTGGATTTCCGTCGGTGATGTCCTGGTCACCAAAGCAGCGAACATCCACGTCACAAAGCTGCGCCAATTCACGTGAGAGGTATTGAACGTGAATGCCTGCGCCACCGTAGACGTTGGGCGGAAATTCGTTGGTAAGTAGTAGAGGCTTCATTTGATGCGAGCGGACAGAACCACGATGCGCCTAAATTTCCACCGTTGATTTCCACTCGGCTATCTCGATCTGACCGTCGTGTTGCGTCTTAAGTGCATCACGGAGCCCTTCGCTCTGTGTTGGCTCACCGTGGACGAGAAACACTTTCTCTTTTTTGCCACCCATCGCTTTGAAATATTCAAGCAGTTCGCTCTTGTCGGCATGACCGGAAAAGGAGTCGAGGATTTCGACATTGGCTTTCAACTTGAAAGGATCTCCGAAAATGTTGACCTTCTCCCACTTGTTCCTGAGTTTCCAACCCAGGGTGTTTTCTGCACAATATCCTACAAAGAGGATTGTATTCTTCTCGTCCTCGATGGAATTGCGTAGGTGATGGAGAATCCGACCTGCCTCACACATGCCTGAGGCTGAGATAATGATCGCAGGTTCATCCAGATCGTTCAAAGCCATTGAGGCCGATACTTTTCGAACCATCGTCAGGTTTTCAAAACCAAAGGGATTTCGTTTTGTGAAGAGGAACTCATAAACCTCTTCATTGAAACACTCCGGATGAATTCGGAAGATCTCTGTAGCATTGACCGCGAGGGGACTGTCTACAAAAATGGGAACCTCGGGAATTGCGCCCGATTCCGTAAGACCGTGGAGCACGTAAATGAGTTGCTGGGTTCGTTCGACGGCGAAGGCAGGAATGATGACCTTCCCATTTTTCTCCAGGGCACGAACAAGAATTTCTGCCAGGAGATCGTTAGCCTGAGCAGGCAGCTCGTGCTCACGGTCGCCGTAGGTGCTCTCCATGATGAGGTAGTCGACATCTTCAGCATCCACTGGATCACGAAGGAGATCGTTGTCGCCGCGACCAACGTCGCCGGAAAAGAGAAGGCGTTTCTTTTCTCCATTTTCAGTGATGTCGAGAATGACCTGAGCCGAACCTAGAATGTGACCGGCATCGATGAATGTGAGCTCAACTCCGTCTGCGACCGGAATAGTCCGGTTGTAGCCGATATTCACAAATTGCCGCAGACAGCTTTCGGCATCCATTTCTGAATAGAGAGGCTCGACAGGGGGGAGGTCTTTTTTCTTGCGGCGCTTATTGATCCATTTCGTATCCTGAGTCTGAATTCGAGCGGAATCAGGCAGCATGATGGAGCATAGATCCCGAGTCGCGAACGTGCTGTAAATGTTTCCCTGGTAGCCATGACTCGTCAGATTCGGAAGATTTCCGCTGTGATCGATGTGGGCGTGAGAGAGAACAACGGCGTCTAAGGATGCTGGATCGAACAGAAAGTTCCGGTTTCGATCATTGGTTTCCTCCCGGCGTCCCTGGTAAAGACCGCAATCGAGAAGAATTTTCGCTCCGTTGGCTTCGATGAGGTGCTGAGAACCGGTGGTAGTCCCCGCAGCCCCGCAAAAAGTGATCTGCATAGCTCACTTCATAATCGGAGAAGAGAGGATGGGCAAGACTTCTTGGCGCTAATTAATGTAGCTTTTTATCGGTTTAATCCCGAATTTTATAATTACCATAATGAATTTAGAGCTATTCATAAAAAATAGTTAACTTTTATAAAATTTTAGGTTGTGTGTATAATTAAGTAGGATTAGATTCACCTCATGAATCGGATCACTACTTCCCTCGCAACCCTGGCTGTCTCCGCTCTTGTCCTGCAGAGCTCGAATGCTGCCGGAGAAACCCTCGACACGATTGGTGCAAGAATGAGCGCCATTGAAGCTCGGCTCTCAAAAATCGAATCGAATGCAAAGCCCGGTTCTGATCAACGTGAACAGGCAATGATCGATGCGACTCGCAACAGCGCACCGACACAGAACACGGCGCCAGCACCTAAACCTGCACCAGCCGCCGCTGATTCCACCAAGACGTATGTGATTAAAACCGGTGATACCGTAGGTGAGATTGCCCGCAAAAACGGAGTTCCCCGTGAAGCGCTTCTTCAAGCCAACCGACTGAGCGAGGGGCAACCGATTTACATTGGTGAAACGCTCGTAATCCCGACAGCGCCATCTGCGAATACTGCGGTTGCGGTGAACACCCCTGAAAAATCGAAGGCAGTTCCTGCTCCAAAAGTGGAGGCTCCTGCCCCGAAAGCCCCTGCGGCCGCAACATCAGGCTTCCACACGGTGGCAAAAGGCGACACGCTCACAGGAATATCCCGTCAGTATGGAACCACGGTTATCGCTCTGAAATCAGCGAACAGTCTGAATAGCGACACCATTAGTAGTGGTCAGCGCCTCCGCATTCCAAGCGCAGGCAACAGCAGCACAACTCCTCCTGCAACAAAGGTTTCGACAACGACGACGCCTGCAGCCGATAGCAGCTATTCCTACGACAACCCACTTCTCAACAAGAGTGAAGCGTATGGATATTACACTGTCAGAAAAGGAGATAACCTTTACGCCCTTGCCCGTGACTTTTTCTCCACGATGAGCGAACTCCAGCGGATCAATCGCCTTGGAACCAGCACGCTGATCCACCCTGGTGACGAACTCATCGTTCCGACCGGCAAATACAACGCTTACCACAACAAGCAAAGCAACGTGGCGGCCCGTTGATCAAAAAATTTAGAAAATTTGTCTCCAATACTTGTCCCGAGGTTGTTGAGAGACAGAGTTGAGTGGTCAAAAAGCCCGGTTCCCGCAAGGGGGCCGGGCTTTGACCGTTTTTAGACGCTTCGAATTTCATTGCCACACTGCTTCCCGAGTCGATATGCTCTCAGCATGCTTAAGTCATTTATCGGGATTGTGTTGGGAGGAATCGTGGCTTTTGCCTGGACTTCTATATCGTGGATTGCGCTACCCTTTCATGGGGATACCTTGAATCAGTTCAGCAATGAGGCCTGTCTCTTATACACATCTGACGCTGCCGACGAAGA
>CAJXQE010000415.1 GCA_913058215.1 uncultured Verrucomicrobiales bacterium
TCTACACTATCCTCTTCGTCGGCAGCGTCAGATGTGTATAAGAGACAGATACAGTTCTCGGTGAGGCAAAAAAGCTGGAGAATGAACTGGGCCATCGCGACAAAGAGAAGCTGGATGAATATCTCAGTTCGGTTCGGGATCTGGAAATTCGTCTCGTTCAGAATGAAGAGTGGGCCAAAAAACCAAAGCCGGAAACCAGTGCAAGCGAGCCAAAGAATATCGATGACCGGAACGATGCGATCGGTAAACAGCGACTCATGAACGACATGATCGTTCTCGCTCTCCAAAACGATTCAACCCGCTCTGTAAGCTTTCGACTTACCGGAATGAATGCAGTTCCCACCATCAAGGGAGTTGGAACAGACTGGCACAACCTTTCCCATCACGGGAAAGATCCTGCCAAAATTAATGAACTGAAAATTGTCGAAGAGGCAGAGTTCTCGGCCTTCAATGATTTCCTGACCAAGCTGAAAGGAATCGAGGAAAACGGAAAAAACCTTCTCGACCACACCTCAGTCCTCTTCGGTTCCAACCTGGGTAACGCCAGCAGCCACAACTGGCGAAATCTTCCCGTCATTTTGGCCGGCGGCGGCTACCAGCACGGAAATTATCTCGCCTTCGACGAAGACAACAATACGCCACTCTCCAATCTCTTCGTTTCCCTGGCACAGCGGATGGGAGTTGAAACCGACCAGTTCGGCAGCTCGACTTCTGCAGGTGTTCCGGGCTTAAAGACTGGCTAATGGCGTGTTCTCAGAGCAACTCAGGAAAGTTGCTCCTCGATCTCCACGGCTGCCTTTTTGGGGCCTAGATGACGCACGTCTGCAGCACTCTCAACAAAGATCCCGTCTTCGGCAATATTGACGGCGTGATCCCCCACCCTCTCAATGCTCCGCACAATGAAGATCATATGAAGATAGGTTTTCACCTGACTTGAGTCTTTATCGATCGCTTTTGAGAGCTGCTTGATCGTAGCCGAGTAAGCTTTGTCCAGTTCGCGGTCTTTCTCATAAAGCGATAATCCTAAATCGGTATCCCCCTCTGAATAGGAGCGCACACTTTCCTGAAGCAAATCAAACGCCATCGTATACAGCGGCTGAATCAAACGAATCTCAGGAACTTCAGGATGCTTCAAAATTTTTCTGGCCCGACGCGCAATACTCTCAGCCTCATCGGATATTCGCTCCAAATTGTTGGCAATCTTCATCCCGGAAAGCACTTCACGTAAATCTCCGGCCATCGGATTATATCGAATCAGAATTTCGAAACTGGCAGCATCAATACTTCGTTCGAGTCCGTTCACTTCGTCATCTTCGACGATCGCCTCGTTACAAAGTTCGCTGTTCCGGTTCAAGAGGCCATCGACCGCATTGGTGAAATTCTGGCCGGCAATACTGGCCATTCGCAATACGTCATTCCGGGCCTCTTTCAAAGCCTGTTCGAAATTGCTCAAGGTATGGACGGGTTTATCTGACATCGTCATAAATCAGGCTTATTCGTAAACGTAACTCAGTTGCCCAGGATTTCCAGAATTCCCTATGCAGCAAGCACTTCCTAAGTATTGAGGGGTATGGGTATCCCTTACAAAAGAAATTCTCATGAGATTATTGCTCAATGAATGACCGCTTTCAGGAATTGCCTTTCTCATAAGCTGCTTACTTCTTCAGTATTCTTTAGATCTCTTTCTCTGCAATTTTTTGCATCTTGATATCACTATCGGTTGATAGCGATTGTTGGTAAAGCAACAGGTCTGTCACCTGGCAGGAACACTTCGTGATGGGACGACCTCAATGAATCTGAAGTGGAACCAGTCCGTTCCAATACCAATCTGTATCCGGCGCGGTCTCGCCCGCAACAAGAAAAAGGGTCAGGGAAGACTCTAAAAATGGGCCTCCCTGAATATGAGAAGAGCCGCAGCCCGGGCACCTGCCAATAACCCGGACCGCGACTACCCCTCAACTCGGGAGAATTCACTCAATAAAATCGAGTGCACCTACCCAAATAATATCTCAGTCCATCTTCCCTTTCGTGGCTTCGTGCGGCACACGACTCGGGCGTTCTTGAACTGTCTGTTTGCGATAAAAGCGATACGAACCGGAAAACAATCTCATTCACAGGCTCGCTGTCGGTGCAGCGAGTTATAGAAAATGGCCCTGTGAGAAACTGATTCATTTGGTTCGTTCGACAACCTTGTTTGGTTGATGTCTTAGCTTACTAAACTTTTAACCATACTCAAGTCATTTTTACGAACTTTTTTAAATCTTGTCCGCATTATTGCGAAAACGGGCAAGTATTTTATAAACTTAAGCCATTGGGAACAGCAACGCTCCGAGAAACACAACAATAAGTCCTGCCAGCGACATCAGGATCATCATCACACTGACGGATTTGAAGGTCTCCATGGGTGTCATTCCTGACATTCGACCGATCACCCAGAATCCGCTGTCATTGGCCCACGAGATTGGCTTGGATCCACAACCGATTGCGAGCGCCAGATACAAAGCAGAATAGCTGAGGTCTGTAGCCAATGCGATTGGAGCAACGATTCCCCCGGCCGTGATCATCGCGACTGTCGCTGAGCCCTGAGCGGTTCTCACCAATGCCGTTACGAGGTAGGCTATCGGAATAAGAAACAAGGATTTTCCCGAAGGAACAATTCCACCGATCGTATCCGCAATCCCCGTATCGCGAAGAACTGCCCCAAAAGCACTGCCTGCCGCGGTCACCAAAATAATCACTCCTCCGCTGGCCAGCGCATCCTGAACCGCCGCAGAGATTTCCCCTTTCTGCCTTCTTTTCGAATAGATAAGCAGCAAAATTGACACTCCAGCTGCCAGAATCAGAGCTAAATTCTTGTCTCCCAGGAAACGAAAGACTTCTGAAGTGCCTCCGAGAGCAGTGTGCGCCGTATATCCACCAATCAAACCGATCGGCAGAATGATCGGAAGAAGGGAAAGCCAAAGAGCCGGCATGGGCTGAGACTCATCAACACCTGAGTCACCTTCTCCGGAAACATGACCTGCCATGTCCCTCAAGGGTATCTCCCAGCGCTTGTTCGCCCAATGGGCATAAAGAACGCCGACGGTCACGGTCACCATCCCGACAAGCAATCCTCCAATCATCATGGAGCCGATCGAAACTTCGTCACCGAAAAATCCCGCGACAGTCAATGGTCCGGGAGTTGGTGGAACCAAAGAATGCGCCATCGTCGCTCCGGCTACAATCGTAAGGATATAAAGAAGATAGTCCTTTCCTGTCTTCACTCGAAGAGCCCTGCCCAGCGGCATGAGAAGGTAAAACACGGTATCAAAGAATACAGGAATCCCGATAGTGAATGCGCTCATGGCAAAAGCAATCGGGGTTCTCCTGACTCCAAAAAGAGCCATCAGGGCCTCAACGATTCGCCGGGCGGCTCCCGAGTCGAGCAAACACTTTCCAATGATCGCAGCCATCGCAATGATGATGGCGATTTTTCCGCAGCCCCCTCCAAATGCAGAGGTGACCCGGGACACAAACCATGATTCCGATTTGGAAACGGCATCCTGATGGGCGCCAACTACGGCAACAGCTCTTCCGTCGAGTTCAGCACCTCCAGAGTTAATCTCCACCGCAATGATATCCGCAGGGAAAAGGGCCGCTCTTTCATCAGAGTCCAGCGCTGAGCGATAAATCGAATCCTCAGGAGTGAGGAAAGCTACGGCGAGTGCGGCAGTGATCAGCGCCACAAAGGGATGAACACGTAGACCAATGATACCGACCACTACGATCAGCATTCCGATGAGAAGAAGTAGCGAAGGACTCATAGTTGCCCACCGAAATACGAAAATAGCGGAATTTTGACAACCTCTATCTCTTACGGGGAGCGGTCCGGGGAAGGCGGGCTCAACTCTACCCAATTCCAGACATCTCTGCCTGAAAGACGCAGTTCAGAGACGAACAGTTTCCGGGTAATCCTGGATCACCGGGAAAACTGTCGGGAACCCGGACTACTTCATTGAAGCAAACCGATCGGAGATCAGATCTTCAGCGGATTTTCCACCGGTTTTCTCGCGGCTTGAATCAATCCACTTCTGCTCGAGCTGATTCTTCGTTGGGCGATCAGTCTCGTAGAAAACGCCGAATTTACCGGGGTATTGAATACTGGCCATTTCGTATGCGGCGTTCCCGTCGCTGACATCATGCCGATCCTTGTCTTCTGCACTGTCGTCCCACTGCTTCTCTTCAATGACATCAAACTCACCACCTTTTCGGGGGTTTCCGTCATCAAAAATACCGGGGTAGAAAACGACACATTCGGAAAGAACTTCCACGACACTGAATCCAGGATGAAGAATGGCCCGCTCGAAGACGGACATCATGTGTTTCACCTGGGCGGCATGGGTCCGCGCTACAAAGCTGGCACCACCGTAGACAAGCTTCTTCATCGGATTGATTGGCTGATCAATCGCACCGGTCGGGTCAGTCTTCGATTTAAAACCGGTCGGACTGGTAGGTGAAGTCTGCTTTTTGGTCAGGCCGTAAACAAAATTATCCATCACCACATAGGTGAGGTTCACATTCTTCCGGGCTGCGTGATCGAGGTGGTTACCACCAATGGAATAGCCATCACCGTCACCACCGAAGGCGAAGACATGGAGGTCGGGACGGGAAAGACTGACACCCGTAGCCAGGGGCAATGCCCGACCGTGGATGAAGTGAACTCCGTGTCCGTTTACAAAGTAAGGAAAGCGGGAGGAACATCCAATCCCGGCAATCGTACAAATCTTCTCGTGGGGAAACTGCAGTTTCTCGAGGACTTTGAAAAAGGCGGCCAGAACGGCGAAATCCCCGCACCCCGGACACCAGGTAGGGTGATCGGCGGTCAGATCCTTCTTCGTTAATTTCTTAGGTTCGGCTGTAGCTGACATCAAAAAAAGCTTTCTTTAGATAAGGAATAATTATTGCGCGACGATCGAATCAACACCTTCGAGAATCTCGCGAACTTTAAAAGTAAGTCCATCTGTTTTGCAGAGGGAACGGATTTTCGGATCACAGTAACGTGCTCTCAACAGAGTTGCGAGCTGGCCGTTTCCGTAAAGCCCTTCATCGTTCATTTCCACAACGACAACGTGCTTGTAGTTTTCGAAAATCTTCTCAAATCCGTTTGGAAGCGGGTTCAGGTAGCGAATATGGATCGATCCAATCGCATCGCCCTTTTCCTGTCCACGGTTCACCGCCTCGCGAATGGGTCCCCAGGTGGACCCCCAGCCGACAAGGAGAACATCACCGGAATCTGCGCCGTAAACTTCAGGGAGTTCCAGTTTCTCTCCGAGATCCTTAAGCTTGTCACGACGCTTCGCATTCATGCGGGCGTGGGTTTCAGGGTTTCCACTCGGATGGCCCCATTCATCATGTTCCAAGCCGGTAACAACTGGATATTTGCCACCTTCCATCACCGTTCCCGGAGGAGCATGTTTGGTTCGGCCCACAGCGGGGTAAGGCTTAAAGTCATCTCCTCGAGGCTCCTGATCCAGAACAGGTTCTTTCACAATACTGGAGAGGTCAGGCTCGGTAAACGCTTCAATCCGGGTCGCAAGCGCCTGATCAGAAAGAATAATGACCGGACAGCTGTACTCCTTCGCAAGCTGACAAGCCTCAACAGCAACGTAGAAACAGTCTTTAACATTCTGTGGTGCAAGCACGATGCGCGGGCTGTCTCCATGACTACCAAAGATCCCCTGCATCAAATCACTCTGCTCCACACTTGTCGGAAGCCCGGTACTCGGCCCACCACGCTGAACATTGATCACGATCAATGGCAGTTCCGCCATCGTCGCATAGCTGAGTGCCTCCATCTTCAGGGAAAGACCGGGACCGGAACTCCCCGTTACGGAACTGTCTCTTATACACATCTCCGAGCCCACGAGACCGAGGCTGATCTCGTA
>CAJXQE010000416.1 GCA_913058215.1 uncultured Verrucomicrobiales bacterium
CTCGTGGGCTCGGAGATGTGTATAAGAGACAGGGATGACGGAGGATGCGCTGTTTGATCTCATTTCGGAAACAGAGGATATTCTGCTGCTCATTCTCGACGGCGTTCAGGATCCTCACAATTTGGGGGCTTGTATCCGTTCGGCCGATGGCGCGACTCACGATGTTTTTGAGAGCGATTTTACCGGCCCGCTAGCTTTGGTTCTCGGTGCTGAAGGCGAAGGAATGCGAAGGCTCACCAAAGAAAATTGCGACGAACTGATTCGAATTCCGATGCAGGGAGCCGTGGAATGTTTGAACGTTTCCAATGCCGCTGCTGTCTGTCTCTATGAAGCGGTTAGGCAGCGCCTCCACCCTTCCTGAGGCGGGGAATTCAATTGCTGCTGCTCCCATTTCCCCCTACAGTTTTTTAAAATCATGAGTCAAGGATACGCCAACCCCTACACCGTCGCAGGTGCTGTTCCGAGCGAACGCGCTGCCTTTATTCGCAATACCTACATCCACCTGGGTTTTGCCATCGTCGCATTTATCCTTGTGGAATATTTTGTTCTTCAGCAATCCTGGGCAGGGCCTTTCGCTCAAAAGATGACCGGTGGTCGCAGCTGGTTGATCGTTCTTGGTGCGTTTATGGGAGTTTCCTGGGTGGCCAATAAATTTGCGATGTCTGACACTTCCCGTGGGATGCAGTATCTCGGCCTGGGCCTTTTCATCGTTGCGGAAGCAATCATCTTCCTGCCGCTCCTCTATGTTGCCGCCAATATGTCCGGCGACAGCCAGATCATTCTTAAAGCAGGAATTACCACTGGTTGTATTTTCGGAGGCTTGACCCTGGCGGCCTTTATTACGAAGAAAGATTTTTCCTTCCTCGGCTCGTTTCTTTCGATCGCATTCTTCGTAGCGATGGGAATTATCGTGGTCTCGATACTGTTTGGTTTTAATCTGGGGACGCTTTTTGCAGGCGCCATGGCGCTGCTTGCCGGTGGTTCCATTCTCTACACGACCTCGAATATCATGCACCATTACCGGACTGATCAGCACGTGGCTGCAGCGCTCTCGCTTTTCTCCAGTGTCGCATTGCTCTTCTGGTATATTCTGCGGATCTTCATGAGCCGTAGATAAGTCGGAGCAATTACAGTCAATTCTTCAAAGCCGTTCCGGAAATCTCCGGAGCGGTTTTTTTGTGTCGCCTCCTCCGTGTTCACGGGAAAATTTCACCATTGCGGGCGAGAGTAAATTTTCTTAGGCTTTGGCCAGTATGAGTAAATCAACCGAGCGAAATTCTTCTTCCACCCCGATCGGCTCAAGTCGTCGGGAAGTTCTCAAATACGGTGCCGGTTTCGGACTGGCGCTAGCCTGGCCAAATTCGAAAGTGCTGGGTGCTAATGATGATATTCGGGTCGGAGTCATCGGTGTAAATGGACGCGGGAAGTCCCACATGGATGCCTACGCGAAAATGAGCGGAGTTCGTGTCGCCGCGATCTGTGATGTCGATCCCGATGTTCTCGATGCCCGGGTCAACAAGATGTCCGATCAGCAAAAGATTTCTGTTCAGGGTTTCAGCGACATGCGCGAGATGTTCGACAGCGGCGAGATTGATGCCGTATCCACTGCCACGCCGAACCACTGGCATACATTGACAGGAGTCTGGGCGATTCAGGCCGGAAAAGATGCCTACGTCGAAAAACCGATTTCCCACAACGTTTGGGAAGGACGTCAGCTGGTGAAGCTGGCTCGTAAGGAAAACAAGATTTGTCAGGGCGGAACCCAAAGTCGCTCGATGGGTTCGATCGCTGCAGCCGTAGAATTGGTCCAAAGCGGTAAGCTCGGGAAGATCAAATATGTGAAGGGCCTTTGTTACAAACCCCGTGCTTCCATCGGAAAAGGTGGCGGCGGTGCGATTCCTGAAGGTGTGAACTATGACATCTGGTGTGGACCCGCTGAAATGGAATCACCGCTCGGACGGAAACGCTTCCACTACGACTGGCACTGGTTCTACAATTACGGGAACGGTGACATGGGGAACCAGGGAATTCACCAAATGGATGTGGCCCGCTGGTACATCGGTGAGGACAAAATTGCTCCGCGTTCCATGAGTATCGGCGGTCGCCTTGGATATGACGATGACGGGGAAACTCCTAACACCCAGGTGGTGTATCACGATTACGATTCTGCTCCGCTGATTTTTGAAACCCGCGGTCTTCCCTCGGCGAAAAAATATCAGGAGAAGGACTGGGGCAAAAATATGAGCAAGCCCGAGGAATTTCCTGATCAGGGAGGAATCGCTGTCGTTGTCGTTTGTGAGGGCGGAAACGTTTACACGAGTTCGGGTGGAAAAGTTGCAGTCACCGATAAGGATGGCAAGAAAATGGACAATCCTGAGCCGAAGAAGATGGATGACATTTTCACTAATTTCATCAATGCCGTGAAGAGCCGGAAACGCGAAGAGCAGTATGCAGAGTGCGAAGAGACTCACATTTCCAGTGCCCTCTGCCACACCGGTCTCATCTCTCACCGTCTGGGAGCTCAGATGAAAAACGGCGAAGTGCTGGAGCGTATCAAGAGTGATGCGGTTCTTACGGAGCGTTACCAGTCGATGGCGGATCACCTTGCCAAAAATGACGTGGATCTCACAAAAGAGGGGATCACCGTCGGGCCAATGGTGAAATTCAATCCAAACACTGAGTGGGCCGAAGGGAACGATGGACTCGACGCGGCAGCTAATAAGCTCGCAACCCGCGAATATCGTGCGCCGTATATCGTGCCGGAAGTGCTTTAATCCAGCTTAAAGCTGGACCGGACTTCCAGTCCTTTTTGCATCAATTTGAGCACGGTTCTCTGAAAAGGGGACCGTGCCTTTTTGTGAGAAAAAAGAAATTAAGCCATACCGACTCTGGCCGACTCCGTGACGCCATAGGTGGTTTCGTCCAGAGTCAGTTCGTCGGTTACGATTTCAAGATTGGCAGCGGAGCGATACAACTCTTCGCGCTCCTCCATTAAGCTGCGAACAGTCCCTTCAGGATCATCGTTGGCGAGGAGGGGTCTATCGTTGTTGCGGCTGACTCGATCAATAATCGTTTCGGGACTCGCTCGCAGCCAGACCACGTAGCCCGCTCCACGAAGGATCTCGATGTTTCGAGCTTGAGTTACGATTCCACCTCCAGTCGAAATGACCTGCCCCTGTGCTGTGGAAATTTGCTGGAGAGCGTCTGTTTCCAGCTTGCGAAATTCCTCTTCACCAAGTTCCGTAAAAATGTCGGCGATGGACTTTCCCGCCGTTTGTACAATCCTCGCATCGGTGTCGACGAAGCGGAATCCGAGGCTTTTGGCCACGCGTCGACCGACACAAGTCTTGCCTGTGCCCATAAATCCGATCAAAATCAGATTGCCCTGACTGTTTCCTGTCGTATCCACTACTGCGAGCATACTGGGAAACCGGAGTTAGCAAA
The DNA here is from genome assembly GCA_913058215.1 of uncultured Verrucomicrobiales bacterium. Taxonomy (GTDB): domain Bacteria; phylum Verrucomicrobiota; class Verrucomicrobiia; order Verrucomicrobiales; family DEV007; genus Arctic95D-9. The sequence goes on from CAJXQE010000416.1 coordinate 3,445, forward strand.
GCCCAAAACCTATTCCTAATGTTGACCGAACTTATCAGAACCGATTTTGAACCCGATACCCGGGAGGCAGTCAGCCGTGCAGTTTCCGCATTGCAGGCTGGTGATATCGTAGCCCTGCCTACGGAGACGGTATATGGCCTCTGTGCCGATGCGCTTGATCCGGTGGCCGTGGAGAAACTCTTTGAAGCGAAAGGGCGCCCTCACTTTGATCCCCTGATTGTGCACCTGCCACACAAGTCATCGATTCATGAAGTCACGGAAGTTCCTGAGGAATTGAAAAAACTGGTTACTCAGTTGATCGAAACCTTCTGGCCCGGGCCCCTGACAATTCTTTTACCCAAAAAGCCGATCATTCCAGACATCGTAACTGCTGGTCTGCCCACTGTTGGAGTCAGAATGTGCGATCATCCCGTTTTCCATCGGGTGATCAAAGGCTTCGGAAATCCCATTGCAGCCCCAAGTGCAAACCGGTTTGGTAGTCTGAGCCCGACCTCGTCCCCGGCCGTATTGAGTCAATTGGAGGGCCGGATTCCTATGATCATCGATGGAGGGGCCTGCGCCCGTGGACTGGAATCGACCATTGTGCGACTTCATGCTGCAGAGCCGAAGAACCGGATTGAAATCGTTCGTCCCGGTCCGATAACTGCAGAGGACTTGAAAAAGTTCGGAAAAGTTGTTTTTGCAGAAAGGAACGAGGATGTGGAAAATTCATCACCGGATGCTCCCGGAATGTTGGCAAATCATTATGCCCCCCGGACCCCGCTGCGCCTCTTGTCCAGTCCGGAGGATTTCCATCCTGAAGAGGGCAAACGATATGCTCTGGTGAGTTATCGGGGGCAGGAAAAAGACGGCTACCTTCAGCTTCATGAATGGGACGAGGTTTCCATTCTCAGCCCGGGTTCCGGACGCGTTGCCGAAGCGGGGATCCGTTTGTTTCATGTTCTCTGGCAACTCGATCAGTTGGGCGTCGATGAAATTATCGCCGAGCCCGTTCCGGATCGCGCCGTCGGTAAAGCCATTTTGGAAAAACTGCGCAAGGCGGCTATCAAGTAGACTGTCGATTCAAGAGGGTGGGGCGATCGTTCCAACCCTTTTGAGTTCTAAACCCCGCGCTTTGCTCCATAAAGCCGAAGGTGGAGTCGGTCGGAATACTTGAAACCCTTGGACTGGGCGGCTTCTGCAGCAAAGCTCTGATTTTTTTCCAACTCGGCGACCGTTAGAGCACGGGGCATTAGGAAAATATTCTGAGTGGGGATTTCGCAATCGCCGACAAATCGGAGTACCTCATCAAGATCCTCTTGATCTCCGACCACAAATTTGAAGTCCACCTTTCCTGTATCTCGAAGCGAACGGATCACATCGGGGAAATATCGCCGACTTTCTTCTACTCCGGAATTGCAGAGTTTCGGCGAAACATTGAACTGATGAACTCTTTCAAGAAACGCAGCCCCTGGGAAAAGTGTACCATTGGTTTCCACTTCGAATGTGGAACCGGGGTTCGCTGCGAGTAGGGCGTCCATGAGCTCAACCCAGGCCTTTTCCTGAAGGAGGGGTTCTCCTCCGGTGAAGACAAAGTTATTGCAGGGAAATGGCTCTACGAATTCGCAAATTTCATTGGAACTCAATTCGACGATTTGTTCTTCCCTGCGAAACTTGCGATCATTCTCGTGAGAGAAATTCGTATCCTCCCAATTCCAGGTGTAGGCCGTATCGCACCAGACGCAATGAAGGTTACAAAGGGACGCGCGGATAAAAACCGACGGCGTCCCGACGTTTCTTCCTTCGCCCTGGAGGGTGTGAAAAATCTCCGGACTTCCGTCCGGCATTCTGGCCAACTTCATATTCGAGAGGTTGGCACAGTAATTCAGGAATCAGGGACGCGCCACAATGATGCAGGCACGGGAGGGATTCATCAGGTAGCCCATTCCGAAACTTAGCGGTTTCACCGGATGAGCCCCGTTGCGATAAGCAGCTGCGAGATCAGTTTGATTTTTTCCGCTGAATGTTCCGATAGGTCCCTGGTAGTTTCCGTAGAGTTTAATTTTCCAACCTGCAGCAACAATGTTGCGGTAGGGGATACCGGATGGTCCTTGAACCAGTCCTTTGGAGGAACTGAGAATGTAATCCCGGACTGTGGAAAAGCTGCCTCCATGCATCAAGTAACTGGCACTCTTTACAAAGACGGCTGGCTTCCCTTTGCTACTGACAAAACGCAGAAGACGTCGATCGCCGAGGCCACCATTGGAGAGATCTTCTTTGAAATAATAGATGTTCTTTCCTCCTGCTTTGATCTGCCATCCGGGGCAGGCGGCTCCGGCAGCACGCGAAGTAAGGTTGCCTCCGGAACCAATGCCAACAGCTTTTACCGAACTGATCCTGTGACCACAGCGGGCAGCCATTGCCAGTAGCAGGGGAAGAGTCCCGCGGAATTTAGTACTGGAACTGTCTCTTATACACATCTCCGAGCCCACGAGA
>CAJXQE010000417.1 GCA_913058215.1 uncultured Verrucomicrobiales bacterium
CTATCCTCTTCGTCGGCAGCGTCAGATGTGTATAAGAGACAGGAATATGCGTGATCTGGTAGAAGGAACTGTAAAAGATTTCGAAGCGAGTGAAGACGCCCGGCTCATGGATGAAAATTTTCACTCTGCATTTCGACTGATGACGAGCGAAAAAGCACGATCAGCCTTCGATCTTTCCAAAGAGCCGAAGAAAGTTCGTGAGCGCTACGGAATGAACCGCGTGGGCCAATGTATGCTCCTGGCCCGTCGACTCATCGAAAATGGAGTGCGCTTTGTGACGGTGAATACTTTCCTGACGGTCTTCAACGAACTCTCCTGGGATATCCACGGTTCGAAGCCATTCATTTCGGTGACGCAAATGAAAGAGCTGGTCGCGCCTATGTATGATCAAGCCTATTCGGCATTGCTCGAAGATCTTTTTGACCGGGGCATGCTCGACAACGTGATGGTGGCCGGGCTGAGCGAGTTTGGTCGTACGCCGAAAGTGAATCCGGCTGGCGGTCGGGATCATTGGCCGCAGTGTTTCACCGTTTCCTTTGCCGGTGGCGGAGTCAAAGGTGGCCAGGTCGTTGGAAAAAGCGATCCTATTGGAGGGTTTCCCGCTGAGCGTCCGGTTGATCCGGGCGACATTGTCGCAACCATTTTTAAGGGGCTCGGCTTCAATCATGAAGATCATCTACCGGGACCAGCGGGCCGGCCGTACCCTTTGGTTGACTTCGGAAATGAGCCAATTCACGAACTTTTTGGGTAATTGTTATGAAGAAGGTATTTTTCTTTGCCGTGTTCACTGCGGTGATAACAAACGTGTCGACAATCGCCGCGGACCTTTCGATTCTTCCGGAGAAGATCTCCTTGAATGGACCGGAGGCGAGGCAGCATTTTCTGGTTTTGGAGAAAGACGGCGAGGAATTTTCCGGTGAAGTTCCGGCACAATCATTGAGCGTTAAGGACGAAGCAGTCGCCACAATCGAAAATGGTGTCGTGGTTCCAAAAGGGAATGGGGTGACGACTCTTATCGCAAGAACCGAGAAGGGTGAAGTCAGTGTTCCTATCGAAGTAAACGGTTTCGACGCAAAGTTTACCTGGAGTTTCCGGCATCATGTTTTGCCTGTCATTTCCAAAGAGGGGTGTAACGCTGGCGCCTGTCACGGGGCTCTTGCTGGCAAAGGTGGATTCCGGCTCAGTCTGCGCGGCTATGATCCGCCCAAAGATTTTTATACGATTGCCAGGGAAACCGGCGGCCGTCGGATCGAGTCTGCTGACCCGGCACGGAGCCTTCTCATTACCAAGCCAACCATGGCAACGCCTCACAAAGGCGGAAAACGGATGGATCCACGCTCCCGGGATTACCGGATTCTGGCGGAATGGATCACCGCCGGCGCGAAGGCACCTTCAGAAGAGGATGTAGTAGTGGATCGAATCGAAGTGTTGCCTGAAATTTCGAATCTCAAGCCCGGCGACAAGCAGAAGATTCTCGTAACCGCTTTTTATGACGACGGATCAACGCAGGATGCGACGCAGTGGGCCAAGTTCACCTCCGCGGACGAAACCGTAGCGACGGTGGATGATGACGGGAATGTCGAAGTCATCGGATACGGCGTTGGCTCCATCACCGCGTGGTTTTCGAGTAAGGTGAAGCTGGCGCGGATTGTTTCGCCTTTTCCAAACCAGATTCCCGATGAGGTCTATACCCAGGCGGAGAAGCAGAGTTTTATTGATGAGTTAGTTCTTCAGCAATTGCAGAGTCTCAATCTCAAGCCTTCCCGGAGGACGACGGACAACGAGTTCGTCCGTCGGGCATTTCTCGATACGATTGGAATGGTCCCATCATCGGAGGAAGTGACCAAATTTCTTGCCGATAAGGATCCGAAGAAAAGAGACAAACTGATCGATCACCTCCTCACTCGCGAAGAATTCACTGACTACTGGGCATACCGGTGGTCGGATGTATTTCTGGTGAACGGAGGATTGCTTCGACCGGATGCGGTGAAATCCTACTACGAGTGGGTCCGCACTTCCGTGGAGAAGAATACGCCATGGGATCAGATGGCGCGTGAAATTATTACCGCCAAGGGAGGCAGTATTGAAAACGGAGCGACCAATTTCTATGCGGTACACCAGGATCCCGAAACCATGGCGGAAAACGTGAGCCAGGCATTCCTCGGACTCTCTCTCGCCTGTGCCAAATGTCATGACCACCCGCTCGAGAAATGGACCAACGATCAATACTACGCGTTCGCGAATCTCTTCTCCCGTGTCCGTGGAAAAGGTTGGGGAGGTGATACCCGCAACGGTGATGGAATTCGAACTCTTTACGTTGAGCCGCGCGGAGATCTCATTCAGCCGCGAACCGGTAAGCCACAGATCCCGGCACCGCTGGATGGAGACCCCATCGATCCCGATTCCACCGAAGACCGCCGGGAAGCTCTCGCTGTCTGGTTGACCTCGCCGGATAACACCTTCTTTTCACGAGCTGTCACCAATCGGGTTTGGGCCGCCTATTTCGGAATTGGGCTGGTGAATGAGGTCGACGATTTGCGCGCGTCGAATCCGGCTTCCAACGAGCCGCTGCTTGAGGCACTGGCAGCTTATCTCGTGGAGAATGAGTTCGATCTGAAAGCCTTGATGAAACTGATCCTGCAAAGCGAAACGTATCAACGGAGCAGCGAAGTTTCTTCAGAAAATCGAGACGATCCGCGCTTCTTTTCCCGACACTATCCGCGTCGGCACATGGCGGAAGTCCTCCACGATGCAATTGCAGAAGTGTCTGATGTTCCTTCGGTGTTTACGAAGCTAAAGCTGAATGACGGAAGCACTCAAGATACGAAATTTTACGAGGAGGGTACTCGTGCTCTTGAACTGTATGATTCTGCAGTGGAGTCCTATTTCCTGAAAACATTTGGTCGGAATGAGCGCGACATCGTCTGTGAATGCGAACGCTCCAACCAACCGAGCATGATTCAGGTATTGCACCTGGCCAACGGCAGCACGCTCAACGAAAAGCTTCAGAAGAAGGACGGGATTGTCGATCAGTTGTTGAAAAAGAACGGAGCTGACTTTTCGGCTCTGGTTGATGCTGCTTATCTGCGAACGCTCTCCCGAAATCCAACAAAGAAAGAGAAAGACGGATTTATTGCAATGATAGGAAAGGCTCCGGAAGAAGAAAGGCATGAAGCCGTTGAGGACTTGTTCTGGGCGCTGATGACTTCGAGGGAGTTTTTGTTTCAGCACTGAGTGCTATCGCGATTGAAGTAGAGGAGATTTTTTAATGAAGACGTTTGCTGTATTGCTGGGAATTTTCAGTCTGTGTTCTGTAGTTTTTGCGGAAGTGGAGCGTGAGATCGATTATCACACGGACATTGCTCCGCTCCTGCGCGACTATTGTGCTGGATGTCATAACGAGTCCGACTACGACGGTGATTTTTCAGTCGAGACCTTCCGTGCTTTGATGGAGGGCGGCGAGTCGGAGGACAAAACCATTATCGATCCGGGGCACTCTGCAAAATCGTTTCTGGTGGAGCTCCTCCAGAAGGAGGGCAAAGGTGCGATGCCACCCGGGAAAGAACCGAAACCTTCGGAGGTGGAGATTGCTTTGATTCAAGAATGGATCGAATCAGGAGCGAAGGGGCCGAAGGCAGAGGATGATAAGTCGATCCTGGCGACACTCAGTGTTCCGGATATTGCGCCATCCGGTATGGTTGAAAAACCTGTGACTGCGGCGGAATACTCTCCGGATGGAAAGTGGTTGGCAGTAGCCCGCTTCGGATCCGTTGAGATTCAGGATGCCGGCTCCGGGAAGGTAGAGCGAACGATTCCAGATCAGGCAGGGAAGGTGAATGCGATTCATTTCTCGCCGGATGGGAAGTATCTCGTCACGGCCTCCGGGATCACTGGTTTGCGAGGTGTCGCCACAGTGTTTGACGCTTCGACCGGTAAAATGGTAAAGGAAGTCGGAGGTGATTCGCATCGTGATATCCTTTTCGATGCCGAGATTTCGCCGGATGGGAAGGTTCTCGCAACTGCGGGGTACGACCGCGTGATTCGGCTCTGGGAGTTTCCTTCCGGCAAGTATCTTCGGAAGATCGAGAGCCACAATGGAGCGGTCTTTGATCTTTCCTTCAGTCCGGATAGCAAACTTCTCGTCAGTGCGAGTGGGGACCAGACCGGGAAAGTTTTCTCAGTCGCCGATGGGAAAAGGCTCGACACCTTGAATCAGCCTCAAGGCGAGCAGTTCGTGATCGATGTGAGCCCGGATGGAAAGTATGTCGTCGGTGCCGGGGCGGACAACCGGATCCGGATTTGGCGACTCGTCTCTAAGGACAAGCCGCGAATCAATCCGGTGATGCAGGCCCGGTTTGCTCATGAAGATGCAATCAGCCACATGGCAGTGTCGCGTGATGGAAAGTGGCTCGTGACCGCTTCTGCTGATCGGGCTTTGAAACTTTGGACGCTTCCCGGTGTCAAGCAGGTGAAGGCATTTGAGCAGCAGCCTGATTTTGTGTCGATGCTGTGCTTTTCGCCCGATGGTAAATCATTTCTTTGCGGGCGAATGGACGGAACGATCGAACCCTATGCACTCAACGACCTTACTCAGTCAGATCGTGCGACGGATTTAACTGAGGTTAAACCTGCTCCGATAGTGCCGCGGGAGTCGGGGGAGTTGAAGAAGGTGAAAGAGACTGAAAGCGACGCACCACAGTCGGTTCTACTTCCAGCCGAGATTTCCGGGGTGATTGGTGCCGAAGGCGATTTCGATGACTTTAAGTTCACGGCGAAGAAAGGGGAATCCTGGATACTGGAAGTGAATGCTGCACAGGCTAAGTCGATGCTGGATTCGAAAGTGGAAGTATTGAACGCAGATGGTGAGGCTGTTGAAAGGGTCGTCCTTCAGGCAATGCGTGACTCGTGGTTCACATTCCGTGGAAAAGATTCGTCTACCTCGGATGACTTCCGGATTCACAACTGGCGGGAAATGGAGCTGAACGAGTATCTCTATGCCAATGGGGAAGTGGTGAAGCTCTGGCATTATCCACGGGGACCCGACTCTGGATTCAAAGTGTATCCCGGAGCCGGGAAGCGCGAAAATTATTTTGGGACGACTGCACTTGCTCATCCGCTCGGTGCACCTTGTTATATTGTCAGGGCTCTGGCACCCGGGTCAGTCCCAGCGCCGAACGGCCTTCCTGTTTATCGACTCAATTTCGAAAATGACGACGACCCATTGCGCCGGATTGGAAGTGATTCGCGTTTGACCTTCGTTGCACCGGAAGCCGGGGAATATATTGCCCGCATCTCGGATGTGCGCGGGTTTGGCGGGGAGAAATACACATATGCCCTGAAGGTGAGAGCGCCGAATCCTGATTTTTCGATCAGTATCGGTGGCAAAGATGCGAAGGTCAGCCCCGGAAGCGGGCGTGAACTTTCCTTTACCTCGAAGAGTGAAGATGGCTTTTCCGGGGAAGTAACGATTGATATTGAAGGTCTGCCGGCTGGATTTTCAGCGAACACTCCGATATCTGTCCAGGCTGGCCAGCGTCTAGCGTATACAGGGCTCCATGCTTCAGCTGATGCAAAGTCTCCGACGGAGGAAGAGGCGAAAAAGATCAAAGTGACGGCACGGGCGATGATCGGAGGAAAAGAGATCACAAAAAATCTTGGAGACCTTGGGAAATTGATCCTGGGTGATCCTGCCAAAGTAACCGTGAAATTGGCTCCTCATGGGGAGAACGGCAAAGTTGCCAAAGATGGAATTCTGGAGTTTGAGATCGAACCGGGTGAGACCATTTCGGCGAAAGTTCTCGCAACGCGGATCGATTTCAAAGCCCGTATTGATTTTGGGAAAGATGACTCCGGCCGCAATTTACCGCATGGTGTTTATGTCGATAATATCGGCCCTGTCTCTTATACACATCTCCGAG
>CAJXQE010000418.1 GCA_913058215.1 uncultured Verrucomicrobiales bacterium
GTCCGGCCCCAGCTCCGCGCGCCAGCCGCTGGCTTCTGATTTACGCGTTTCCGAAAAGTCTCGATGAGTTTCGATTGTTCTACTGGGGACGTCAGCTGACAGCGGCTCCAGTGAAGATCGATCCTGACGGTTGGGAAATCCCCTATCCGAAAGCAGCCGCGGAGTAGGGCTCAGTCGTCAAGCGAAGGCGCCAAACAATTCAGTAGATTTGAATTCATTCGAATTAAGGAATCTGAAAGCCGTAGAAAGCCTTTCAGATTTCGCCGCAACGAGCTTCGGCAAAGGTATCGCAGTGATTCGCTAGCCCTGAACGGGGGGCATCAATTCGAAGATCCGAGTGAATTCGGATCTACTTTTTGCGTGCAGATCGGGTCAGGATTACGCCGGGCAACAAAAAAGGGCGATTCCTTTCGGACCGCCCTTTTTTTAAATTTGAAAGTCGAAAACTGATCGATTACCGATCGCCAAGACCTTCCAGTTTTGCTGTGGTTGGAAGGTAACGGTAGTAAACCTCAAGCATGAGGATCGCCCAAGCGGTGTTCATGATTTGAGCATCCGCTCCACCTTGACCACCCATGCCCGCTTTCAGCCATGAACCGTCTTCGTTCTGGGCATCAAGAAGCTTGGGCTGGAACTTCTTATTGTAGTTCTCCCACTCTTTGCCTTCGTGCATGAAGTAAACTTGAGTGTTGTAGTAAGGAGCATAAAAGTTTCCGCCCGGTGTAGGGTTCGCATATTTCTTGTTCAAATAGTCGAGACCCTTGTTGTATTCAGGAGTGCCTTTGGCGTTCCAAATTTGCATGCCCAGAAGCGCCGCACCCGTCAGAGTCGGTTTCCCCGATGCATTTTCAGGAGAATATTTAAATGCGCCCTGGTTGTCTTGAATCTCTGGAAGGTAATCCTTTACTGCCTTGTCGAGCGCTTTTTCGACACCGGTAAATTTCCGACCGGTATTGTAAGCCGCTTTCAGCGCTTGAATCTGCCATCCGGAAACAGACATGTCTTCTCTACCTTTTCCGGTGAATCCGTATGGCCAGCCGCCCATTTTTGTTTGCGCGCCGACAATCGTTTTGACTGATTTTTTCAGAACAGACTCAAGGCGGGGAATTTCTTTTCCGCTCTCCTTGGTCATGGTGTAAAGCTCACAAAGGGCGTAAGTGGCAATGGCGTGCTCATAAGCCTCGTGGTGACCTTTTTTCCCGCTAGTCATCATTCCATCGTTCTTAAGTCCGCGGTCCATGAGGTAGAGTGCCGCATTAACAACGGACTCCCCGAATTTTGGAGACTCTGGAGTTTCGCAATGACCAAGGAATGCCAGCAAGGTCAGGCCGGTCATCGCAGCAGGGTATTCCTGGCCGAATGAACCGTTGTTCTTATCGCCTTTGTTCTGCTGCTTGCTGAGGAACTCCAGTCCTTTCCGGACGGCTTTCTCAGCGCGGTCTTCACCGCCGCTTTCACGGAGGCGCTTCATTCGTTGAGACATGGAACAACGGGAACGCATTCCGGCGGGAATAGATCCCATATTGGAAACATCACCGAACCCGCTCATGGACATACCGAAGCCGGCATCACTGTCTGACATGCTAACCATGGTGAGGTTATTGTTCACGTCGACAACGTCAGGCATCGCAAAATCGGAGAAGGCGGTGCTGGTGACCACTGGAGTCGCCGAAGCAACGGAAGCAGCGGTCTTCTGTTTCATTTTCGTAAGTGTCTTGGTGTCCAGATCGTCGCTGTCTGAATCCGCAGCCGAAGATACGGAGATTTGCGGTGCGGGCGGTCTTGGGGTGGAAAGAGCCCACCAACCCAGAGCAATAAAAATAACTACGTGAACAACGGCGGCGATAACGATCGCCCCAATCTTATCACTGGTATCAGGGGCTTTTTCGGAAGCTTTCACCTTTTCACCGTCACCGACGATAAAGGCTTTCTCTCCGGAATCGACAAGGTGCTCGTGGCCCAGGTGGCCTTCGCCTTCTGCGATCACTTCTGAAGCGGTCGGAACACTGGTGGTATAGAGAGCAGGGGCTTCAGGGAGTTCCTCTGCGACTTCAACAGGCTCTTCGTCTTCCTGTCCGGGAGGACGAAGTTTCCGCGGCGCTACGGCTGCGGGTACAGCGGAGGGCGCCGCTTCTTTTACTTCTTCCACCGCTTGGGCGACCGGAGCTTCTCCGTTGAGTTCAGACACTTTGGAATGATGAACGGCCGCGTTGTCAGCGTCTTCATCCATTTCGTAAAGTTGAGCTTTCAGCGTATGAGCGGCAACAGAATCATCATGATCTTCAAGGTATTGATCCAGAACTGCGTGGCCCGACTCGGTGTCAGAGGCACCCAGAACTGAAGCAGTGAAGATTACATTTTCCTCGTCACCCGGAATCTCAGGAGCTTCGAGAATGATACGGGCTGCTTCTTCGAAATTTTCGCTCTCATAATGATGCTGTACGATTGAGCATCGCAGATCCCAGTTTTCGGGGGAATTTGAGAGTTCTTTGATTTGGTCTTCCATAGTCTGTGAAAAATTTACGGGGAATTTAGAGGAGTTCTGGTGTGACTTCTTTGCCTAGCCTTTTTAACTTACCAGCTAAAGGAAGGTTCAGGCAATGTTTCACTGAGTTGTTTTCTATTTATCACTGGCGATTTTTAACGATCTTGGAGCTAAAGGTCAAGCTCTGCTGGCCGTTCTACTGATTGTTGATACCAAGGGAGTAAATTGTGACGACTTTTTAACAATCAGTCACCTACTCTTCAAGTGATTGCGAAAATGCAAGATCTACAAGGGTTGCTGCCAGCGTTTGAGTGGCTTCGTCCAATTCGGCATTCGCCTTTTTCAATCTGACTGCATCTTTTTCTTCAGAATTCTCAAGGAGTTGCCGGACTCTTTCAGCAGCATCGGAAATCGATTTGGTTTCCTCCGCAGCTAAGAGTTCGCCGACTTGCTCCAGAGCAGTTTCAACGGCGGGCAGCAGTTCGCGGCTCTTCATTGTCGCTTCCGTCCAGATCCGCTCATTCATATCGTCAAAGGCATAATCAATGGATTCGCTGACCATTTTTTCCACTTCGGTGTCCTCGACGTCCACAGCCGAGTCGCGGATTTCTAAAATGTGATCTTCACCGGTCGCTGTGTCGCGGGTTAAAACTTCGAGAATACCGTTTTGATCTATCGCAAACTGAACCCCGACGCGGGCGCTCCCTTTTTGTCCCGGTTGAAATGGCACCTCAATCTCGCCGAGATTCCAATTGTCGCGGGCCATTTCCCGTTCACCCTGCAGAACCCGTATGACGGTCGATTTCTGGTTTGCAACTGCGTTGGTAAAAAGCTCTCCCGCCTTGGCAGGGATAGTCGAATTCCGGGGGATAATGATATTCATCAAGCCGCCGAAAGTTTCAATGCCGAGGGAAAGGGGCGTCACATCCAGCAGGACCACCTGACGAATACGTCCACAAAGGATTCCTGCCTGAACGGCGGCCCCGAGAGCGATTGCTTCGTCAGGGTGCTGGGAAAGATTAGGCTCGAGTCCGAACCATTTCTCCAGCAGTTCACGGACCAGGGGGATGCGTGTGCTTCCGCCGACGAGAATGAGGTGATCGATTTCAGAAACGCCTTTGTTCTCCGCCTCCGCAAAAGCCCGGACACAAAGATTTCGCGTTTTTTCGATAATCGGGCCGATGACTCCGTCCAATTCCTCTCTTGTCACCGTCGTTTCGTAACTCTTCCCTTCCGCAAAGAAGGGGAGTCGGACTTCAAAGGATTCTTCCCGGCTCAGAGCTTCCTTTGCTTCTCTGGCGAGAGCGAGGAGTGCTGGTGAATTTGCGCGGTTTACCGAGTCCCCGGAGATCTCCATTTTTAGAAGAAGGAAATTTGCCAGCTCGAGATCGATGTCGTCACCTCCCAGGCGGGTGTCGCCTGCAGTGGCAATCACCTCGAAGAGGCCTTCCTGCATTTTCAAAACCGAGAGATCGAAGGTTCCTCCACCGAGATCATAAACGGCAACAGTTTCTGCTTCGTCCAGGTTTTCCAGTCCGTAAGCCAGGGCAGCGGCCGTGGGTTCATTGATAATTCGCTCCACGGTGAAGCCGGCCATTTCTCCTGCTTTTCTCGTTTCCTCACGCTGCCGGTTGTTGAAATATGCCGGGACCGTGATGACTGCCCGGTTCACCTCTGTTTCGAGGGCGTCCTCCGCAACTTTCTTGAGATGCTTAAGAATTTGAGAAGAAACTTCCGCCGGGTTTTGAGTCAGACCACCGGCTAATTGAAGGGAGAGCCGGCCGTGGTCGTCTGCTTCTACCGGGGATGAATGATCGCCATGGCCCGATTTTGGGAGCGAATCTGCAGTTTGGCCTATCAGTCGCTTCACTGATGAAACGGTCCGATCCGGCTGCAGGATTTGCTGGCGTCGCGCCTCTTCGCCAACAGTGATTTTTCCGCTTTCGGCGTAGTGGACAACTGATGGGCAGAGTCTCTTTCCGTTCTCGTCTGCCAGAATAATGGGAAAACCGGATTCCACCACTCCAACCAGCGAGTTGGTGGTGCCGAGATCAATTCCTACGATAACTTCTTCCTGCGACATGATTTTTAACTGACAGAAACGTTCAGAATTAGAGCGCGATCAAGTCGAGGAGACGTTTTTGGCATTCGGCCTCCCACTTTTTCAGGAAACGAAGCTTTGCCAGAGTCTTCACGGCCTGGGAGAAAATTTGTTCCGCTGCCGAATTCTCCAATTCATTGAAAGAATCCACCGCAGATTCAATGGTGGTTCGAATGCTACCCAGTTGCTTTTGAATTCCCAGTTGAGCCTTGATCGCTTCACTTGCGTTCACCGCCTTTCCCAGGGCTGTCGTAGCAGATTTTTGCTTCTCGATTGCCGCATCGGCTGCGGAAATCGCATCACCGATCAGAGAAAACAAACTCATGGTGTCCTCATCGAGCGACGAGGTCCTGGTGTTTTCCACTTCATGAACTTGAAGCCAGTGCTCAAGTCTCAGGGCCGGATCCAGCAGAATCTGTCTGGCCCGGTTGAGGTCTGCGGAGAAATTTTCGGCGGAACCTTCTGAATTCGATTCCGCATCGGGATGCTCTGACTTCGCTTTCTCCCGCCATGCACTTTCCACGGAATCCGGATCAACAACGAGTCGCACAGGCAGTTCGAGTATTTCGAATGAACTGCTCATGATTCAAGTTGCCCCGGAATGAAGCACCGGGGAAAAGGGCTGAGCCTCGATAGAGAAGAATTACTTCTTCTTCGGGCCACCACCACCACCGCCCGGCTTGCGCTTCGGAGTGGGATTGGGTTTTGCCCGTTTTTTCGGCTGACCGGGGCGTGCCATGCTTCGCGGAGAACGTTTTTTCCCGCGGGTGCCGAATGGCGGAGCACCGGGACGGCGAGGATCAACACGATAAACGATTCGAGCCTTCTCGGTATCGTAAGGAGACATTTCGATTTTGACGCGGTCACCTGCGACAAGACGGATAAAGCGTTTCCGCATTTTCCCGGAAATATGGGCCAACACAATGTGCTTATTATCCAACTCCACCCGAAACATTGTCCCCGGGAGGACTGTGTGGATGGTTCCCTCTAACTCTACCGATTTATCTTCTTCTTTCTGCATAACTGCCCGTAAGGCCTCGGAAGATCGCTCAATTCTCTGATTTGAGAAGCATTTTTTCCAGTCTTTATGAAGGTTTTGACCAGAAAGCGTCAAAAGAATGGCGACAAAACCACATTTTCCCGTTGAAGCTGCCAAAATCAGTGGCATAAAGAAAGCAGATCAAGTGCAGGAATAGCTCAGCGGTAGAGCATCTCGTTTACACCGAGGCGGTCGGGGGTTCAAATCCCTCTTCCTGTACCATTTTTCAGAAATTATCGGGTCTCCACCAAAGATTGGGGACAGTTCTATTTTTAACCGCATTCGGCGATGA
>CAJXQE010000419.1 GCA_913058215.1 uncultured Verrucomicrobiales bacterium
GATCTACACTATCCTCTTCGTCGGCAGCGTCAGATGTGTATAAGAGACAGCCGATTCCACAGTTGGGACCGCCGGGGATGTCACTCCGGATTTGAAAATTGGTAGAACGTTTTCCTCACAGAAAGGGAACGACATTTACAACAACACAGGAGCGGGTCAGATTTGCACAATAAAAACCAGAAGATTTCGCACGATTACGTCGAGAGTAACGATCGAAAACGACGGCAATATCGATGACCTGATTCGTTTAGCTGGAGCACCGGGGAACAGTAAGTTTAAGATCACTTATTTTCGCATCGCTCCGATTCCAACAAACATGACAAGTGCTATCATAGCCGGGACAGGACTCACCGATACCGTTTCCAGCGGCGATTCTGAAAGTATTCAAGTGACTATCAAGCCGGTAAGATCCCGACTGAAAAACCGAAAGCGGACATACTCCTACACTGCATCGCTCCGGGCGACTTCAACAATCGACACCACTCAAACTGACTGTGTGAAAACAAAGGCAAAAACAAATTACTGAGATTTCCTCATTCAAAGGAATTTGCACCAAAGGCCCCTTTTCTCCCCAAAATCTGAAATGCACCCGGAAACCTCCGGGTGCATTTTTTGTGTTCCTGAATAAACAGAAGGCTGTGCTATTGTCCGGAAATCAATGCTAGCAGCAGCCTCCGCACACGACTCACCCATTTGGACGATTCTTTTCCAGCTTCTCGTTTTGCTGGGAACCGCTCTGGTCGCCGGAATGATTTTCGAGCGATTCCGCCAGTCGGCAATTCTCGGGTATCTCCTCGCCGGTATGATTATGGGACCGAGTGTTCTTGGAATTGTCACCGAAGATTCCGGCGTTCCCGTCATGGCGGAGCTTGGTGTCTCCCTGCTCTTGTTTGCTATCGGTCTTGAGTTTTCGGCAAAGAGATTGCTCCGACTTGGACCTATCGCAATCGGCGGAGGCTCGCTTCAGGTCCTCATTACTTTGGGACTCGGAGCGCTGATTGCTTTGATATTTGGACTCTCCGGCAGGACCTCCCTTGCTCTCGGCGCAACCCTGGCCCTTTCCTCGACAGCCTGTGTGCTTCGACTCCTCATCGACCGGGCTGAAATCGATTCCATGCACGGGCGAACATCACTTGGTGTTCTACTGCTTCAGGATGTTGCTGTTGTCCCTTTGGTTCTTCTCGTCACCATGCTAGGGGGATCGGGCGGAATCGCAGAGATGGGTATCGGTCTGGCGAAAGCCCTTGGATTGATCCTGCTTTTGATCGGAGTGTTCCTGCTTCTTTCAGTATTCATACTTCCCCGCATTTTAAAGCACCTCAGTATGTCGAGAGATCGGGAGTTACTCGTCCTTCTTGCGGTGGTACTCGCGATTGGATCAGCGTGGGCAGCGCACTCGCTCAACCTATCCCCAGCACTTGGTGCATTCATTGCCGGCATGATGCTGGCGGAGTCACCATTTGCCACTCAGATCCGTTCCGATATCGGAGCACTCCGAATTCTTTTCATCACCCTGTTCTTTGCATCCGTTGGAATGCTGGGAGATCCCGTCTGGATTTCGCAAAACTTTATCGCCGTCGGATTACTTACCGTTTTGATTATTGCCGGAAAAGCGACCATCATCTCTGTAGTCGCCCGAATCTTCAAACTGCCCCTTTCCCACGCCGTTGCTGCGGGAATCTCTCTGGCGCAGGTCGGTGAGTTTGGAGTCGTCATTGCCGGTATCGCCAAGGGAAATGAGTTGTTCAATGACGAAATCTTCAGACTGATTGTCTCCGCTACCTTGATGACCCTTTTCATCACCCCCTTTCTCGTAAAAGGCGCCATGCCAATCGGGAGATTCATTGCAAAGCTGGTCTCGCCTCTTTCTGCGAATCAACATGACGAGAAGATCGAGGATGAAGGCGGATCCACCGATCGCATTCTGCTCATCGGCTTTGGACCTTCCGGGCAAAGAGTCGGAGAAGAGCTGATAAAACGCGACGACGTTGATACTCTGGTAGTCGATATGCGACCAAACAATATCGATCTCGCAAAGTCGCTTGGCTTCAAAGCCGAACTCGGAGACGCCACAAACATGGAACTCCTGGTTCACTATGGAATCGAAACGGCGAGAGCGATTGTCATCACCGTTCCCGATCATCGCGCGATTGTCCGAATCGCAACCGCTGTAAGAACATTGAACCCCACGATCGCAATTATTGCCCGGGGCCGCTACCACGCTTTTGTTCCGGAACTCGAAGCAGCGGGCGCGACCGTAGTGGTGAATGAAGAACGCAATACAGGAAGGCGACTTGCTTCGGCCATGCGCACCTTGTTGTCCCGCTAGGAAGATCGCTTTCATTTCGCTCGAAATCCGTAAATCATCCGCCATATTCCGTAAACCCAGCCCTTTCCCTGTGAGCAAAAATTCTCCCCGTACTGCTATTCTCAATGTTGTTGGCCTGACTCCGCGCCACATCGGAAAGGAGACTCCTCACATCGCGAAATTTCGTGATAGAGCTGAGGTTTCGGAAACGACAGTGACGCCTCTGATTCCTGCCGTTACGTCAACGATGCAGGCAACATTTCTGACTGGCAAACCTCCAGGGGAACACGGCATCGTAGCCAACTGCTGGTATGACCGCGATTTTGCCGAGCATCGCAACTGGAAGCAGTCCAACCATCTCGTTCAGGGAAAGAAGCTTTGGGAACATCTACGCGAGTCCGACCCGGACTTCACATGCGCAAAAGTTTTCTGGTGGAACAACATGTATTCTACGGCGGACTACCAAATCACCCCCCGCCCCATCTATTGTGCGGACGGGAAGAAAGTTTTCGATGTCCAAACCTGGCCAATCAAACTCGCGAGCAAGATCAAACGTAAGATTGGCAAATTCCCTTTCCCTTTCTTCTGGGGACCGGCTGCGGGTCTCAAATCCAGCGAATGGATTGCCCGTTCAGCAATGTGGTTTGAAGAGAAAAAGTCTCCAAACCTCAGCCTGGTCTACCTCCCCCATCTCGATTACAACCTGCAACGCTTTGGCCCGGAAGATCCGCGCACGGCTCAGGATTTTAACGATATCGATCTGATCGTCGGGAACCTGATAGAATTCTACGAAAAACGAGGAGTGAATGTCGTGCTTCTCAGTGAATACGGAATCACTCAGGTGGATCGCCCTGTGCATTTGAATCGAATTTTTCGAGAGAAAGGATGGCTGACTTGGCGGGAAGAGTTGAAGCGCGAAGTGATCGATCCCGGTAATTGCAAAGCGATCGCCATAGCCGATCACCAGGTGGCTCACATCTACATCAACGACCCCTCCATTCGTGATGAGGTGAAGAAAACACTACTGGAAACTGAAGGGGTCGAAAAAGTGATCGACCGGGCTGACATCGATAATCAGGAATTAAATCACCTGCGCTCCGGAGATCTAATCGCAGTATCCGATGCTCGATCATGGTTCACCTACTACTATTGGAAAAGTGATCGGAAAGCCCCCGACTTTGCGCGGACTGTTGATATCCACCGGAAACCCGGCTACGACCCCGTCGAACTTTTCATCGATCCGAAGATTCGTTTTCCGAAACTGAAAGTTGCCATCAAGCTACTGAAAAAAATCCTGGGCCTGCGGATGCTCATGGACTTGATTCCTCTCGATGCGACGCTCGTCAAAGGATCGCATGGGAGAATCCCGGAAGACAAAAAAGACTTCCCAATCCTTATCGGAAACTTCCCCAATCTATCGGGAGGGGAAAACATCGCAGCCACCGACGTTTACCCACATCTTTACGATGTCTGCAGATCCAATCGATCCGAAGACGAAGACGAAGCTGAAATGTGACCGCTGCCACTCTTCACTTCTGCCCGTAGTATGCACCCGGACCATGCTTTCGCAGGTAGTGCTTGTCCAGAATGTGATCCGGAATCCCATGCTGATTCGAATTCAATTGCCAGGTCCCCAGTCCCATTTGAGCACAGACCTCTAGAGCCACCGAATTCTTCACTGAGTCGACCGCATTCTTTCCCCAAGTGAACGGGGCATGAAATTTCTGAAAACAAGCCGGCATCTCCATGGGTTTAATTCCCCGCTCCTTGAAGCACTCAGCAATTGCCAATCCGGTATTGGTCTCATAGTCCTCCTTCACTTCCTCTGGCGTCAATTCCCGAACCACAGGAACAGTCCCGTAAAAGTGATCCGCATGAGTCGTCCCCTGACAAGGCAATTCAACGCCAGCCTGGGAGAACATCGTGGCATGAACTGAATGCGTGTGAGTGATCCCGCCGATCTCCTCAAACTCCCGATAAAGAATCTGATGTGTGGCGGTATCGGAAGAAGGATTCATATCGCCTTCCACCACCTTACCATCCAGATCGACCACAACCATCAACTGTGGCTCAAGGTCTTTGTATTCGACACCGCTCGGCTTGATAACAAACATCCCCTGGTCCCGGTCAATTCCCGATACATTCCCCCAGGTCAATCGCACCAAGCCTTGGCTTTCCAGCATCAGATTTGCTTTCCAAACTTCGTGTTTTAATCCATCGAGCATGGGACAAACATGTCTCCGAGTTCACAACTTTTGCAAGGAAACTTCCTTGATCCCTATCGAATTTCAGACGACAAACCCCAGGGGTTCATCGTATATTCCCATCCCCGGTCTGTATCTGATGTTTCGAAAAATATTTAAATCGATTGGGATCTTAGTCCCCGTCCTCCTTCTCCTTTTCTACTTCACTGTTGTAGTTTGCTTTCTCAACAGGTGGGACTCTGTCGTGCCGTTTACCTTGATTCCTTTCTGGCTGTGGACGGCAATCGGGGCTGCGCTGTCTCTCCTCAGCTGGATTCTCTTCAGGCATCAAATCAGCATCATCATCTTTATCGTTTGGCTTGTGACGGGAATCGCTTTTTCTTACGAAACACGCGGAATGTTTCGGGAAATGGCTTTTGCTCTGTCCCCTGAAAAACCATCTTCTCTCGCTGACCGGGAACCTGATGTGTTTCGCATTATTTCGGTCCATTGCCGGGATGGCGACGCTGATGCCGCCCTCGAAACAGTCCCCTACGATCCTGACATTATTTTTCTCCAAAGGTCCCCTCTACTTTCCGAACTCACCGAAATCGGAACGAAAATTTACGGAGTGGACGCCGCCATTATCAGAACACATACCAATGCAATTATTGCCCGGGGGGAATTTCTGACTACTCAGACTTCGGAAGATAAGAAAGCGCAACACGCAAGACTTCGACTGACCAAAGGGCAGATCATCGATCTAACAAATATCGAGCTTCCCCGCTCACTTCCTACTTTCAAACTTTGGGATACGGCACGTTGGGAGCCGCTGATTCTTAATCGTGTCGAAAACAGAAAACGAATGCGGAAGTACCTCGAAGGATACAATACCTCCCTGGAGCTCCCGCCCCGTATCGTTGGAGGAGATTTTGGAACCTCTCCCGGAGACAACATTTTCAGGCCTCTAAAACGCTCTGCATTCAGTGACGGTTACAATACTGTCGGATCTGACTGGGGGAACACCTACCCTGCGAGCACCCCGTTTTTCCGACACACTCAGTTTTGGCTATCCAATGGAATTCAGCCTGTTCGCGTTCGAACGGTTCGATCAAAACATAGCGATCAAAAAATCGTAATCTGTGATTTTAAAATCACTGTCCCATCGGAGTAACTGCCATCTAGGATTTATCCTTCTTCGGAACCACCTTAATCCGGACTGTCTGACTAACTTGATTTCCATCAACTGTCGCCCGCAAATGAAAGAGACGGGATGTCTCCGGAACCCAATCAGTGGCGGTCATATAAAGAATCTGATCATTCTTTCCGACCGGAATCATCAAGCCGTTCAGGCCGATATCTGTCTCTTATACACATCTCCGAGCCCACGAGACCGAGGCTGATCTC
>CAJXQE010000420.1 GCA_913058215.1 uncultured Verrucomicrobiales bacterium
CGAGATCAGCCTCGGTCTCGTGGGCTCGGAGATGTGTATAAGAGACAGATCCCCGGCCTTGATGCTGCCGGTACGGCGAATATCACAACGAACTGAACTATAAAACTTCAGGGCACGACCACCGGGCTGGGTCTCAGGATTACCAAACATCACCCCAATTTTCTCGCGGATCTGGTTGGTAAAGATCACTACGGTCTGTGCTTTGGCAATAATGGAAGTGAGCTTCCGCATCGCGGCACTCATGAGACGAGCCTGGGCACCAACGGTGGTGTCTCCGATTTCCCCGTCGAGTTCCTGCTTCGTAACAAGAGCAGCGACGGAGTCGAGCACGATGACATCGAGCGCATTCGAACGAACGAGGGTTTCCACAATTCGCAGGGCTTCCTCACCGGAACTGGGCTGAGAAAGCAAAAGATTATCCAGATCGACGCCGAGACGCTTCGCATACTGAGGGTCGAGTGCGTGCTCCACATCGACAAAGGCGGCAAGTCCGCCCCGCTTCTGGGCCTGGGCGATGACGGTCAGAGTGAGCGTCGTTTTACCGGAGGACTCCGGGCCAAACACTTCAACAATCCGACCTTTAGGAAATCCGCCTACTCCGAGAGCGCGGTCAATCAAGAGGTTACCGGTGGGAATCGCATCCACATCGATGCAATTCTCGGCACCCATCCGCATAATAGCCGTTTCGCCGAAGTCTTTTTGAATCTGGGCTATGGCGAGATCGAGATTTTTGGAGCGGGCGTCAGTTACTTTGCTCTTTTCTTTGTCGGATGATTTGGAGGCTGCCATGGAAGTTTTGGGTTGGGCTGAGGTGGTCGTGGTCGGTTTCTTTGCCGGAGCAGGCTTACTGGTTGTTTTTGCGGCGGTTTTTGCAACACTCGGCTTTCGCGTCGTTTTTCCGGTGGAAGCAACTGAGGCTTCAGCGGATTTCGCTTCAGGCTTCGCTGCTGTCTTCACAGCGGCTTTGTCAGCACTCTTTTCGGAATTTGATTCCGCAGTATTTTCCGCCGTTATGTCAGAAGCTTTCCGGTCAGTGGTTGAGGTAGTTTCGACAGCGCCCTTTGCGTTGTCTGTTTCGTTAGGAGATAGCAGTTCGACCATGATATTACAAAGATTTTAACTAATGTATTCATAAGTGTTCAATTGTCCAGTAGGAAATTGAACAGTAGTTCATTTTTCTTTCTTTTCGATCCAGTGGCGTTGATTTCGCCTCAACTCTGTTGAATCGTTCGGCCTACTCTCTTGGATCGATTTTGCGGCAGGACGGGTGAGGATTTTTAAACCAAAGACCATGCGTATTCTTTCCGGCATTCAGCCCAGCGGGAGCCCTCATATCGGGAACTATTTCGGTATGATGCAACCGGCCATCCGCCTTCAGGAGGAAGGTGACGCCTTCTATTTCATCGCCGATTATCACTCGCTGACTTCGACTCACGATGCCGTAACGCTTCGCGGCAATGTGCATGACCTGGCAATCGATTTCCTCGCCTGCGGTCTCGATCCGGAGAAGGCAACCTTCTGGAAGCAGTCAGATGTTCCGGAAGTGACCGAGCTGGCGTGGATACTGAGCTGTGTCACTCCGATGGGATTTCTGGAACGTTGTGTTTCCTACAAAGACAAGATCGCTCAGGGCATTTCGCCATCCCATGGATTGTTCGCCTATCCTGTTCTGCAGGCTGCGGATATCATGCTCTTCGATTCAAATGTCGTTCCCGTGGGAAAAGATCAAAAGCAGCATCTCGAAGTGACCCGCGACATTGCTCAAAAATTTAATGATCGTTATGGCGAAGATCTTCTCGTGGTTCCCGAACCGCGGATCCGGGAGGAAACGGCGACGGTCCCCGGACTCGACGGACGGAAGATGAGCAAGAGTTACGACAACTCGATTCTGATTTTTGAAGAGACAGAGAAGAAGCTCCGCAAAAAGATCATGAAAATCGTGACGGACTCAACGGAAGTGGAACAGCCGAAGAATCCGGAAGGAAGTTACATTGTGGACCTCTATCGCCTCGTTGCCTCAGAGGCCGCGGTGAAGGAAATGGAGGATTCATTTCGCGCCGGCGGTCAAGGCTACGGGCATTACAAACAGCAGTTGTTCGAAGCGCTGCGGGATCACTTTGCTCCGATGAGGGAGCAGCGAGAGAAACTGGCGGCGGATACGGATTACGTGGAAGGCGTCCTCGAAGAGGGTGCGAAAAAAGCCAGAACGAAAGCACGTGAAGTCATCGCACGGGTGAGAGATGCGGTGGGGATGTGATCCCTCCGGCTGTCAGGCGGGGCGCCCGACCTACAGCCGCGCCTTCGAAAAATCAATGTAGGGCGAGGGCATCCCTTGCCTCTTCAAGCCTACCTGCAAAGCAGGCATGATCCTCAGTCCGGAGAAAAGGGTCACCTCACTCACTTGAAATACTTCTTCGCATCCACCGGCGGCTTCCGCTTTGGCTCTGCGGGCTCGCCTTCTTTCTTCGGCTCGACTTTGGCGGTCGTTTTTGCTGCTGCCGGAACGGGTTTGTTCGCTGCTGCCTTTGGCGGAAACTCTTCACCTTCGGCGATGACTTTAATCATGGCTGGTTCGGTCAGCTTGATTTGCGGCTTCTCTTTGTAAATGGTGAGGGTTCCGGTGACGGCGATATTTTTCTCGTCGTAAACTTCATGCGGCTCCCCTTCTCCGAATTGAGCCAGGTCGCTGGCAAAAGTAATGAGATAAAACTCCGCGCCTTTGAAATTCACAAAATTGGTTCCGGACTGGGACTTTCCGGATCCGGTGGTGTGGCCATACACCGTCACTTTCTGACCTTCCTTTGCTTTCAGCGAATCGGTGTCATCTGCTGCGATGTAAATCGCATTAGCACCTTCCTCCGCCTGAACAAAAATCGGGAAAAGGAGCAGAAGCAATGCCGGCAGAAAGAGTCGTGGGAGTTTCATAATGAAACTCTATTATGGACGATTCGGATTGAGAATCAAAGACACATTTCCATCCGCCAGGGCCACTGCGATCCGCTTCACGCCTGGTGGCGCAATTTCCTGAATCACGACAACAGAGCTGGCAATGCCGGGCAGGACAGGTCGTTCGTGAGGTACGAGTTGAAACGCAATCTTCCCGCCTCCCTGATAAGGGCTTCGGAGAACACGATTGAGCTCGGCACGAGTCATGAATTTCCCGGCAAGGTCATCCCATTTCACCGGATAATCCGAGCCATTCGCCCGCGCATAATTTTCACAGGCAAGAAGCAGGGTCGCGACTTTGCTTTCGCTTTCCTGCTGCAGGTTATCGAACTTGCTGATCTGATATTTTTGAAAAGCCGGCCAGGCGGATCCGAGACCGATCGCCAGGATTGGGAAGAGGACCATCGTGAAATAACAAACCACCAGACCGAAACTGGCCAGTCCCCGGCCTTTCATCTTTTTCCCGCCAGCCTGACCGATATGATGGTGAGCCATGTGTCCGCATATCGCACCGATGGCGGCAAGAAAAAGCCCCACGACAATGAAAAGGGTCGCGAAACCGAGGATCCCCAGAATGATACATGCCACAGCGGCCCGCGACCAGTGTGGGTGCGGAGAGGAAACTGAGATGGATTTGGTTTCTTTCAAAAGAATGAGACGGACGGCTTAAAAAACGGGTGTAGAGGGATATCACGATTTTTCGACAGGGGAAACAGCAATTTCCGATTCCTCCTGACGTGGTGGGATTCTGGAAAAGAGAAAGGTAATGACCAGAAAAGAGCAGGCGGCAAGAATCGCGCCGAAAAGGAGATTCCCGGTCAGCCCGAAATAAGTGGCCACCAGTCCGGATGACAATCCGCCGAGCACCCGTGAAACGCCTCCGATGGCCATCGTAAAGACCCCTTGAATGGAGTTTCGAAATTCATCGCCGGCCAGTCGATTCAGGAACATGACTGGTCCGATGAAAAGCGCCAGCACTTCGAGCCCGTGAAGCAGTTGGGTGAGAATCGCCGTGAGATACCCCGGGAAGAAAGCGAGTATCACCATGCGGGTTGCCATCGCGAACAATCCGCAGACCATGATGCCCTTTAGATGAATCTTCTTCTGCAGCCAGGGCATGATCAGAGTGAAGCCAATCTCAAGAATAACCCCGAGATTAATGATCAAGCCAATGTGCCGTTTTGGAATCCCGACAACCTCATCAAGGTAATTCCCGATGAAGGAGTAGTATGAACTTGCGGCCATGAACCCGAAAAAGAGTCCCACACAAAGCCAGCGTGCCTCTTTTGAAAAAATTGTCCGGAACGCCTTTCTGGTGGGAAGCTGGCGTGAGGTCCCCTTGATTCGCTCAATCGCCGGAAGCGTAAAACTGTTGGCAATGCTGCAAAGACAAAAGAACACCGCGCAGGGAAGAATCGAGCTGGCGCTTGCTCCGCGCGAAAGAGGGATGAAGAGCAGGACACTCGGTAGAATAAAACCGACGGTTCCCCAGACGCGGACGAGTGGATAGGTCGGGAAGAATTCACCAAGCTTCCGATATTTTTCCGAAAGAGAAAAGTAGTAACCATCCTGAAGCGGAAGCATCGCGACAAAGGCGAGCCCGTGAAACACAAACAATCCCAGCGTTAGCGCAATGCTTTCTGAGAAAAAGAGCAGCGTGAGAACCGTCGCACTACAGGAAAAGGCGACGGCAAGAATGCGTCGGGGATCCGTATTGCGATCGGCGAGGAGGGTGATGAGGGCCGGCGAACAAAGCATAGGGATGTTCATCAGAGACATCGCAAAGCCCACCTGAAGGTAGCTGAACCCACCCTGTTCCCGGAGGAAAACGCTCATCAGCGGCATGACGCTGCCAATGACGGCGTAGCTGAGAAAAAACTGGCGGCGAATCGCGTTCAGATGGCAGAGTATTTAGGTTTCTTCGGAAAGGGAGATTCTATACGCCCGAAAACGAAAACCTGCCGAAACTTCTTCGTCATCCTTTCATCAGGCCCATGCTCATCCAGTGCCCTCATTGCTACAAAAACATCCTCCCCCGCGGCGATGATTCCTGTCCTTCGTGCGACGGCGATACCAACGATGAAAAAGCCCTGAGCAATCCCTTCCGCCCAGTGGTGTTTCCCATTCCAATTCCCGAAGATCCGCTCTGCATTTTATGCGGCTCCCCATCGACTGAATTAAAAGTTGTCATCGAAAAACATCGGGATGATGACGCTCTCGCCCGGAATCTGTTTAAGGTGATTTTCAGCGTTCTGACTTTCGGGGCAGGAGGAACGACCGATCGGGAACATGTCCAACACGAAGTGGCTGCCTCAGTGCCGCTTTGCGATCATTGCGCGCGATTTGGAAACATCGACGTTCACGAGGTTCGCTACGACCGGCAATCCATTGCGATCATGTGCCACCATGCCTTTAGGGAATCAATAGAGACAGAGAATTGAATCACACTTTTCCAATTCTCATCGATTTCGAAAAGCAAGAGGCCACCGCCTTTGCGGGAAACGACTGAAGTCGATTCCAGGGGAGTATGAAATTTTACTCCTTCGCTTTCGCCTTGGCAGGTGCCTTCGCCTTTGCCTTGCCAGGTGCTTTTCCCTTACCTTTACCTTTACCTTTCCCCTTAGCCTTGGGAGCTTTCGGAGGATTCACATCGGCGGCATCTGCCGGGACAGGTGTATCTGAAGGAGCGGTCAGTTTGGCTTTGTTCAAACGGCGCAGCTTCACATTTTTGATTTCCACTTTCATGGCCGGACCTTTGTGGATTTGAAAAGCGATGACACCGGCGAGATCGCGATCGGCCTCGTGATGATCGTAAAGGTCAACCGTCTGCACCCCATCTGTCTCTTATACACATCTCCGAGCCCACGAGACCGAGGCTGATCTCGT
>CAJXQE010000421.1 GCA_913058215.1 uncultured Verrucomicrobiales bacterium
CGAGATCAGCCTCGGTCTCGTGGGCTCGGAGATGTGTATAAGAGACAGGTACCTTGTACACTCCCAGACCCAACAGGGTTAAGCCTGTTAAAATGCATTAGTATCGATTCCTTTGCCCCCATTCCTCTGCCTATATTTTCAATGCCTTTGATTTTCATTTCGAAGCCTCCTTTTTTGGTGGCACATATTCTGATTTCCACTTCAAAAACAACTTCATCGCTTTGTCTTTGTTAGGATGTTTAATATCCTGCATCCTCGTCAGCATGTCCTTGAGGATCAGCATGGCTTTGAGATCTTCGTCCTTCGCTTTCATGATCAGGGCGGCCCGGATATAGGAAGGCATGGAAACCTCGATATGGCCGGGGTAGGCGTTGTAGGTATTGATGTAAATGACCAGCGCTTCGCCAACGTTGCCCAACTGATCGTGACACACCCCGTAACTGTAGTTGGCTTCGGCGGAGAATTTGTTCCACGCGTTGTTGTCCATGTAGGACTCCCAGCGAGGTAGCGCTTCTTCAAACTTCTTCTCTTTCATCAACAAGCGCGCCACTCCGACACTGGCGTTTTCGGCCAGCTCAGCGTTGCTGAACTCATTGAGGACCCGGTCGAAGTACTGCATCGCTCTGGCCCTGTTTTCAGGGAGGTCTGATTGCGCATCGATCTCGGCACGATCAAGCAGTGCGAGATCAAAGTCTTCGCTGCCTTCCCGGTTGGCGAGGATGTAGTCGTAGAGCGGGGCTGCGTCTTCGGGCTTTTTGCGAGTCACTGCATGCCAGCGGGCGAGGCGCACGATGATATAGTTGGAGTGAGGAGCCGGATCGAATTTATTGTTGATCTGATAGAACAGGGCCTGGATGGCGTCTTTATTATCGCCCTCGGCTCCTTCCAGTAACTGTATTTTTCCGATCTTGGCCCAGGCCTGCAGGGCAACGCTTGCCTGCTTGGAAAGACTTATTTCATCAAGTCGGGTTGCCGCATTTTCCGGATCGTTTTCTTTGATGAAATCCAGATAAGTACCAAACAGTTCCGCCAGCTGACCACCGGAGGCATCCTCTCCGGATTTGTAGAGCAATGTCTCCAGTCGTTGCACTGCCTCATCGATACGTCCCAGGGCGACGAGGGTGTCGAGTGCGCCGATCAAAGCGTCGACCGAATAGGCGGATTCGGGATGTTCCTTCTGGAACCGGTCGAACCATTGGCCGGCTTCCTCCCAGTGCTCCAGGCTGGCGGTATTCATCAGCAACTGCCACATCGCATAAGCGGCTACCTCCTCCTGATCAGGAAAATTGGCCGAGGTCGAAATCGCGTTGTTGTAGGCGGGACTGATTTCGGTCCCAAAATCGGCTTCCTCCGTGCTTTGAATATCACCGCGCAGGTTCCAGCCGCCGGGAACTTCCTGCGCCCCGGGGTATTCGCTGAGTAAACGATCGATCAGCCGCAGTGCGTTTTCATTATCACTGAGCATGAATTTACACATGCCGTTTTGATAGAGCACGCTCGACTCCATGGCCGATTGGGGAAACTCTTTCAGGAAGGGATCAAACAGGTCGGTGCCAGCCTGCCAGTCGTATTTCTTCACCTTCACCGAGCCGAGGAAGAACAGGGCCAACTCTCTTCGCTGGGCCGGTTTGTAGGTAGCCAGGTATTGGGTTAACTCCGTATCGGCTTCGTCGAAATGCCCGAGTTGGTAGGCGCTGGCCCCGACCACGAAATCGGGAATCTCGCGCATCGCTGACCCCGGCTCCATATCGACGCGAACTTCTTTGGCGATCTCGTAGGCTTTCTCGTAGTTGCCCTGGATAAAGATCATCTCCACGAGAACGCGGACGACGGCGGGTTTCAGCTCGTGTTTGGGAAACTCATCGAGAAAGTCCATGCCGTATTGGTAGGAGCTTTTCCAATCATCGATTTTCACGCCGGAAAACACGGCGTTGTGCAGAAACTCGGGCCGCCCCTTGTGGGTTTTCGGCGCGAAATCTGCCAATCCCCGGTAAATGGAAAGACTCGCAGCGTAGTTTTTGAGCCGGTAGTGAGCGATCCCCAGACCGGCCTGCATTGACCAGAAATTGTCCTGCACCAGATTGCGGGCCTTGGTGAGTTCCGCGATCTCCTCATCGAGTCGTGGGATGATCTCAGGTCGCGGGTCGGACGTTTTACGCGCCGTGTAGAGTTCGATGGTTTCGTTGAACCGGGCGATGACCTGGCCCGGGTGAGCCATCATTCGATACCAGCTCAGAGCCAGCAGCGAGTCATTTTTCCCGGCGGCGTCATTGGCCAGGTAGAAGAAGTTTGGATTGCGTTTGGCCCGTTCCTCTGGCGAGGCACTCAGGGCAATGTGGCGGTATTGATCGAGAAACTCGCGGGTGCGATCTGCGCTCACCAAGGGCGACCAGTCTTCGGCGAGGATCTGAAATACGATCAGCTTGATCGGCAAAGGAAAACGTTCCGCGTCCAGCCCCCTGACAATGAAGTTATAACCCTCATCAACCGCACCGGTTTTGATCATGCAGCGGCCCATGTTCACTGCGGTGTAAAGTTTCCAGTTGTAGCTCAGCCGATTACGCCGGTCTTCTGACAGGGCCTTTTGATACACTTCCCGGGCTTTTGCGAAGTCCTCGAGGATCATGCGGCAGTTCCCCCATTGAACCAGCGAATGCATGCGAAACATATTCGGCCGATGATTCGGATTGTAGGGGATTCCGCCGCATTCCGGGCAGCGGATCTTGCCATCCTCATCGCGACTGCCCACTTCCTGACCTGAGCCATTGATTCTTCCGAAGCCCTGGCAGTTCTTGCACGCCAAAATCTTCGGCGTTTCGAAGGTGCACTGATAACACGTTTTAAAATCGGCCGATGCTTCCTCCCACTTTTCAGCCCCCATCAGGGCCAGGCCGCGCAGGTAAAACCAGTGCCCATAAACGGTGCCGAACTCCTCTTTCCCCTCATTGGCAGTTCCGTATTCCTTGATAATGGAATGGCACAAGGTGAGAGCCGCCTTGTGATTCCCAGCGTTGAGGGCCTTCAGGGTTTCATTGTAAGACTCTACAATGTCGGGGACCTCGGCCTCCTGGCCTTGCGAAAACGTCGCCAAAAAGAGAAACGCAAGCACGATAGACAGGGCTCGCCCTGGAGAACATCTACCTGATAGTTTGAAACGCGCTGCCATACTGTTTTCTCTAGTTTGCCAGGGTGATGTTTTTGATATCCGCCTTGGCGCAGGCATTGAGCACATCGACAAATCGCTGTCCCTTTCCTTTGTCATCGCAATCGATGATGATCTGCGGTTCGGCCTGGGCCAGTGCGGTCGATGCCGCGTAGCGTTTCAGCCGATCGGTCAAAGCGGGAACGGAGCGATTGCCGGTGTCCTGATCCACCACTTCATCATTCACGTAGATGACGCCCTGGGGGTCGATCTTGATCACCGTCTGCTTGATCTTGACCTTCTTGCTGTCGGCAGCTGAAACTCCGGGCAAGGTGAGACTGAGATCCGCTTCGTTCTTCTGCAACGTCGTCGTGACCAGGAAATAGATCAACAGCAGAAATGCCACATCGATCATGGGAGAAATATCAAGCTCGGGATCCGGTTGATCAGCAAAGGGGTTACTCTTCTTAGGCATGGCTTGCAGGGGTTATTCAACAACGTGGGTCGAGAAAATGACCGTGGGAACTCCGCCCGCAGCCGAAGCCCGGCTGGCGGCTTTGACGTGCTCGTAATCGACACGGGCGTCGGCACGAAGATGGAGACGCGCTTTGGCATTTTTCGCTTTGGCTTGAGACATGACCTGTTCCAATTCAGAGACGCTGAGCACCTTTCCTTCCGTATCCACGATGGATCCGTCCTGAAGCACATTCATCACGACGCGGCCTTCGACCAGTTCCGGCACCATGGCATCGCTGGCCACCGGCACGACGACTCGCGGATCTTTTTTGAAGGTGACCAGATTGGCCGTCACCATGAAAAAGATCAGGAGCAGGAACACCAGATCGATCATCGGCGAGAGATCGACCTTCAGATCAGAGTCTTTGAAGATGTTTTTGGTTTTCGGCATGTCTTTTTTTTGGGGGGGTATCACCCTTGTTCTTGCCGGAACTGGATCATATCAGGCGCCAAGGTTCTGATGAAGACGGTGGAACTAACTACTGCTGGTGCTCCTGATTCTGGTAAGCAACCAGGGCGTCACTCAGCGTTTCGATCAGCTCTTCCACCGCATCATCGGTGTGGGACACCAGCATCTGAAGTTTGTCGCGCATGAAAAAGTAAGCGAAGATCGCGGGCAGAGCGACGATAAGGCCAGAGGCGGTCGTCACCAGCGCCATCGAGATGTCATCAGCGAAAACAGAGGGATCACCACCACCGGAGCTACTCAAACTTCCGAACGCGAGGATCATACCCGCCACGGTCCCGAGAAGCCCCAGCATCGGTGAAGCCTGGGCAATGATAGAGAAGTAGTTAATGGTGCGTGCCCGTCCCCGGTTGAAGCGCTCATTGGCAGATCCTAATACCTCTTCAAACTTTTCGGTCTCAAGCGCCTCGTAGCCTTTCTTCGACAAGAAATGAATGCCGGCATCCATCACCGCAGAGAGGCAGTTATCACTGGGCTGCAGCTTGGCCCGAGCCGACTCCAGGTCCAACCCCTCCAAGTCACCTTTGAGGCTGCCGAGCAGTGCATCCGGGACAAAGTTTGGCTTGCGAAGGTCGATCAATCCGTAAACGACCAGACCAATCACGGCGAACGAAAGCGCTCCGAGCACAAACATGGTTGGTCCGCCGGCTTTGATCATCGACCAGAGATTGATCTCTGCTTTGGCTGCCGTTCCCGGGGCGTCTTCCGTGGCAGCTGCTGGCGCAGCTGCTTCTTCCAATCCGGGAATGTCCAGATCCTGGGCATTCAACATCGGTAGCGAGACAAGCGCGATCAGGATGAGGATGGGGATACCGTATTTCTTTATCATAGTTTGTGGGGTCAAATTGTGAATTTTTGGGGTGGGCTCGTCGGTTGGAGGCATGAAGAAACTCCATTCCTTTTCATCAGGTCCCCGAAACGGCCTGAAATTGGACAAAAATTTTCTGAAAATCGTGGAGCGCTTACACTGGTTCGGCTGAAACCCCATCGAGACCACGCGATTTCCAATTTTTCGGGATTCCTGCCACTGCCTTCACCAGAGCCTCTGCCTCGGGATCGATCGCACTGGCGACGGCTGATTCCTCAATGGCACCGGCAAACGCGCCTTAGAACTTTACCGCATCTCCATTGAGGGCGGCACGGATGCCCGCTCTGAGGACTTCCTTCCTCCAGATTACTCGGAGCAGTCCCAGAGCCTGACGGAATCAAAAGGGATACGGCAGTCTTCGCCACCCTTGAAAGTGAATAGGGGTCCGAGTTTATCTTTCTTGTTGTCGATGGTCACGGCGGCGTCTTCGGCAGAAAGAAGGGTGGACAGCGCTAACGAAACGATGAAGAGGGGAATCAAGTTTTTCTGATTCATTTTTGGAGATGCAAATTGCGGGTGTGCTAGGGCTGCTTCACAAATCGTACCGGCAACTGCGGCTGCTTGATTGCAGTGAGTTGGACGTCATCCACATAGTAGCCACCCAATTCGATGGGGTTCGACTTGCCGCTACGCGTGTTGGCGGCGACGGCGATGAGCGCGATAGTTGCCTCCGGGTTGAGAAGGCAGGAGGTGGATATGGTTGCAACTTCGTCACCCGGAGAAAGCTTGATGGATTGCTGTCCCAGAGCTGTCTCTTATACACATCTCCGAGCCCACGAGACCGAGGCTGATCTC
>CAJXQE010000422.1 GCA_913058215.1 uncultured Verrucomicrobiales bacterium
TCTACACTATCCTCTTCGTCGGCAGCGTCAGATGTGTATAAGAGACAGATCTGTTAGTGGAGCGGATTCATATTCGTTACGATTTACCGGTGCGTGTTTCCGATCCTAAAAAGACAGGGGGCAATGTATCTACCTGGAAAATGACGGTCGAAACTCGCCCCGGAAAATCTCATTTACCGGCTCAACGAATTCATATCGATATCTGTGCGATTCCCAGCCACGATCCTCGCCCCATGATGTTGCGCAACTTGTATGAAGTGGATCTGGGAACGTCCGGACTGATTCTTCAGGCTCAGAGCAAAGAGGAGATTCATGCCGACAAGATCATTGCCTTCGCGTTTCGAGAGAACCGAATCAAAAATCGCGATCTATGGGATATTGGCTGGTTGAATCAGACGGGGATCGAATTGCCGACGGATTTGATTTCCAAAAAAATTGGGGATCATCATCGTGAACCGGAAGAGTTCATCAAACGAATCGAATCGCGTCTCGGCGAGATGCGGGACGACCCGAAAGTAAGGGAAGATTTCGTGGGCGAGATGCAGCGGTTTCTTCCGGCAGCATTACAGCAAACGATTGGTTCGGAGGACTATTGGGGCTATTTAACGCAAGTGTTAGTCGAGCAATGCGAGAAGGCAATGAATGCGCTTGCGTAGGTGTGTGCCATAGAATTAACTTCTCTTCTCGGTCTCCTGAGACGGTTACCTCCGATGTATTGTCGGAGGATTAGGCAACAGCATAAAAGTAAAAGAGTAAAAGAGGTCAGAAGAGTAAAAGGGGGCAGGAGAAAATTACTGACACACCTCCAACCAGGGTCCTTTCTTCCAAACGCCGCGAGCCGTGCGAGTTCAAACAGAACAGGCAAGGACTGAAAGGCAGTCCAGCAGTGAGGGACCATGCCCTTAAGGACGCTGAGGAGATCATCCGGGAAGGATGCCTGCACTTTGGAATGGAAGAGGCGGAAATCCGGGAGGGTAGGCGAGGAGACTTGAAAAAGGCATCCCTGGCGTGGGCCATCTGGAAACAGACCAGCGCACCTCAGGCCTGGATTGCGGATCGGCTTGCGCTGAAAAGCGCAGCAAACGTGAGTCAGACCGTGCGTCGCTTTGATCGATTGGAGAGAGTTGAAATGGGAAAAGAGGAATCGAAATGGAGGAATCGAACGTCAGTAATCTTCTCCTGACCCCTTTTCTCTTCTGACATGGGATTCAGTCACCTTGTCAGGAGTGCATGGCTGTAGGGATTACTTTCCCCCTTTACCGGATTTTACCGGCGACTTCACTTTGGCCTACAATGTTAGCTAAGGAATTTTGGGGGGGAGGAGTGCTGTGCATTCAAAGTTGCGAAAGAAGAAAAGCGGAAGTGGTAGGCCACAATAGAATCGCACCTGGTTTTCCTGGACCCGTATCTGGAGTTCTTTCGCTTGTCATTTGCTAGCCCCCCCTCTAAAAGGAGGAACCTTTATGACAAACGTAATCTCCCTTTTTGGGGTCATCACTACCTTGGCGGCTATTACTATTCTCTCTACATCGGTTGCCGAGGGACAAAATAAGCCTCCATTCGTGCTACCCGATTATACCCGAGCAATGCAGATCGAAGGCGGCTGGAGAGTCATTTTTGTGTCGGACCTTTCAACTCTGGATATAGTTGGGTTTGATGCAAAGCCAGAAAATTACGAAGCTACTGTCAAAAGTTGGCAGGAAGATTTGGTGAATAAGCCTAGATACGAAAATGGGAACGATTATCAAACTGCATCAAATATCACCGAGACGTCACATTGGGAAATCGGAGAGGATAAAGCATACTATTTCACTTGTTCCATACATGAACAACACCGTGCAGGAGGGGATCCTCGCAATTTTGAATTCCTTAGGGGGCTCAGTTGGATCGGCGGCTCTACTGTATTGTTTAAGTATGAGTATAAAAAAAGAGA
The DNA here is from genome assembly GCA_913058215.1 of uncultured Verrucomicrobiales bacterium. Taxonomy (GTDB): domain Bacteria; phylum Verrucomicrobiota; class Verrucomicrobiia; order Verrucomicrobiales; family DEV007; genus Arctic95D-9. The sequence goes on from CAJXQE010000422.1 coordinate 1,934, forward strand.
TCAGAGCTTTGACGAAGTCGTAAATTTTCTCAAAAACTTCAAATACAAGGCGAACTAAGCCCTGATTCTCTCTTGCGATCGATCAAGCAATCGCGGGTTCGCCAATTCTACCAGGAAAATTGACTTTTAACTCGAGCAAGAAAAGGGGGCAGGGGAAAATTTTTGACCCATCTTCTTGCAGGGACCTTCTTTCCCGATGCCGCGAGCCCCGCGAATTCAATACGAAGGTGCCATCTACCACGTGATGGCTCGGGGAAATCGGCGTGAACCAATCGTCTTCGATGATCAGGATCGAAAATGCTTCGTTCAGACTCTCGGTGAGGTGTGCCAACGAACGGGCTGGGAAGTCTTTGCCCGGGTATTGCTTGATAAGCATTACCATCTCGCGATTCGCACATGGGAAAAGAGGAATGAAAATGGAAGAATCGAAAGTTAATAATTTTCATCTGACCCGAATGGCACTGCTTTAGGCGATCCGACATTCAAGCTCCAGGCGCTAGAACTTTTGCAAGTTCTGCTACGGCAATGGATTGTAGCGGAAGATGCCAATCTTCCTTCTTTCGATGAGTCCACGATGACTCTGCTTACAGCAGTGCCATTCTCTCCTGACCCCTTTTTAGATTGCCGCGTGAGCCATGGACGAACTCGCGCAGGCAACTTAACAATTGGATTTCGGGGTGTTCCAGGTATAATTGATTAGCCGCAAGAATACGACCCATGACACTATCCTCTCTAGTTTCAGCGCAGATCTGGCTGTGTATTTTCGTGACGGTTGCCGTCGCTTCATCCGCCTTCGCGGATACTCTTGAAAAGCGCCGGGTCGCATTTGAGGGGCAATTCGATCTGCTTCAATCTCCTTTTGAGAGAAAAGTAGAGAAGCTGAAGGAAGGCTATCGCGGGGCCTTGGAAAAGCTCCAGCTTGAGATTCAGAAACGAGGGGATCTCGATCAGGTGCTCAAGGTCGTAGAAGAATTGAAGGTTCTCGACGCGTCGCCGGAGAACGGTGCTGGCAAAGATTCGTCTGTGCCGAAACTGGCCGCGCTTCAGAACACCTATGCCGATTCGATGACAAAGCTCGAGGCAGAGCTTCAAGGTCAGCAAAGGAATGTGCTCCGCCTCCACCTCAAAGATCTCGTCAATCTTCAACGCACATTAACCACCGAGGGAAAAATTGATGAAGCTGTCGCTGTTCGCAAGGAAGTCGAGATCCTCAAACAAACGCCACTCGGTAAACTGGCAGCCGGGCAGCCAAAGGCCGCGCTGATCCCACCGGGTTTTGTATTGTATTATTCTTTTGATGAAAAGGAGGGGGATCGTCGCGTGCTGGATCAGAGCAGCAATGAGTTCCACGGCAGGAGCGAGAAAAACGGGTGGATCGAAGGCGGAAAACGCGGCGGAGGGTTCGATGGCACCATTGCCGATACGATCAGGGTCGCCCATCACCGGAAGTTGCTTAGCGAAAGTTTCACCATTGCCGGGTGGGTCAAGATTGAGAGGCCTATCAGTCACGGTCGGATCTTTGACAAATACAATCATGATAAGAAGTCCGGTTATTCCTTCAACGTTCACGAGTTGAAACCCGAGCTGGAGCTTTGGGGCGCCGACGGTGAGAATTACCGAGTCACCACCGAAGGGAAATTGCAGCCCGAAGTATGGCAGCATGTCGCGGTTACCTTTCAACCCGGGAAATCCTTGATTTATGTTGATGGCAAACCAGCCGCTGAAAATGAGATGCCTGAGGCGGTTCAGCCGGACCCGGGTGAGGTGCGCATTGGCCGGGAAGGGAAGAGCATCCTGGGCGGTTATCTTGATGAGTTGATGTTCTATTCCCGCGTTCTGTCCCCTGAGGAAGTCCGGCATGTGATGGCGGCAACGGGGAAGGAGAGTTAGCGTTAGCGTTCGCCACCCTTTAACGGCCCCATTCATGACCCATTTTTTAAGCGCGACTTTTGCCCGGCCTCGAACTCCAAGAAACCGAAATTGTTACCAAGTAGCCTGACTCGTTTCTCCGTGGAAGGCGGATTGAGCTTAGTCAATGTTTTGAAATTGAAAATAGCTCTCCTGACCGATTACCCTGTTGGATCGGCGACCCGACCCTGCTGATTTCAATCGGATTTTCGTCTGCCGAATTGTCAAGAATCGACGACTGACTATTCCGTGACCAGTTTCGTTTTTGTTGCCTCACCCGGTTTGAGATGCGCATCCATGAAGCCATACATCAGCGAACGCGACTCGTGGGCAACTGAATGACCGCGTCCGTGGACGTAGAAGCTGAAATTCTGCGGGGCTTTCTCCAATTCATAGACATCCATGATCTTCATCAGCATCAATATGCGCTGCCGCTGGGTGCCCGGATTGCCGTCGTTGAGCCCGGAGAGATCGAGAAAAGCACGCGGTGCGATCAGCGAAATGATCTCGTGAAAATCGATCGGCGGCAGTTCGCCCTTGAGCAGGCCTTCCCGGATCGGTTTGAAATAGACATACCAGTGATTGCGCGACCACGCCTCGACCCGGGCATTGTGGCGGAAAAATGTGGCCGCGCAGTTGCTGGCCGCCGCCTTGATCCGTTCATCATAGGCTGCCAGAAAAAAGGTGCCGTGGCCGCCCAGTGAATGGCCGAGGACACCGATGTTCTCTGAGTCGACCTCCTCCATCGACTGCAGCACATCGATGGCGATGGAATGTTCGTAGTTGAATTTCCCGACCGAGGTCCACTCAGGATGTTTCTGGTGAAAGCGCCGCGTATCATAGGAACCCTCCGGCGGGACGCGATGTCCCGAAACAAAGTGCTCGGGTGCGATGACCACATAACCTCGGCGGCAGAGATGATCGAGGTAGGCCTTGTCAGGGTTATCGATGAGGCCGGCGGCGCGCATCTTGCCTTTCTCATAGGTGCCGTGCAGCGCCACGACGGCGGGTGCTTTTCCCGAGCGCTGCAACGGAATACCGATGTAGGCGTGAGCGCGCTCATCGACCTCGACCTGGTAGCTGATCAGTTGGCGTTGGTAGATGCCCTCAACTTCGACGGTTTCGTGGACTTTCAGATCGAGGGCCGGCTTCTCCGGCTTGTGCTGGTCGCGAAGCAAATCAAGGTAGCGTTGTTTCAGAGCCGCCCGCCGTTCCCGCCATTCCTCCAGCGTGGTGACGCCTTCGGTGAGATCATCCCAGGTCGACCGGATTTCGGGAACTTCCAGTAGCCCGGGCTGGACTCGGTTCTGTCCGGCTCCAGTGCCCGGAAAGGCAATGATTGAGAGACCGGCGAATAAGAAAATAGGCGTTCGCATGAGATCGATTCTATACTTCCCGGAGGATTGGTAAATTCCCAGGTTGCGCTATTGCCGAAGCTTGACGCGATTGAATTTGCCACCAAGACCGCTACTCCTCCATAAACACACACATCACCTGCGCTGCTTTTTTGTGCGGGTTGTGCAGTCGGTGGGGCGTGTCCGCGTCGAAGTAGAGTAATAGGGGGGGCAGTCGAGAATGGCACGACTGACAGGAAATTGCTTTTTCAAGAAGTTCTTATCAGTGCTTCTGTCCTACCAGGATTGAGAGGGTGCAAAAAGAAAAACTCTGCGGTTGCCTTCGCTTCGCCCGGCCATCTACGCTTCGCTCCGATTCTGCGTGAGCCTTCCCATTAAGGCTGGTATCGAAACCTGCACTTACTGCACAAAAATAAACTGCTGGGTATTTAGCAGTGCCCAAACGATGCCTTCATATGCTTCATCGCCCTTGGATTTGATCTCGGCTTTTACGATATCCATTTCACGGTCGGTCGGCTCACGGGTCAACATCTGTCTCTTATACACATCTGACGCTGCCGACGAAGAGGATAGTGTA
>CAJXQE010000423.1 GCA_913058215.1 uncultured Verrucomicrobiales bacterium
CTATCCTCTTCGTCGGCAGCGTCAGATGTGTATAAGAGACAGACCGAGAACTGTATCCAGAATGCTTCGGTCCCGATGAAGTCCGCGAATGTCACTCTCGATTTCCTTTTCGGTTCCGTCGACGAAAAGAGCTTTGAAAAGACGGGAAGGGGAGTCTTCTGAAGGGATCTCCACTCCTGTCGAGGTCCAGGACATTGATCCTCCTCCAGTGGAAAGTGCGAGATAAGGATAGCGGGTTTCGATTCCAACTTTGTCGGCGATGACCTGATCCAGTGAAACGGTATTCTTAAATCCGGCAAGACCCGGCCGCTTCGCCGAAGTGAGCCAGGTCATTTCAGAAGCATGGCCACTATTACCCTGCTGTTCGGGATGGGAAAGTCCGGAAAGAACCGTGAAGTCGCTGCGGTGGTCCTTGAGCTTTTCAAGGTAGGGAGTCAGGGCATAGGCTGATCCCGTTTTTTCCGGGAATAAATGAGGCGTGTGAAATCCAAGGGTGGCACACATCGCGACAAACCTCTTCGGAGAGTCAACCGGGTTGTCCGCTGCTCTCCCGAAGCATGGAAGCATGGCTTCGAGCAGAGGAAGTCCCAGAGCGGTTCCCGCAGCACCTTTTAGAAAATGGCGGCGATCAAGGGCGCGCCGGGTTGCGATGTGGGGAGCGGTTTTCATATCGAAAGTGATTTCTATTTGTTCCGGAAAATTTCGCTGGCGACCACTTCGAGAATCAGATCGCGGACACCGTATCCATTCTTTGATGAGTTCTCGACAATAGCGGCGATTTCTATTCGGTCGGAAAATCCCATCTCGCGACCGGAAGCAAAGATGAGTAGCTTGGATGCGAGTGCCCGCGCCAGAGTATCAGGATCCTTCGCCAGGTGGTTTTGAAATTCCTCGAATCCTGAAAATGGTTTGCCCGGTTCGACTTCGCCGCTGGAGTCTACCGGGAGGCCCTTCTTGTAAGCTACCCGAACCCCTTTGGTCATCTCCTCCACCTTTTCTCCCTCGCCAAGGCTTCGGAAGTTTTCCCGCCAGGTTCCTACAGGATCGAAACTCTCCAAAGCAAAACCGGGAGGATCGATCATGGCGTGGCAGGAATTGCAGTTTTCGGAGTCCCGGTGTTTGGCGAGTTTCTCCCGAAGAGTCTCCACGCCACGTGTATCGGGTTCCACGCCTGAAACACCGGGCGGAGGAGGAGCCGGATATTTTCCGAGGACGCGCTCGTTGATAAAGACTCCTCTGAGAACGGGTGAGGTATTGGATCCGTTCGCGGAAACCTTGAGAATGGAAGCCTGGCTGATCAGCCCACCGCGCGGAACGCAGGGAGGAAGCGGGCTCTTTTTGAACTCCGGACTGAAATCCCCATCGATTTCGTAGTGCTCTGCGAGCCGGTCATTGAGGATGATGAAATCAGATTTCACCACATTGACCACGGACAAATTAGACGAAATCAATTCGCGGAAAAAACCTCGGGTTTCGGTCAGCATAGAATCCTTGAGATACGGGTCATACTCAGGGAAAAGCTTTTTATCCGGAATCGTGAACTCGATATTACGAAGGTCGAGCCAGGCGTCTGTAAAGTCGTTGATGAAGCGGGAAGAGTTTTCGCTCTTAAGCAGGCGCAAGGCATGTTGCCTGAGCGCTTCGGGATTTTTTGTCAGATCTCCGGATGCGGCGGCCGAGAGGAGTGCTTCGTCGGGAAGTGTTCGATTCAAAAAATAGGAGAGTCTCGATGCGAGCGCGTAGTCATTGAGTCTTCCCGGCTTCTCTTTCAAATACAAAAAATCAGGAGAGCAAAGAATCGCCTGAATCGAAGTTCGCAGGGCTTCTTCGAAGCTCGATTTCCGGGCGAGTTCTGAGTCAAAGAGATCAAGATAAGGAGTCAGATCCTCAGGAGTAAGCGTCCGTCGGAAAGCCACTTCGGCAATTCGGGAAAGAGACTTTTCAGCATCGGTTCGCGGGGAATCAGACTTGATTTCGAATTGGGGGACATACCAGGATTTGGTTTTCGTGTCAGGATTCGAGGGTTCGATTTCCTGACGTTTCAGTCCGGAGAAGATCATTTCGTGACCCTTTCCGGGAAAGTCATCAATGATAGGGCCTTCCACTTCGATGTGTTGAATGGCGAGCCCCGGACCTTCGTAATTCTCGATTCCAATTCGCTTGATGAGGTAGTTCGGCTCGTAGATTCCCTGAGGCTCGACAACAAGCATGTATCGCTCTTCCATCCAGGCGGTTAGTTCGACAGTCTGCGGCTTGCCCGGCTGGAATGAAAAATATCCGTAGGTTGGAGTCTCCACTCCCCGTTTGAAGGTCGTTGATCCGACTGAGAAGACGACTGGCTTATCGCTCTGGTGTGCATATCCCGTCACCCGGATTTTGTAGAGTCCGCGCTTGCTGGAGGCGGCCTCGCGAAGCATTCCCGTGGGGTATCCAAGTTTACGATAAAAAACCACGGCTCCGTTCGGGAGCTTTAACCAACTTTTCCCCAGGAATTTCTCCGCCCCACGGGTGTCGGCATAGCTGGCGCGCACGATTGTCGATTTATCCGGTGCCGTTTGGCTGGCAATAGCTTCGTCCAGTGTTTTCCTGGCTGCATCCAGATACCGTTGCATCTGAACCATGGAAATGCTCAGCGACTCACCGACGTTATCAAACTCGTGTGAGCGACCATCCTCAGGGAGGAGTGATTTCACATCGATATTGATTCCAAAAATGTCATTGAGCGTATTCTGATATTCTGTCCTGTTCAGTCGGCGTAAGACTGTTCCTTTCTGTGCCTGATGCGCGGCGATGAGAGAAGGTTCGAGGCTTTTTTGAAAATCGGATTGGAACCCGGGCTCTGGGCGGGGCTCGTCTTTCGGAGGCATTTCCCCCTTGCTGACACGGTCGTAAATTCGCACCCAGTTTGCCATCGTCGCATCGTCATCCAGATCAGAGGGGATGGAGGTCAAATCAAGTCCGCCTTTTGTAGTCAGGTCATCGTGGCATTCGTAACAATGCTTTTCAAAGAAGGGCTGAAGAGGTCCGGTGAAGTCTTCGGCGGGTGAAGTGACGACGAATGCAAATGCCATCGTTAGATGGATGGCATAGGTGTTGATTAGAAGGCGGGAATCCACGGAAAGCATCGGAAGAGAGAGTCGATCATTATAGCGTCTGTCGATTGAATTTCTATTCGCGTTTCCACGGAAAATATTATCGGGGTTTCAGGATGTATTGTCCTTCCGTAATCCATTTTTCGATCATGATATCGTCGAGGATTTTTCCGAACACGCGATATTTGGAATCAGCGAGCGGGTTCTGCCCCTCGATCGGTTCCGCGGTAACCGAGAATGGGGGGCGGTAGTAGGAGGAATGAATGAAGGCAAGAGAGTCGCCGTCGTTCACAACAAATCCGGTGTGGGTGTCGAGACCTACAATGTAGATTCCGGTGCCCTGAGATTGGATGTATTCTGCGACTTCACTTATCGGTTTCCCGTAGAGAATTTTCTTCGAATCTGCCGGCGCCAGAGTTTCAATGATTCGTTGGGAAGCCTGTTGAGCGAGTTTTATTCTTTGCAATCGGACTCCGGCGTCGCGGAGACAGGTCGTCACGAAGTATCCGCAGGCGATCTTTCCATGACCTGGCGTTTCCGTGATCCCATTGAAGTCCCAGGTCGTTCCATACCAGGCAGGGAAAATATCGTGAAGCAATGCAGTGAAAAGTTCTTGTCGGGCTTTTTCCCGAATCCCTTTTTTGCCGGAACGATTGGCAGCGTTCCATTGCCTGGCAAAGGCGAGACGCGCGGCGTCCAGTCGCTCCAGGGCATTTCGATACTCCTTTTGCTTCTTGAGAATGTCATCCTGATTGATCTGGTGGCGAAAGACAATCTTCGGTGAGTCCTCAGCCATGGAACTGAAAGGAAGCAGCAGAAGATGCAGATAGACAAAAAAGCGTAGAAACCCGTGCATAACACGGACTTCTACGCCCGGGGAAAGAGTGTTCTTTCAATCTGTTTGGGATCGAGAGGGTTGAATCGAGCAGCCTACCCTCTTGAATCGATTCGGCCCGACTTAGAAAGCCTTCTGCCAACCGACGGTCATCATCCAATCCATTCCAAGTTGAGGACCGTCGAGGTTTTCGTAAACACTGCGACCGGCTTCCACCGCGAGGCGGTGTCCATTGAGGAAACCGTTTCGGAAGTTGTAGTTGATGCCGCCGAAGACGTCGAGACGGCTTCCGCCGCGAAGGTCGGGACGGGCAGTCGGAACCGGACCACCAATGAGTGGATCGCTTCCTTCAACATCCCCCCAGCTTTTTCCAGTGACCCGGAGAGATGTGCTGAGACGATCAGAGAGACGGTAAGCCACCCAGGAGTTAGCGGTCATTTCGTTTCCAAACTGATATCCCTGATCATTGTCTTCCAATCGAATTGTTCCGAGGAGTTGAGCTCCCCAGGAAATGTCACCCTGCTGTCCGAGATAAGTGACACCGGGAAGAACATCCCAGGATCCGCTGCCGAGTTGCATCGGGTAGGGAAGCCGGACGGGACCTCCTGCCGGTGGAACAAAATCGGTGTCGGTGATCGATCCAGTCGGAGCACTGACCATCAGGTTCAGGTGAGCCTTTTGGGTTCCTTTTTCCCAAAAGTCGAGAAGACCGCCGAATTTGAAATCGCCGATTCCGCTGACTTGGGTGTTAAAGGTCGCGCCGGTGGCGACGAGGTGATCCATCGACTTGTCGATGTGGGGGAGCATGAATCCGAGAGTAAGATCATCTGTTGCGCCGATCATCGCACCGACCATATGGGACTCAGTCCGCATGTTGGTTGGTGTGATCAGGAATCCTGCGGCAAGAGACTGCTGAGGCGTCACCTCAGTGCTACCGATGAAGTTCGGTCGCATGTCCATGTACATGTAGCGGTAGGAAAGCATGACCTCCCCTTTTTCGTGAGTGTGCTCTCCCATCACTCCGATTGGAGCATGGCTGTCGGGGCGGTGAGAATCCCATCCGTCGGTGGGATGATCAGTGACGATTTCTTTCGGAGCGGTGTAGTCGCCCGCGAAGCTGGTAATTGCGATTGATCCTATGAAGGCGATCGCGGTAAATTTTGAAAATTTCATAATACGTAAAAAATAGAGTTAAAACATTAAAGATAAACAGGTTGACGCAATGATGCGACAAGATATTGAAGTGCTGTAAAGCCTCTCCAGATCAAGTCGGAGAGTTGCAGCAAGGTTTTAGAAAAGAAAAGCGAGGGTGCTTTCTAAACCTGTGGCGGATGGTCTATATCCGAGCTGTCGCTATCGAAAAAGTGAGCGAATTCCGGATGAAAAGTAGCCTTCTTGGTCTTACGAGGCGGAAGCAAAACGCTGGAACGGCCCAGAGGCGCAGCGGTTCCGGATTTGGCGATCGCTTCGAGCAACTGCTCCTGGTCGGAATCAAGTTCCTTCTGAATCAGGCAACATTTTACGCAAGGTTGTCCTCCGGAAATGACGTCCCGGATGGCCACGGAGAACTCCACTTCAGTATCAGCCCTTGCATCGGAAACCATTTCCACCCAGGCAACTGATTGCAACACTGCCCAGTGAGCGTCGGTAAGAACGACGGCAACAATGATAGCCAGAATCTGTTGGAGCCTTTTCAAAGCGCGATCTAGTAACAGAATGTTAGAACGGGTTCAAGTGGGAATTTCATCGGGGATCTCACGGCAACCACGCCACTCGAACCCGCCGTCAACTTTGAGGACTGTTCCGGTGATATAGTCCTGTCTCTTATACACATCTCCGAGCCC
>CAJXQE010000424.1 GCA_913058215.1 uncultured Verrucomicrobiales bacterium
GTCCCGTCCGGTCAATGTCCGCAACGGCCCCGATGGTGCGCTCTATGTTTGCGACATGTATCGCCGCTTCATTGACCACGCGATTTTCTTTCCTGAAGATTTCCTCGCCTCTCACTACATGCGGGCCGGTGTCGATCACGGAAGGATCTGGAGACTTGTGCCGAAAGGGAAAAAGAGCCCGGGATTTTCACCTATGCCTGAGAATGCAGCCGACCTGGTCGAGGAACTGAAGAGCCCAAATGCCTGGCGGCGGGTTCAGGCTCAACGTCTGATCGTTGATGCCAAAGATAAATCTGTCTCCGGTGCCGTTCGCGCAGTTTTTGAAAAAGAAGATTCCGCCGTTTCGAAAGCTCACGCGATGTGGATTCTCCAGGCCTTTGGAGAACTGAAAAGTGCTGATGTCGCCAAAGCTCTGGCCTCGAACGATCCCGGTCTCGTCGAGAATGCGCTGGAAATCGTCAGCAAACACTTCGCTTCCGATGCCGCGCTTCAGAAGATCATTTCCGCAATGACTACTCACAAGGAGCCCCGGGTGCAGTTTCTCTCTGTCGCCATGTTCCCTGAGTCTGCACCTGAAAGAAAAACCGATGATCTCGTCGCGATGGTGAAAGCTTCTCCCGCTGACATCTGGATGAGACGCGCCGTGATGAGTTCTCATCCTGAACGTGTTGGAGCCGTCCTCGCCGGTCTGCTCAGTGATTCAAAATTCCTTGAATCCGGCAGCGCTGATAAGACTGCTCTGTTGAAAGATCTGGCAAGCCTTGCTGCTACCGACGGGAATCCCACTTCACTCGGCACCGTGATCGGAAAACTCGAAGGCAATCCTGCGTGGTGGCATTTCGCGGTCGTCAACGGTCTTTCCACCGGCCTCCGCAAAGGAAAACTGAAGCAGAAAACAATCGCGGCACTCGTGGCCAGCCCTCCTGAGGAAATTGGCGACAAGGCCAAGGTGCTTAGCAGCGTTCTCAAAAAAGCGACCGAGTTGGTCCTCGACTCCAAGCAGTCCGCAGCCAACCGGATCGCCGCTCTTCCCCTCGTTGCTCAACAGGGAATCGACAAGACCTTGCCGATTATTGACAAGCTGATTGCTCCTGCGGAACCTGCGTCTGTTCAGGAAGCGGCATGTCGTGCAACGACATCACTGGACCGCACCAAGGTTGCCAATTTCTTCTTTGAAAGATGGGACAACCTCGCACCGACCCCGCGACGTGAGGCTCTCGCTTTGATCTCTGGAAATGCTACCACCGGGCTTCTTCTGATGAAGAAAATGAAGGCCGGTGATATTCCCGCGTCAATGATGCCTCCAATGACACGCTGGAGTTACGGGCGTTCCAAGAACGAAGAAATCAAATCACTGGCGGATGAGTTGTTCGGACAGACCAACAGCGACCGCGCCAAATTGATCAGTGAATACAGCGCAGCGCTGAAGGAGCACAAAGGAGACCCTGAAAAAGGGAAAGCCGTTTTTCAAAAAGCTGCCTGCATGACTTGCCACAAACTGGGTGAGATCGGTGTCGAGGTTGGGCCTACTCTTGCTGATGTAAAAAACAAGCCGTCCGAGGCTCTGCTCACGGACATTCTCGATCCAAATCGTGCGGTCGAAGAGCGCTGGGTTTCTACGGTCGTTGAAGACAAAGCCGGCACATCAATTTCCGGACTGGTCTTCACTGATGACGAAGCCGGAGTCGCACTGAGACTTCCCGGTGGAGTTACTCAAACAGTACCTCGAGCCGAGATCAAACAATTCAGCACCACCGGTCTCTCTCTGATGCCGGTTGGACTGGAAGCGGCGATCACCAAAGAGGAAATGGTCGACCTGATTGCTTTTCTGAAAGCGCGCTAGGGGTTCCGATCCCTTACCCAACCGTCAGTAGAATTATCTATGGGGCTCGCCGCCCCGTAGCGTCGACTTTAGTCGATGAAATACCAGTCCTGCCGGTGGCTCCGGTAGAGGGGCAGCGACCTCACTCGGCGAGTGGGGTTTGCCGTACTCAATGTCTCGCGGCTCGTGCCCGAATGGGTTCCACAATAGTGATTTTGGTTCCTGTAATTACAGTATTTCTTAAATATTTCTTTGATTGTAGAGACCATCGTATCTCTGAGAGAAATCCATTCCTGATTGGGAAAAGTCGATGTTGAGAGCGGAAAGTGCCGTATCTTTGTGACTGCTCGAACACGAAATCCGTCTTCTACACCGACCTGCCCGGTGACTTGAAGATCGGTTCCGGGGCCTTACCAGTCCCAGATATCCCCATTGCATTGACCGCGTCCAACGAACAGCCTGAAGAGCCATCCACAAAGGATCCGCCTTCCAAGGAAAAACCTTCCGTGAAATCGAAACGGAAGGGATGCCTTCTTGTATTCCTTATTGCCTTTCTCCTTTTAGTCGGCGCAGTTCTTTTTCTTTCAGGCCCCGGCTTTCGTCTCATCGGGCAATATGCCGCTTTGAAAGCTGCCGAGGGACAGGGTATCTCCGGCCAACTCGAAATCCGTGGGAATCTCTGGTCCGGGTTTTCCCTCAATGAAGTGAGCCTGAACGGCACCGATTCCCCCCTTGTGGAAGTCACTCTGGAGGAAGCAAAAGTCGGCTATCGCTTTCTCGATCTTGTCAGAAACTTTGGCGAGTTTCACTGGCTCGATCTTGTTGCAGTGAACAATCTACACTTACACCTCAGGCTCCCCGAATCATCAGACCAGCCACCGGAATCGACACCCGCTCCTGCGAAGAAACCGCAGGAAAAATCCGAAGCGACAGACTTCAGTCCATTCTGGAATTTGCTGGATGCCGATATTGCGCTCGAAAAAATATCCGCCACCATCGAGGTCGGAGAAGAGATCTACGAAATTGAAAATCTCGCTCTCTCCATACCCTCCGATGATAATGGTGAGTTCACGATCCAGGCTCTCAAGCTCGCAGCCATCGCTGAGAGAGAAGACATAGCCATCACGATCGACAAAGGGGAACACCGATTGACGATCAACTCTGTTCCCATATTGGATGGGATTGAGCTCCAGAATACTGTCGTGGCGGAATCGAGCCCGGGGATTTTCGAAATCGAAACCGATATCAAAGCGGACGAAACCACCCTGAAGGCAAAGTATTCCACCATCGGAAAGGCCTCATTGGAGATGCCGGCAGGGCAGAAGCTCGATCTCGGAAAAGTTGTCGAACTGGCAGGACAGGATCTTCCCCTCACTGGTGAACTGTTCCGGCTGGGGCTCGATTTCGAAGGTGACTTTGCCAAACCTCAAACCTGGAAGATTAAAGGAGCTTTGCTTTTATCAGAAGTGGGCTGGGAGGACTTTATCGTCAACTCAGTTGCCGTCGACCTGACCGGCGAGAACGCGAACCTCACTTTGTCAGCGCCTGGAGCAAGTGCGGCATTGAACGCGAACATCCCTCTCCATCTTGTGCGCGAGACAGCTGATCTCGCAAAGGCTCCGGTTTCGCTGGGTGGGGAAATTGCCATCACCTCTCTCAAGACTCTTCTGGAACCAATTGCCCCCGAACTCCCTCTCGACGGTGTCGTTGAGGCGAAAATCTCCAGCTTTCAAATCGCCAATGGGAAGACGCTTCAATCCGGCAGCGCGCTGATTCTTTCCCGGAATCCGAGCTGGGATGGTCAGTCCGTTGGGAATGTTCAAATTGCAGCCCGCGTCACCCAACCCGACCAGATCGAACTGCGGGCGGATGCGACTCTCAGTGACAAAAACGCAGTCAAGGTGACGGCCGGTTTCAACACTGCTGACCTCACGTACGAAGGCAATGGAACCATCGCCATCGAAACCGATGACACGCTTTCACGAATCCTCGCTCACTTTGGAGCAGACGGAAAATTCAGAGGCGCCCTTTCCACCAGTTGGAAGGGCAAGGGTGATGTCACTGAGAATGCCCATACCGGAACTCTGGTGCTTGATCTCGCGGAATCTACTCTCCTCGACGGTATTCCATTCAAGGGGAAGGTTTCTGCCAACTACAGCGAAACCAGGGCCAGTGTTCCCGAGATTTCCCTGGTGAACGAAAGCATATCGATCCAGGGCGCGGCAAACTGGGATGGGGAACGAATCATCATTCCGAAACTGACGGCAAGTGACGACATCGGAGAGCGGCTAAAGATCTCCGCAGAACTTCCCTTCGATCCGAAATCAGAAGGTGGCTTTCTCGAACAGACCGGGCCCGTCCTTGTCTACGTAAAAGCAGATAGTCTTGCCATATCATCCCTCTCCAGCTTTGCGATCCAGGAGCTGCCTATCGACGGAAACTTGAACGGCTCCATCGAAAGCGAAGGCACCTTCGGCAATCTGAATTCAAAGGCCGACCTGACCTTCATTCCCGATGCCAAAGCTGCGGGAGAGGATTCCAAACTGGCACTCACCTTAAAACACGGCGGAAACATTTCTTCACCGAAGACCTGGGACCTGAATCTCGATTCCACCATGACCGGTCTCAAGTGGAAGGAGACTGCTCTCGAGAAAATGGAGATGCACGCCGGGACCTTGGAAAAGGATGGCGAAAAATCTCTCGTCGCAGCACTTAAACTGAATCAATCCACCGCTGCCGTCGACGCAGGCGCATCAATCGGGCTCTCGAACGCGAACGACTTTTCCAATCTCGCAGCCGAGCCCATTGCTTTGGATGCCACCCTTCTCATCGAACGCATCGAGCAAGTCATTCAGGATTTCGCTCCTGAAGCCGCCCCCGGCATGGCCCTTACCGGTGCACTTTCAGCAAGCCTGGAAGGCTTCGAACTTCGGGAAGGGAAACTGGAAAAAGGATCGGCGAAAGTTCAGTCCGAAACCTTGGCAATGGCCGACACTCAGATCGGTGACCTGAACATCACTGCCGATGTTTCCGCCCCCCAAACAATCGACGCTACGCTTTCACTTCCCCTCGATGAAAGATCATCTGTCGCTGGCGAAGGAACCTATCATCTTGAGACCGGGGCTTATTCCGGGAAGCTCGACATTTCGGCCGACCTTAAAAGTAAAGGCAAGCTCCGCGACCTCCTTGCGGATCGAAACTTTGCCGCACTGCTCCCAACTACCACCTCGATGAACTGGGAGGGTGAAGGTAATGTTACCGATAAGAAGCATCAGGGAAACCTAAGTGCCAGGGGCGAAGGGCTTTCACTTTCCGGTGGCGCTCCCCCGATCAGCTTTTCTCTCATCGGAGACTACGCCGACACTTCCGTTGAAATTTCCAAACTGGAAGTGAAAAGCAAACCACTCAATCTCAGCGGAACCTTAGAATGGAAGGACAAGGTTCTCAGCATCCCCACCTTTACCGGAACACATGCCGACCGCGAAGTCCTCTCACTCGCCGCCACGGTCCCACTCGATCCTGAAAAGCTGACTCCGGAACTTTGGTTTCAGCAGGAGTCCGCTCTGATGCTGGAACTGACCACCGACAAACTGCCGATCGATGAAATCATGCAGCTGGTTCAGCCGAAGCCTCCGGTTCTCGGAAATCTCGACACCAATTTTCAGATATCGGGCAGTCCTGCCGTTCCTGAGATCGCAGCGAAGCTCGATCTTTCAGAGATTGCTGTCCCTCAGGAAGAAGAAAACCTTCCAGTGGGAAAACTATCCGTAAGTCTCTCAGCAAAAGAGGAAAGGGCAAATTTGAACGGTGCGTTTACCCACCCCGATGTGAATCCATTCAACTTGAAAGCGGATCTCCCCTTCTTTCCCGGTCAATGGGCCGCCGGTGCCCGGAAATTTCCCGAAGAGCAAATCTCCGCCTCGGTTAAAATGG
>CAJXQE010000425.1 GCA_913058215.1 uncultured Verrucomicrobiales bacterium
GTGGGCTCGGAGATGTGTATAAGAGACAGTTCCATTGCCTTGGGATCGAAGGCGGTGATTTCCGCACCTTCCGCAACGAGCATTTCGACGAGCTCTATGGCCACCGAGCAGCGAACGTCATCAGTGTCGGGCTTGAAGGAAAGGCCCCAGACAGCAATTTTCTTCTCTTCAAGAACCCAGAGTGCATCCCTCACTTTTTGGATGAACCGGCCCAGTTGAGAGCGGTTGATCTTCTCCACTTCTTTGAGAAGATTAAACGGGACACCAAGTTGATCACTGATCGCGATAAATGCAGCGATGTCTTTTGGGAAGCAGGACCCTCCGTAGCCGAGGCCTGCGTTCAGAAAGGAACGCCCGATACGTTTGTCCATACCGATGCCTTCAGCAACAAGCTCCACATCGGCATCACTTGCTTCACAAATGGCGGACACGGCATTGATGTATGAAATCTTGAGGGCCAGGAAAGAATTGGCGGCATGCTTGATGAGTTCTGCGCTGTTGATGTCTGTGACCAGAATCGGTGCGCGGAAGGGTTCGTAGATCTTGTTCATCAGGGCCGAGGCCTTGTCGCTATTGGAGCCGAAAACGATCCTGTCCGGCTTCATAAGATCTGCTACAGCTGAACCCTCTCGAAGAAACTCCGGGTTGGAGACCACATCGAAGTCGGCGTCCGGTGCGTAGCGACGGATTGTCTCAGTGACCTTCTCACCGGTTTTCACGGGCACCGTGGACTTGTCCACTATGACTTTGTATTCCTTGATCGCTGGTGCAATTTCCCGGGCAACCTTTTCGATGAATTTCAGATCAACAGATCCGTCTTCATTGGGAGGGGTCGGTACGGCGATGAAGACAACGTCGCCATGAGCAACTCCTTCGGGAGTATTTGTCGTAAATTTAAGACGGCCGGCTGCGACATTCTTGGTAACGATTTCTGCAAGTCCAGGTTCGTAGATCGGAATATCGCCCTTCAGCAAAGTAGCAACTTTCTTTTCATCATTGTCGACGCACATCACTTCGTGGCCGACTTCAGCGAAACAGGCGCCGGTGGTGAGTCCTACATATCCGGAGCCGATAATTGTGAGCTTCATAAAATTGTCTAAAGGTCTAAGAAAAGAGCGGGAATATAGCCGCAATCAGGAATTGGCCAGCCAATAATTGGAACAGTTCCGTCAATAAGAAGTGAGGATGGATTCCTAACGGAAATTACGTTCGAATCGAACGGGGACATTGAAGATCAAAGATCTCTATCGTCATCTGCTCCGAGGGATCCAGGTTGGAAATCAACTGGAAGAGATACTTTCGGGAAAGCTTTCAGAGTCAGGCTGAAAAGAACTCCGAACTCCTCTTTTCCGTTGCGGTTATCCCGAATGATTGTCCCAAGGCTGGCCGTCACACTCGCCATATCGCGGTGGATAGAATATTGCTGGTATTCGAGTGTCTGATCGTCAGCTTCGAATCGGTGGGCAGTGCTGAAGCCCCAGTTATCGCTAAGACGGGTGTAGGTATTCAGAGCGATCAGGTCGGAATCCTGAAAGAAAGGATGGTCTTCGAGGTAGTAGTGTCCCACGCCAAAACGAAACCAATCGGTCGGCATGAAATTGACCTGACTGGTGATCTCGGAGAAATCGAGGACATCGTTGAAAACAGGAACCTGAGCGGTGGTCTGGGCTGAGAGCCAGGGGAGGGGGCGCCATTCGACTTCAGTGAAGAAGTTAGAGAAATCACGGTCGAACTCAGGATCCTCAATGTAACCCTCGATGTAGTTGTTAAGCGAAAGCCACTGATGAGTCGCGCCGTTCCGGCGGGTGAACCATTTGTTGGAGATACCAGCCCGAACAATCTGCCAGTCGCTGAGATCGTCGACCGCCGTAAAAAGAGGCATATCGATTGGTCGAAGGCGAGTCGTCAGGGTGTTGCGATCAATTGGAGCAAAACGGCCATTGATGTCATCAGTGCTGGTGAAAGAGTAGTTCACGTATGGTCGAATTACGTGCAGCAATCCGTCTACGCCCAGAGCCTTGCTGAAAACATTCGGTGAACGTTTGGACAATTTGAAAGAGAGGTCTACACCGGCGTGAGTGGTCGTGCGGTCGATGGAACCGAGGCCGGGGGTCTCGAAATTTGAATAATTGGTGTATCCGGCTCCAGCGCGGGGAACAACATTGAGCCAACCTCCGACTGTCGTGGGAAAAAGGAACTCGTGGTAAGTGGAAAAGCGGTTGAAGCCTGCAGGATCAATAGCGCCGGCAAGAACTGCGTCCGGATCAAGTTCTTCGTCAAGGATGCCGTAGGAGGTCATCCCGTCGTAGAAAAACCCGGTATCACCCAGAGGGGTCCGGATGATGTCGATCGCCAGCTCGGGAGCGCGGGTGTCGGTTTGGAAAAACTCGTTTAACTGGAAGCGGCCCACCAGTGAGATCTCACCCTGTTCAAAAACCTTTGTCAGATTGATGAGATTGTCAGGACGAGGATCGACTCGGAACTCTGAAGGGAAGAAATCTTCGTAGAAGAACTGGTCACTCAGCTTGTTGATGTCAAAATCGACAAAGAACGTTTTATCTTCGCTCCCCGGGAAATAGATCCGGTGCTGGAGATTGGCACGGTAGCGATTTGAGGTGATTGTATCTTTTCGAGGGCGACCATTAAAACTGATCTCGGGATTCTGGTCCTGGGCGTAGTAAAAGTTTACGCGACCGATGTTGTCGTTTTTCTTGAATTCGGGAAACTCCAACTCAAGACCGCCGGCGACACCCCGCTCAGAACGAAGATCGAGGTGAGCTTTGGCAAGAATGTCATTCGGCAACATAAAACCGTAACGGTTTTGAAGGAAGGCTCCCCACGCTGAATTCCAACCGGGGGTGAAATAGTAGCCGAGCTCTTCATCGAGAGGTTGAACGTAGTAGGGAAAATAAAACACCGGCATGTTGCCCGCGTAAACTCTCGCTCCGTGCATCACGATTTTTTCACCGGGATAAACTTGAAGCTTGTTGACCTTCAGTCGGAAGTTGGGATTTGCCGAGTCGTGCGTGGTGAAAGTGGAATCGAGGAGCTCGATCATGCTGTCATCCCCGGCAGGCTTGCTGATGTTGTTCGAGGTATAGAAAATCGGCTCCAGTGAACTGCGAAGTTCGGAGGTCGTCATTTCTCCAGTCCGGGTGTCGTAGATGACTTCCTCAGCATCGTAAATTTCTCCGCCCTTGAAGACACGAACATTGTCGCGGGCGAAAATTTTGCCGGAGGACTGATGAAACTCAACTTGTTCGGCTTTGATCGTGACCGCTCCGAATTTTACGACGACGTCACCAGAGGCACGGGCAATCCCGAGATTCTTGTCATAGTCTGAGAAGTCGGACTTGATGTCCATGTTCTCAGAGTCTTCTTCATCAGAATCCTGTGCTGCGAGGGGAAGAGAAAGCAGGCAAATCAGGGCGCTGAGCAACAGGCCGAAACCGAGACGGTCGGCATTCCCGAAGATGCGGGAAAAGAGTCTGTTGGGTTGAAGAATCAAAGCGGACTGCGAGTACAATTCGAAGAGTGGCAAATTTAAGTCAATTTACCAAGTCTCATTTACGCGTTTATCGCTAAAACACCAACAAAAAATCCACTTTTTCGGCCAATTGATTAACATTTGTTAACTATCTCTCTTATTTTTTTAATTTCAAGCAAATGCCCTTTTTACCCGGGGATTCGAAAAAAGCGAAAAATGAACGAATTGCCTCACTTCTGTCTTCCTCTGGAATCTCTTGAAACGCTTCATTGGCGGGGATTTTCTTTTGATAAATCATGGCAAATGCCTGCTTGATTCTGGTTCGGGTCGGCGGATCGAATCCAGCCCTGCGCATACCGATAATATTCAGGCCCGAAATGATGTTCACTCCGGCTGCTGTCATGCAGAAAGGCGGGATGTCCTGGCTCAATCCGCTCAGCCCTTGAGCCATCACATAATCTCCGATTCTGATGAACTGATGGATGCCTGTTCCACCGCCAAAGAAGCAATAGTTCCCGATGTCGACATGACCGGCAAACATCACATTGTTTGCCGTCGTGTTCCCATCCCCGACGACGGAGTCATGACCGACATGAGTGCCCGTCATGAGGTAGTTTCCGTCCCCTACAAGCGTGTCGACGTTTTCCTGAAAACTTCGATGAATCGTCACATATTCTCGAAAGATATTGTTCGCACCGGCCTTGACGCCCGAGGGAATAGACGGATCAAAGCCCGCAAACTGGGGGTTAGCGCCAATGATTGCGCCGGATCCGACTTCACAATTGTCTCCGAGAGTCGTTCCCTTTCTGATCTGGCCCTGAGCATCAATCCTGCACCCGTTTCCTATCTTCGTGCCTTCTTCGATGATCGCAAAAGGGCCGACGGTCACGCTTTCGCCGAGTTCAGCGTCAGGGGAAACAATCGCTGTGGGATGTATATTCATACTGGAAAATGTTAGAGCAATCCCGCTTCGCGGAAGCTGAAATAGGGATCGTCGTTTGCTCTGGAATAACAACCGATAATAATGTGATCCGCCAATTCGATGCCAACAGCTTCGCAGGCATTCTTCATTCGTTTGGTTACCTGATGATCTGCCTGGCTGGGTGAGGGGTCGCCGGAAGGATGATTGTGAACCAGTATCAGGGTCGATGCGGCATGGCTGATCGCCTTTCTAAGGATTTCTGAAGGATTCGCGAGCGACTCGTTTCCTGAGCCTACAAAAACCTCTGCGATATGAATCAAGCGGCCTTTGCGGTTCAAAAGAACTGCCCGGACAGATTCCTGAGACAAGCGCTGCATGTCGGCTCCAAGCAATTCGAATACATCCTCCGGGGATTCGATAGCCTTCTCCGAGTAGGGTTCACGGGCGAGGCGGCGTCCGAATTCGAAGACTGCACAAAGTTGTGCGGCCTTGGCCGGCCCGATACCGTGTATCTGACAGAGTTCCTCGATACTTGCCCGGGACAAATTACGGAGCGTTCCGAATTTCTCAATAATCTCCCTCGCCAACTCTACGACATTCAGCCCTTCACGGCCGGTCCCGAGAAACAGGGCCATGATTTCCGCATCTGACAGAGCTGCGGCACCTCTGTTTATCAGTTTTTCGCGCGGTTTGTCCTCATCCGGCATTTCATTGAGCATCGGGGTATTCACGGCGCGGATTTTAGCGATTTTCCGGACTGAGCCAAGGGATTTCGCGTTGCTTGTGTCCGAAATTCTTCCACATTCGGAAGGACTTCTTAATCGATCATGAAAATCTCAACCATTGCTGCGATTGCAACGCCTCCGGGACAAGGGGCGGTCGCTTTGATTCGGATCAGTGGTCCGATGGCGCTTGAAATCATCCACAAAATTTTTAGGTCCGCGAAAGGGGGCGAGCTCCCGGCCCGCCAGCAGGTATTTGGTGAGATTTACGACCGGGAAGGAACCAAACTGGACGAAGTGCTGGTGACTTTTTTCCGCGGACCGCGCAGCTTCACCGGGGAGGACGTGGTCGAAATTGGCACTCACGGAGGTGTCGTTGTTACAAAATGTGTTCTCGATGCTGTGCTGGCAGCAGGAGCTGAATCGGCGGCTCCGGGTGAATTTTCGCAGCGCGCCTTTTTCAACGGCCGAATCGACCTGACTCAGGCCGAAGCGATCATGGATCTGATTTCAGCTCAGACTGATCTCGCAGTGAAAGCAGCGAATCAACAGCTGGAAGGCCGTCTGGGACGCGAGATGGAAGCTCTGCGCCAGGATCTGATTAGTCTGATCG
>CAJXQE010000426.1 GCA_913058215.1 uncultured Verrucomicrobiales bacterium
AGATCAGCCTCGGTCTCGTGGGCTCGGAGATGTGTATAAGAGACAGGGTATGGGGATGCTATCGAGTTTTTGATCAACACCGATGCTCACAATTATTACCAGGTGGTGGTGAATCCGGCAGGAGCAGTGGTCGATCTTGATCGGGGAGCGAGCCGCGATAACTGGTTCCGCTGGGATGCAAAGGCGGAAGTCGCGACTCACATTGCTGATGACCATTGGACAGTCGAGATTCGGCTTCCTGTGGTGCAGGATGAAAATGATCCATTGCATTTGATCATCGGACGCAAGCCGACCCTGAGCCTGCCCTGGCATATCAATGTTTGTCGGCAACGGATTCGCGAAAATGCTTCCGAGCTTTCCGCTTTTTCCCCGACTGGTACCAAAGGGTTTCACGAGCCGATGAAGTTTGCTCATTTCTTTGGAGGTAATTCACACCAGTTTCCGGCCGACGATTCAGTGAGCGATTACATCATCGCTGATCGAGCAGCGGATCAACTTGTGAGAAAGCGGAATTGGAAAGACGCAGAGGCAGCGTATCGAGTGATGGCATCAGGAGAAGGGGTAACGGATTTTCAGAAGTCAGATGCCTTGAGCAAGGCTGCACGGTGTGCGCGCTATCTCAAAAAGCCGGAGCGAACCGCAGAATTGGCAGCGCAGATTCCGCTCGCCTCCGTCGCTAGAACCGTGAAGATGGAGAATCTCTTCGAGGAACGAAAATGGGCGGAGTTGGTCGAGGAATACGGCGGCGAGGATCTGGGGCAGTGGCCCTTCTGGCAGCAGGGAGCCGGAGCTTTTGTTCGGGGCAGGGCGTTCAACTATTTGAAAGAGGGCAAACGAGCCGACAATGATTTTCAGCTGGCGCTGAAATATACCCCTGACCCGCGCGTTCGATCCAGCATCCTTGCGACGATGGGAAGCAATCGGGAAATGAATCTGCAGGATGACGCCGGGGCCCTCGAAGCGTATCGGAAAAATTTCGAGCACCTGAAGCAGATCGGCGGCGCTGAGGAATTTCGCTCAGTACAGGGAGCCGCGCGGATTCTGTCCCGCCAGGAAAAACATGAAGAAGCGATTAAGACTATCCATCGAATAGACCTGGAGAAAACGAAGGGCTACTGGCGGGATTCATCGCTGGTAGTGCTTGGGGAAATTTTGACCACGGCGGGGAAGAAAGCCGAAGCGAAAGAGGCGTATCAGAAAATCCTCGATGCTGAAAAGCCTGACGCGCGATCGAAGGAAGCGGCGGAGAAGGCGATCGAGGCTTTGTAATTTTGAAGGTAGCACGAAATGCCTTTCCGTTTTCGGGAGGGACTCTCGCAGTTGGAAATACAAAGCACCTGCTTTTCAATTCGGCTTTGAGCTCTACATTCAGAGCTCATGAGAAACTTTAGAGCCTTTTTCCTGCTTTTCGCCTTCGCGAGTATCCTGACCGCTGCCGAAAACCAGAACGTCGTCATCATTCTCACTGACGACATGGGCTATGGGGATCCGGGGTGTTTCAATCCTGAATCGAAAATCCCCACGCCGCACATCGACCGTCTCGCTGCGGAGGGGATGAAATTTACCGATGCTCATGCACCCGGTCCGCTTTGTCACGTTTCGCGTTATGGTTTGATGACGGGTCGCTATCCTTTCCGAAAGCAAATCAAATGGAAGAACAACGCCGTCATCGACGAAGGTCGGATGACGATCGCGTCGCTTTTGCAGGGAGCGGGATACTCCACTGCGATGGTCGGCAAATGGCACTTGGGATTTTTTGAGGATGAAAAATTCGAGGGCCCTCTGCGCGGCGGTCCGGCGGATCGAGGATTCGATACCTATTTCGGGATTCGGGCTTCAACGGATATTCCGCCCTATTTCTATATCCGGGGAACGAAAGCGGTGACACCTCCAAGCAACACTATCGAAGCCAACAGTACCGAAGGATGGACTCCGATTCAGGGAGAATTCTGGAGGGCGGGTGGCATTGCCCCAGATTTAGAACTCGTCGACGTGATGCCGCGCTTCACGGAGGAAGCCGTGAAAGTGATTCAAGGGCATGCTGCAAAAGGATCGGAAAAACCGCTGATGCTCTATCTTGCTTATCCAGCACCTCACACACCGTGGTTGCCGACGAAGGAATTTCTGGGAAAGAGCGGGGCAGGAATTTACGGGGATTTTGTGAACATGGTCGATCATCAGATCGGTCAGGTAATTGCGGCATTGGATGAGGCCAAAATGAGTGAGAACACTCTTGTCATTTTCACCGCCGACAATGGTCCTGTCTGGTATGAGGAGGACGTCGAGAAATTCGGGCACGATAGCCAGGGCGGGCTTCGTGGAATGAAAGCCGATGCCTGGGAGGGCGGCCACCGGATGCCTTTTATCGCGAAGTGGCCGGGTACAGTGGAAGCCGGCTCGACGACCGCTCAGACAATTTGCTTCACCGACGTTTTTGCGACTCTGGCAGAAATGGCGGATCGCGAAATTCCTGAGGGACAGGCTCCGGATAGCGAGAGTTTTCTCAGTGTATTGAAGGGAACTCAGGCGGAAGGCAAGGCGGTTCGCGGACCCATCGCGATGGCGGCGGGACGGAAGCATTTTTTGTTGCGGTCGGGTGACTGGAAATTGATCACAGGTCCGGAGTCCGGCGGTTTTTCCAAGATCGATAAGGGACTCGTTAAAAATCTCCCGAAAGTGCAGCTCTACAATCTTAAGGATGATCCCGGCGAGACAAAGAATCTTCAGGCGGAGCATCCTGAAAAGGTTGAGGAGCTCTTGAAGGAGTTGGAAGCGATCAAATAGTCCGCTGATAGTGGACGAAATGTTTGACCCTTTCCCCGCCCGCGATTAGGAGAGCGGGGCATGCATAAATCGGCCAAAATTGACTTCTTCACTGTTGAAATTCCGGACGGGACAGATTTCGAATCCATCCTGCGGAAACTTCATCAAAAGCCACTCGACAGCGAGAAGAGGAATGCGGATATCAATGACGATTGGTTCCGTTTGGCGCGCGGCACGCTGAGCGAAGACGGCTACCTGGGCGACATGATGCGGATCTCAATGGCTCCGGCCGGATTTCGCGCCAATCTGAATGGAAAAGTCACTGCGGTGAATCTCGATAAGGATGAGGGGATGGCCGAATGCTCGGCGTTCTATTTTGATTTCGAGAACAGTATTTTGGTTTTGCAGCGTAACAGCAAAGCGGTCAGCGCAGGGCAGATGGCCAGTTATTTCAAACGAATTGCCGATGTTGATGGCGAGGTCGAGATTCTCCCGATCCTGCGGCCTACGGATTTGATGAAGGTGAAGGTGCTGCCGGTCATCCGGAAAATTCACATTTCCTCAACTATCGTCGATCAGATGTTGAAAATGGATTGGATCGATGGAGCCACCAAGCGGATCATTCAAAACGCTGCGCAGGCAGAGTCACCGGCGATCGAGATTGTAATGAAGTCGGCCAGGGAAAAGGGCGCAACGCTCAATCACGCAGTTGCCGTCGAAACAATCGAATCATGGCTGCAGATCCACGATGCTCTGAGCGATGATGAAAATGCGATCGTCAACAAGATCGTGGTGACGGGAAAAGACGAATCCGGTGCCACAGCTGAGTTCGACCTTTTGAAAGACCGGATGTTCACAGTGATGAATTTCCAATGGGAGCCCGATGACAGCAAATTTTGGAAAACACGTTCCGATCATGTCCAGCAGGCCTGGGATCTCCACAAGGCGGATCTGATTCGAACACTTGCGTCACAGGAGGAAAAGTGAATAGGTAGCGGACGGTGGTTTTCCCATCCTCCGAGCCTATGAAAACACTTCTGTATTGCCTGCTCCTGGTACTCTCTTTTACTGCGTTTTCTGCTCCGGGTGAGTCGGAATCCTTTGATCCCGATAGACTCACTCCGGTGACACTCACGGTGGGCTTGAAAAGGCCGATGGAGCTGGAAGTGGCGCCGGATGGTCGAATCTTCTTTATCGAACTGGCAGGACAGCTTCGAATTTTTCATCCCGAAACTCAAAAGATCACTGAAGCGGGAACCTTAAAGGTTACCAATGAGCAGGAAAATGGCCTCATCGGGATGGCTCTGGATCCTGATTTCGAAAACAATCAGCGAATCTTTCTGCAGTATTCACCGCCCGATTTTTCCGGGCAGCACGTCTCACGTTTTGTGATGAAGGAAGGCCAGCTCGACCTTTCCTCGGAGAAACTTTTACTCAAGTTCGAGGAGCAGCGCCTGCAATGCTGTCACCATGCCGGGTCACTGGAATTTGGGCCCGAAGGGCATCTCTTTATTGCTACTGGAGACAACACTCATCCGGGAGGGGATTCGAAAGGCTTTGCTCCGATCGATGAACGTTCCGATCGAATGCCATGGGATGCTCAGAAGTCAGCTTCGAATAAGTTTAGCTACAATGGGAAAATTCTTCGAATCCTTCCGCTCGAAAACGGCAGCTACAATGTTCCGGAGGGAAATCTGTTTCCGAAAGATGGATCAGAAGGAATTCCGGAGATTTTTGTAATGGGGTGTCGCAATCCGTGGCGGATCAGTGTCGATCAGAAGACCGGTTTCCTCTACTGGGGAGAAGTCGGGCCGGATGCAGGAGTTCCCGGAGATCGAGGGCCGGCCGGACATGATGAGATCAATCAGGCGCGCAAGGCCGGGAACTTTGGATGGCCTTATTTTGTGGGACCGAATCTTGCCTATCCGGATGTGGATTTTGAAACTGGTGAGATAGGAGCGAAACAGGATCCTGCGGCACCGAAGAACGAATCACCCAACAGCAAAGGCTCACAGATTCTGCCTCCCGCACAGCCGGCCTTCGTCTATTATCATCGCAATGAGACGGAGGATTTCCCGATGCTGAGAACCGGTGGCCGCACTGCCTGTGCCGGGCCGGTCTACCATTTCGATTCGGACTTGGAAAGCGAAGTGAAATTCCCCGCAAACTTTGATCAGACCCTGTTCATCTACGAGTGGTCCCGTCATTGGATTTTTGGAGTGAAGTTGGACAGCGAATCCGATATCGATTCGATGGAGGAGTTCATGCCGGATTATGGGTTTGCCAGACCTATCGACATGGATTTCGGACCGAAGGGAAATCTGTTTGTGATTGAGTACGGTGAGACCTGGGGTGAGAACCCGGACTGCAAATTGATACGCATTGACTATGTTCGTGGGAACCGCCCGCCCCGGGTGAAATTGACGGCAATCGGAACAGCCGGAAAGCCACCTCTCAAAGTCGGGTTCTCCACCGAAGGAACTGTCGATCCGGACGGTGATGACATTTCCTACGAATGGAGGATTCATCCCGGCGAAGAGATTGTATCAAGCGAGCCGAATCCGACCCTCTCTTTTGAGAACATCGGGGCGACTCAGGTTTCCTTGACGGCCCGGGACGGGAAGGGCGCTTCTGCGACAGCCACCTATCCTGTTCTGGTAGGTAATGATCCACCTAAAGTCAGCTTGGATACTCCCCGTGATGGAGACTTCTTCTTCTTTGATCAGCCGATTGAATGGGAGGTTTCTGTGGAGGATGCGGAAGACAGCGAACCGGTGGGAGATCGAGTGAAGCTGTTCCACAAGCTTGTTGAAACAAAGAGTTTCGATGGGGTTGAGGCTTCTCTGGGAGGGATGGAGAATTTGCCGCCAGGACTGGAATTGATGAAGCGAAGCGATTGCTTCAATTGCCACATGGTCGACCGAAAACCTGTCTCTTATACACATCTGACGCTGCCGACGAAGAGGATAGTGTAGA
>CAJXQE010000427.1 GCA_913058215.1 uncultured Verrucomicrobiales bacterium
ACCTCAGTACGAATTCCGTCAGCGCGGCCAAACCGGCAAGTGGGTTTCAGACATGATTCCCCACCTCGCGGAACTGACCGATGACTTTGCTTTTGTCCATTCACTCACCAGCGAATCAAACACCCACGGTCCTGCCGAAAATTTTCTTTCCACCGGATTCGTTCAGGACGGTTTTCCCAGCATGGGTGCCTGGCTCAGCTATGCACTCGGCAGTGAAAATCAGGACCTCCCCGCATTTGTCTCGTTGCTGGATCCGCGCGGAATTCCACAGGCCAGTATCAATAACTGGGGACCGGGCTTTCTTCCGGCAGAGTTCCAGGGAACACCCTTCGATGCGCAAAACCCCATCCGGCATCTCTCTCCTCCCGATTCCGTAGCTGGAAAGAAGGACGAAGCGGCCCGCTCCTTTCTCCAGCGGATGAACGCCCGCCATCTTGAGCACAACCCTCAGGATGGCAGTCTCGCTGCCCGGATCGCGAGCTACGAACTGGCGGCAAAAATGCAGCTGAGTGTCCCCGAAATCAGCGATCTTTCAACGGAACCGGATCACATTTTGAAAATGTACGGGGCCGACGATGAAGAAAATCCCACCAAAGCGGGATTCGCACGAAACTGTATTCTTGCCCGGCGCCTCCTTGAAAAGGGAACCCGATTTGTTCAGCTCTTCAATGGAGCCTATGCCAGTGGCGGAAAGCTGAACTGGGACGGCCATTCAAAACTCAAGGAACAGTACGATGTCCACTCCGAAATCCTCGACCAACCGGCTGCCGCTTTGATTAAGGATCTGAAACAGCGCGGCCTGCTCGATGATACCCTGGTGGTCTGGTGCACCGAGTTTGGCCGAATGCCTATGTTTCAAAAAGGCGCCCAGGGCCGCGATCACAATCCCGATGGCTTCACCTGCTGGATGACCGGTGCCGGAGTGAAGCCCGGTGTCAGTCACGGGGTCACCGATGAACTCGGCAAAAAAGCGATCGAAGACATCCATCCGCTCTACGATTTCAACGCCACCATTCTGCATTTGCTAGGACTCGATCACGAGCGCCTCACTTTTTTCCATAACGGTATCGAACGCCGATTGACGAACGTCGAGGGGCATGTGATCTCGGAGATCCTGGCTTGAAATTTCATTACGTCCAGGGAGAAGATCGCTTTTCCCTGCTTGCTTTCAGAGCGGATTGACCTCCTGTCATTTGACTTGCTCCGTTCGATACCCGGAAGCCGGGCTTTTCGTACAAATCCACAATGTCATTTCGAAAACCTCACCCTTTGATAGAACTCAGAGACGCCAGCTTTGCCGGGATACGAGCCAATCTCATTCCGGGTATCGTTCTCTGGATTGTCGGAGTCGCAGTAGTGCTGGTCTACTACTTTTCCGAAGGAGCCAGGCCGGGCTTCCAATGGATCATAGACTTGAAGCAATCCTACGGGTTTTTCTATTCGGGAGTGGCGACCGCCATTTTCGGAGGCCTGATCCCCTTTCTCTATCTTCTCGCAGCGGGTCGGATTCCGCCGGGGTGCGCCCGATCCTGGGGGCTTTTCTTCGTGATCTACTGGTCGACACGCGGCATTGAGGTAGACGCATTTTACCGCCTTCAGGCGTGGCTTTTCGGGAATGAGCTCGAATGGCAGACCATCGTGACAAAGGTTCTCGTCGACCAGTTCGTATACTGCCCCCTTTGGTCGGCACCGCTGACTGCGATCTGCTATATCTGGAAGGACGTTGGTTTTTCCTGGAGTCGATTGCGAAACCGGATCAACCGGCGCCTGTTTCTTTTCGAGATCCCAAGCGTCCTGTTGTCGGTCTGGATTATCTGGATTCCGGCCACTTCGATCATCTACTCGTTACCCCTGCCGCTGCAGATCCCACTCTTTAATCTGGTGATGTGTTTCTACGTGCTTCTTGTCAGCGTGCTCGCACCGGAGGCAGAGGAACAGGTAAGTAAGTGAATCAGAAAAGCGGAACAGTAAGAGCAGTTTTCCTACTTCACATCCAGAGGCGCCGCTTCGTGCTCACCTCTGCATTGACGTTTTCTTTCCAATACTTCCCCGCAGCTTACAGGCGACGAAGAATACGGCTTAAGTTCCTGAATTTCCTGAGTAACCTGCGCAATTTTTTCCTGTCCCGTTTTTTGCGGGCTTTGTTGATTTGACGCTTCAGCTTTTTGAGCTGACGACGAATTTTAGCTTTGCGGGCAGCATTCGGGTCGGGAATGTCGACGAGGCGAATCCATTGCCCCGGATCGGCGGGATTGTCACCACCAGCCTTGTTGGCAACACCCCGAAGGTAAAAAGAATCAAGGGCCACGTTGCTGATGGTTCTTGCATAGAATGCTGGAACCGTAGTGCTGGTGGTCAGAGAGGAAAAGCGGATCCTCTCTCCCGGATTGGGAATATCTTCATTGATCGCTCCTTCAATCCCTTCCGGGATGCCTCCGGACAACTGCAAAAATCGGCTGGCTGCACCTGGCAAATTTCCCTGGAGACCGGTGTAGCTCACTGTCGGAGAAAACTCCTGAAAGGCATTATTAGCAACGGTTCCAATTCCGGTGCGGATGAAAAATTGAAGGAGGAAATTGCTGGTGAAACCCGCTGGACGAGTGACTTCGATCAGTTTTCCCTGAGGAGCTTTCCAGGTGATGGAAAGCGGAACCGGTCCGGCACTGCTGAAGTCGTAAGTAACCTCACTAAGATCAGCATTAGGGGTAGCGAGAAAGGCGGTGGCAGAATTGGCATCGGAGGTGAAAGAGGGTTCGCTCAGCTCCCGAACAATTTCCAGAGGCGGGGAAACCAGATCCACAATCTTGATCCATTGCCCCGGATTTGCGAGGGAGTCTCCGCCTTGCGCAGAAGCAACACCGTGAATCCTGAAGGTATCGAAGGCGGCATTGTTGTGGTTTCTGTTGTAAGAAGCACTCACTGTTGTGCTGGCTGTCAGAGAATCGAAACTGATCGTATCACCCGGGTTTGCAAGATTCTGGGTGACGGCGGCTTCAATTCCATCGGGTCCATTGCCGGAGACTCGGATGGTTCCTCCCACTGCAACCGGGCTACCGGTCAGGTTGGTGTGAGCAATGCCGGGACCGAAATCGGTGAAAGCACCATTCGCTTCCGTTCCGTTTGCTGTCCGAATTTGGAACTGAATAAAAAAGTTCCCCGTATAACCCGTAGGACGCGTGACCTGGATCATTTTTCCGGCAGGTGCTTTCCAGGTAACTGTCAGTGGTTCGTCGCCGAGGGCGCTGAAATCCCGGGTAAACAATCCCAGGTCTCCCGTCGGTGTTGAAACTTCTGCGATAGCGGAATTACCATCGGCCGAGCTCGATTCTACGCTGACTTCCCGGATGATATCGGTGTCCGCGAAAGCGGTTCCGCATATAAAAGAGAGGATCAGGAAGGAGTAGAACCCCTTTCGATCAAGGCCGGAAAAATTCTGCTTGAAAGAAGTAATGAGATTTTTCATCAGGTCTATTTATAAGAGTGGTCTACTTTCAAAGTCAATCGTTTACGGTCGACGGCAATTTTGAGAAGCAGATCATTTTCTGAACTTCGATCCTCTGCCCTGAACTTATCCGACAGAGAATGATCCGGGTTGAGAAGGGTTCCGATTTGCACCATCTTTCCTCCGTATGTCGCTTCGGTTTTATTTTCGATTTTTCGGAAAGTTCGCGCTCTTAATCGCGGGCTGTGGAATCGGCATAACGACGGCTCCGATTAAATCGATCGGAGAAACGAAGGGAGCGCCTGAATCTTTTCTGCCTCAGGCAGTCACTGCAGAGAGTTTCACTGAGTTGAAAAACTTTTCGCCTTTCCGCCGTTCCGTCGACCTTTCCGATTCACTCGTGCTCACCGGAATGGCCACGATTGAAGGACAAGTCTACGCAACCATTTTTGATTCCAAGTCAATTGTATCGCATGTCGTTTCTGAGCAGGCGAACAAGAACGGTTGGCGGCTCGTCGGGGTACGCGGCAATGATTTCGACCTCGAATCGCTGACCGCGAAGATTCAAGTCGACGGCGGCGATGTTGTTTCGATTCGCTACGCGAAAGTTGAAATCAAAGGTCAACGGTCCGGCGGCGGCACAGCCGAAAAATCTGGCACAGGGGGAGGGTCGCTTTCTCAGGAGCAAATCGATGCGGCCCGTCAGGCGGCCCGGGATCCAGCTCGCGGTTTCAGTGGCGACGGCTACCGCGGACCCCCACCTCCGGAAATGATGGCAAAATTGAACAAAATCACCCCACAGCAGCGGGAGGAACTTGCCCGTCGCGTCATGCAGATGCGAAACAACGGTGTCGACTCGGGTGAACGGAGGCGCATTTACAGTGAAGCACTCGACCGGGCCGCCCGAGGGAGATGATTCACCTGGACCAGCAACTATGAATCCAGGTTCTGGTTGGTGGCTCTATCTTGTTGAAGCGAAGACAAAGTGACATCTGTCAGTCAGAATCTATAATAGATTCAACGAATCAGCCAATGAACCCATTTCGCCGAATGCGCCTCATGATACGCTCACTCACCCCTACGAAATTTAGTAGACCGCTGCTGCTTTTCCTAATTCTCACTAACTCGATGGTGTTCAATGGTTGGAGCGCCGAGCAATACCTGCCAACCTCCGGGACTACTACACCAAGGGAAATGTGGGAGGCCTACCTCCAAAATAGGGAGAAGATCGAGGCGAAACTCTCCGAAACTCCGGGCGAGCAAACAGTACACCTGGCGGTCCGCATCGCGACAGCCGCCATTCTCCTGGAAGTCGACGGCTACGAAGAGCATCTGCAACGTGCTATTACTCTCGATGCAGAGGCGAGAAAACAGAAGGGACGTTACAGCTCAACGCTTTTCTTTCTGATCGGACCTCTTATCGACACTGGTAGAATCGACGCTGCCATTGAATTGGCTCAACAATCAAAATTGAAATCGAATTTTGGAGATCCTAAAATATCCGAGAGCATAGGCATAGGCATAGGTGGAGTTATTGACGGAAAGATTGCCGAGGCGGTTGGTGACTATGCGGCAGAAGAAGCATCTTTGATCCAAAAAATGCCCCTACTACGAGTAGGGAACCCTGATTTTTTATATCACAATGTATTTGTTAGTTCGCAGTTCTCAAGGCTTGCCACTTGTCAGGCAATGCAGGGCAAACACATCGAAGCCGGGAAATCCCTCGAGCAGGCTTTCGCACTTCGCAAAAAGGGCTCAAACGCTGATTTCCTTTCCAAATTGTCAGATGATCTTCGGCAACGAAAAATCAGAGTATTTGATACCGCAAGATTTTGGGAAATTGTCAGAACAGCCAATGCCTGCCTCCTAGTTGGAAAAGACCAGGAGGCACAAGAACTAATTTCGACAGGTCTCGAGATGAGAAACCTCGAACACATCGAACAAACCCAGGAGCTCTGGAAGATCTACGTTTTAGCGGGAAGGGCTTGCTTTCAGCGAGGAAAGGCACTGGACGCAGTCGACCACTGGAAAGAAGCCCTTACAGCTGTTCGTCGACCTCATCCAAAAAGTGGCTTCACGCTTCCAGAAGATCATACCGATATCATTTCAATTAAGCAGGGCCTCGCCTGGGCACTGCTGCAAGCGGGCGATCCCGCTGCCGAATCCCAGGCGCTGACCATCCGTGATGCCCAAATGAAATTCGTCGATCGGCTCTTTCGATTTGCCAGTGAGAGTCAGCGTCTCGCTTCTGTCTCTTATACACATCTGACGCTGCCGACGAAGAGGA
>CAJXQE010000428.1 GCA_913058215.1 uncultured Verrucomicrobiales bacterium
CTATCCTCTTCGTCGGCAGCGTCAGATGTGTATAAGAGACAGTACTTGATCAACCCTTGTGAACGACTTTAACCTGACACGAAATCCATGAACTTAATTGCTGAAAAATTCTCCCAAATCTCACCATCTCAGACTCTCGCCATCACCGCGGCCGCCAAGAAGATGATCGACGAAGGTGAAGACGTTGCCAGTTTTGGAGCTGGCGAGCCGGATCTCGACACACCACAGCATATTAAAGACGCTTGTATCGAAGCCCTCCAAAGAGGAGAAACCAAATACACGGCAGCCACCGGGATTCCTGAACTGAAAAAAGCGATCCAGGCAAAACTGCTCGTCGACAACGGTCTCGAATACGATCTCAACCAAATTTCCGTCAACTGCGGCGCCAAGCATTCCTGCTTCAACGCCATCCTTGCCTGCTGTGATCCTGAAGACGAAGTGATTATTCCAGCGCCTTACTGGACCAGTTATCCTGAAATGGTCCGACTTTCCGGAGCTGAGCCTTACATCGTGGAAACCAAGCGCGAAAACGGCTGGAAGCTAACTGCCGAAGAATTTGAAGACTCCATCAGCGGACGCACCCGCATGCTGATTCTCAACAGCCCGAACAATCCGACCGGTTCTGTTTACAGCAAAGAAGAACTCGAAGCGCTCGTCGAAGTCGCCGCTTCCGAAGACATCATTATCCTGTCAGATGAGATCTATGAAAAGCTGATCTACAACGACAAGAAGCACGTCAGCACAGCTTCCGTCAGCCCGGCTGCAAAAGACCTCACGATAACAATCAACGGTCTCAGTAAGGTATACGCCATGACTGGATGGCGCCTCGGTTACACTGCCGCACCCAAGCAAATTGCCAACGTGATTTCCACTATTCAGAGCCACACCACTTCCAACCCGACGACCTTCGCCCAGTATGGTGCGATCGCAGCGCTGGAGGGAGATCAGTCCATGATCACCGACATGGTTGAAGAATACGACATGCGCCGTCAATACATGATGAGCCGGCTTCAGAAAATCAACAATGTTGAGATCATTGAACCGGAAGGCGCCTTTTACTTTCTCGTGGACACCACCAAGATGGGTCTCAACTCGATGAACCTCAGCGAGAAATTGCTCTCCCGCTACAAAGTGGCTGCCGTTCCCGGTGTTGCTTTCGGCTACGACAATTCCATTCGCCTGAGCTACGCAACCAGCCTCGACATCATCAAAGTAGGTCTCGACCGCTTCGAAGAATTCTGCATGGCGCACTGATTTGGCTCTGCCGAATTTCCATCTCATCTGGATCGAACACGGCTCAACGGATTATTCCGCCTGGGTCGAGTTTCGTGAGCCAATTTTGCGCCGGCCCATCGGGCTGAGCTTTTCCGAAGCCGATCTGGAAGCTGAAAAAAAGCAGCTTCATCTCGTCGCGAAAAGCGATTTGATTCTTGGTGGATTGATTCTCATTCCCGGAGAAGGCGGAGTGGGGAAAATCCGGCAGGTTGCGGTCACGGAAGAACTACAGAG
Organism: uncultured Verrucomicrobiales bacterium; assembly: GCA_913058215.1. Taxonomy (GTDB): domain Bacteria; phylum Verrucomicrobiota; class Verrucomicrobiia; order Verrucomicrobiales; family DEV007; genus Arctic95D-9. The sequence goes on from CAJXQE010000428.1 coordinate 1,510, forward strand.
CAGCGGGCTCGGGCGCATCCTTATGGCCGAAGCGGAGAAGCATGCTGCATCTCTAGGTTTGAATGAGATCGTGCTCCACTCGCGAGAGACGGTGAATCGATTCTATGAAAAGCTGGGATACCACCCCGAAGGAGAGATTTTTGAGGAGGTCAGCATTCCCCATCAAAAGATGAAAAAAAGATTGTAAGCGGTCAGAAAGTCCAAAATACTTTCCGTCATGATTGAAATTATCGCCATCATTGCAGTCTCAATCCTCATGGCAAAAGTCGCTTCAAACAGCAATCTGAACGGCGTTTTGTGGGGCATTGGAACACTGGTTCTCTGTATACTCTCGCTCTTTATTCCAGTTCCCTTCGGAAGGGTTCTCATCGCCGCTATCATCGCATTCGCAGTGATGACGGTGTATCTGGTGAAACGTGGCCCTGTTAGGTGAAAGGGCTTAGCAGAAAGGCTGCTCGAGCCGCTCAGGGAAAGAAGTCTACTTCGCCGCCTCCCACGCTTCATCCATTTCTTCAAGGGTCGCGTCTGCCAATGACCGCCCTTGGGCATGCATTGCGACTTCGACGGCTTGAAAGCGCTTCACAAATTTCTGATTGGCCGCTGCAAGTAACAGCTCAGCTTCGTTACCAGTCTTCCTTGCCAGATTGACTACCGAAAAAAGTAGATCCCCAATCTCCTCAGCGACGTCTTCGCTGGTCTTTTCGGAAATCGCTTCCTCCACCTCTGCCAGTTCCTCCTTCACCTTATCGATCACCGGCGGGAGATCGGGCCAGTCGAAGCCGACCTTGGCGACAGTCTTTTGAAACTTCTGTGCGGCCATCAAGGCGGGCATCCCTTCCGTTCCCTTCTTCACGATTGAATCCTGTCGGGCGTTCGACTCATCCCTCTTCGATCCGGATTTTTCCTGCTCTTTGATTTTTTCCCACTGAGTCAGCACAGCGTCCGGATCGTCAGCTATTGAATCGGCAAAAACATGGGGATGGCGACGGATCAGCTTTTCACAAATCGCCCGCGCCACATCGTCGATCGAAAAACGGCCCTGTTCCTCCGCAATTTCCGCATGGAAGACTGGCTGCAAAAGAAGATCGCCCAACTCGTCAACAATCTCCGCGTCGTCTCCTCCACGCACAGCTTCAGCTACCTCGTAGGATTCCTCGATCAGGTGCTTCAAGAGTGACTCGTGCGTTTGCTCGGCATCCCACGAACAGCCGCCGGGTGCGCGGAGTGTGTGCATGATTTGGCGGAGCCGTTCGAACGGCGGAAGGTCTTCTGAAGGAATGGGCTGAGGCATGATTGATCTGGGTGAATTCGAAAGTGGACTTTTCCGGTGTCGGCGCGTAAAGGGGGTGCCCACTTCTACTGCTCAATCCAGACTTTTCCAACATGGCAACACATCGTTTTTACATTCCTGCACAAAATTGGAATCTCGAAAACCTGGAACTTACCGGCGACGAGGCCCATCATTGCCGCGACGTAATGCGTTGCAAAGAGGGCGATCGCATTGTGGTTTTCAACGGCGAAGGCACGGAATCAGAATCTCAGATCACCTCGATCGACAAGCAGCGGATTGGATTAAAATCTCTGATCGTCAACCAGACGAGTCGACCTCCGGCAAAATTGACACTTGGCCAGGCGATTCCCAAAGGGAAAAACATGGATCTGATCATTCAGAAGTCGACCGAGCTTGGCGCTTCGAAAATCGTTCCTCTGATGTCCGAACGGACCGTCGTTCAGCTGGACGCTTCCGAATTGGAGAAGAAACAGGAAAAATGGCAACGGGTCGCTATTGAAGCCTGCAAGCAGTGCGGCCAGAACTGGCTCCCTGAGGTAAGTAAACCCACAACGGTTGAAAAATTTGTCAGTTCCGCCAATGAAAAGTTTCGACTCGTTGCCGCAATCGACGAGAGCTCGCGGACGCTCAAAGGAATCCTTCAGGAGTGGAATGAATCCAACGGCGCCCCACCCACTGAGGCGTCCCTGATGATTGGACCGGAAGGCGATTTCACCCCGGCGGAAATCTCCCAGGCCCTCAATCAGGGATTCGCCCCGCTTTCTCTCGGGCCTATCATTTTGCGAAGCGAGACCGCAGCAATCTACGCTCTCAGTGTCGTCGGCTACGAGCTGATGAATAAGTAGAAAAGTGAAAGACTGAATCCGGTCGCGTCGTATCGGGATCCATGTCATTTCACTTCTCCCGCAAATTCTGGAAACGCATGACGACCGCACTCTTCATCATCGCCGGATTGCTGGTTCTTGCTGCAACCGTAGGCGTCTGGCTGGGGGCGGAATTTATGGTTCGTCCGAAACGGCGCACACTTGAGCCGCGTCATCGTGAACTTCTCGCGAGGCCTTCGGAGTTCGGAATGAAGCTTGAACAGTTCACGATAACGACGTCCGACGGTTTCGCCTTGAAAGCATTTCTCGCCAATCCAATCCCGGAAACTCAAATGGGAGAAGCAGCCCGAACCCGACGCATGCTGGACCGACTCGATGATGCCGGAGTCGCAGAATCTGACACCATTCGCGGCACGGTCTATTTTCTTCACGGCCGCGGCGGCGTGAAGGAAAACATGCTGACAATTGCACAACGTTTTGTGGCCGCCAATTATCGTTGTGTAGTTTATGACGCGAGAGCCCACGGGGAAAGTGAAGGCACTTTTTCCACCTTCGGTTTTCTGGAAACCGGTGACCTCGCCAGGGTCATGGATCATACAGAGGATCTACTGAGGATGCGGGGAGAAAAGCCGAGGCAACGCATCGGATTCGGGATTTCCCTTGGCGCTGCGACATTGCTTCAGGCTCTTGAAAAAGAGAGTTCTATTGACCTTGGAATCGCAGTGGCTCCTTTTGCTGATCTCAGAGAGCAGATCAGGCGCACCGGGCAAAGAGCATCCTCCTGGAAGATTCCCTCTCACATCCCTGACATAGTGACTAAACTGGGAGGCTCACGGGCTAACTTTGATCCTTTCTCAATCAAGCCACTCCGCAGCGCTGAACAGATTCGAGTGCCGGTATTCGTTGCTCACGGGAGATTGGATGGAGTCATTTCCATTGAGGATTCGAGGCAGATTTTTGCAGCCCTCACTCACCCGAACAAGCAATGGAGAGAAGTTCCAGAAGGCTACCATGGAAATGTGCTCGCCGAAGGGGGAGATGATCTGTATCAGGAGATGGTTGAATTCTGTCTCAAACATCGAAAGCAAGATGCTAACGTCGGCGCTCCGTCGACGTAGGCGCTTGCGATGGTTTGGCTTTGTTGTCGTTTGCTTCCTCTGCCTGTTCGCGATCGTGACCATCGGATTGCGGATTCACCTCATCCAGCAGCAATACAGGACTCGGATCTGGCTGGAAAGTGTTGGTGGTTTTGTGAAGTACGGAGACGGAGGAAAGCTTGCAACACCCGGTTTCCTCTTAAACTGGACTGACAACGAACCGGTTTTTGATCTGATCACTGCCGTGGGAATCACGAGCGGAAGCCCGCCAATGGATCGGGAAGGCCTGCGGATGCTGGCAAAGCTGGGGAGCCTGCGTTCGGCAAGTTTTCACATTTACGATTTTGATAACAACGACCTTGCCGTCCTCGCCGAGTGCAAATCACTTGAGGAAATCAGCTTGGCGACTTCGTCGGTCACTGACGCCGGGCTTATCCATTTGGAAGGGATGACCAAACTGAAGAAGTTGAATTTCTTCTGGTGCGATGTTTCTGAAAAGAGATTGAATGCCCTGGTGGATTCTCTCCCGGAACTCGAAGAAGCAGGAGGAAGTTTGCCTGACGATTTTGAAGATGGTTCCGATTCGAAGATTGAATCCGGTTCGAAAGAAGTGAGCCCTATAACTGATTTCCCGAACGAACCCGCTGAGCTACCCCGCCCTCCTTGAGCGGTCACTTCGCGAAGGAGGAGTCGGGAAATTCGCGTTTACTTTGAGAAGCCGGAATTTTGAATATGCCGCCCAACTTCTGTACATGGTGGCACACCGTAGATGGTCGTCTTTCGGAGAAACATTGACTACTCCTCCGCCATCAAACTCGTTCGGCAAAGCAGGGCGTATATTCCATCCTGTCCGATGAGCTCTTCGTGAGCACCCTCTTCTTTCACCCGGCCACCTTCCATCACGTAGATGCGATCCGCATTGCGGACAGTGGAGAGACGACTGTCTCTTATACACATCTCCGAGCCCACGAGACCGAGGCTGATCTCGT
>CAJXQE010000429.1 GCA_913058215.1 uncultured Verrucomicrobiales bacterium
TCTACACTATCCTCTTCGTCGGCAGCGTCAGATGTGTATAAGAGACAGAGAAAAAGGAGGGCGCATTGTTCGTGGATCCCTTCAAGACTGCTGCCGAAGTCATTCCAAAAATGAAGGCGGCAGGGGCCGATGTTCTTGTCGCAATGACACACTTCGAATACGGAGACGATGTGAAACTGGCCCGGCAGTTTCCAGAAATCGACCTCATCGTGGGCGGTCACGAGCATTTTGCGATCACTTCGATGGTCGGTAGCACGATGATCTCGAAAGCCGACTCCGACGCCAAGACGGTTGCTCGACACGATTTCAGTCGTTCTTCACCGGATGCTCCTTTGCAGCGACATTTCGAACTCATTCGTGTCGACGGTGAGATTGAGGATGAAGCCGGCGTTGCTGCGGTAGTGGCGAACTTTGAAGCAAAACTGGATGTGGAACTCTCGAAGTCAGTTGGCAAGACCGAAGTCGCCCTGAACGCAGTGGCCGAAGAACTGCGTTCGCGCGAAGTGAACCTCGGGAACTTTTTCACGGATGCGATGCGGGAAGCCACGGGTGCCGAGATTGCCATGATGAACAGTGGCAGCATTCGTTCCAACACGGTCTACAATCCCGGTCCGCTAACACGCCGTGATTTGCTGGCCATGCATCCGTTTGGAGGAACGGCCACCAAAGTTGAGGTGGATGGAGCTACCCTTCTCGCCGCCCTCAACAACGGATTCTCAAAAATCGGCGAATCAGCAGGGCGCTTTCCACAAGTGTCCGGTATGAAGGTACATGTTGATCCAAAGCTGCCAGTCGGAGAACGGGTCGGTGAGGTCACAGTGCTGGGCAAGCCTCTCGAACTGGAAAGAACCTATGTGGTCTCTATCAACGATTACATGCTGGCCGGGGGTGACGGTTACGACATGTTCGCAAAAGCCAAAGTGCTCCTGAATGCAGAATCCTCACCACTTTTGATCAGTGTGCTGGAAGAACGTGTCACCGAAAAAATCGCTATTGCACCCCAGGTGGAAGGCCGCATCCAGTTCGCGGGTGCTGAGGTTCCACTGACAGCGAAGAAGGTGCCAATCATTCTCGACACAGATATGGGCGCCGATGGCGTCCTTGGTATGCTCTACATGCTTAAGTCGCCACGAATTGATCTTCGCGCGATTACCCTGGTAAACGGATTGGGAGATGTGGATGCCGGAGTGGAAAATACGCTTAGAATCCTTTCCCTGACTGGTAACACTGCAGTTCCCGTTGCTGCCGGTCAACCCAGGCCGCTGGAGGGGGATCGGGCCTTTCCTGATTTCTGGCGCAAAAGGGCCAATACACTCGGTGGCGAAGAGACCATGAGCCTCCTGCCCGAGGCAAAGACAGCTCCCTTCGATGGGCAGGCGGAAGACCTCATGCTTACACAGCTCCGAGCCAGTAAGGATCCGGTCACGATTGTGGCAATGGGGCCCCTTACCAACGTAGCCATGGCGATCAAACAGGACCCGGAGGTCATATCAAAAATCCGGAAGATTATCGTGATGGGCGGTGCTATCAAGGAACTCGGCAATGTCGACAAACCCTTTGTCGGCATTGAGAACAGCGCCGCCGAATGGAATTTCTACATCGACCCTCACGCTGCACAAGTCGTGATCGATAGCGGAGTGAGTGTGGTTTTGGTTCCCCTCGATGCCACTAACAACCTTCCGATCTCGCCCGCTTTCGTGCAGAAGGTGCGGGACAGCCCGCGCGATGCGACATCGGAGTTACTTCTGGGACTTCTCAATTCCGTGGAGGATGGTATCGAGGGTGGTTGGTTCTTCTTTTGGGACACTCTAGCTGCGGTGGCATCTTCCCGGGCGGAAATCATGGCGACCTATCCAGTGAGGATAGAGGTTGATCTCGAACCCGGTCCCACAATCGGACGGACGAAGGTGGTCGAGACCGGAGGAACGGAAGTCCGCATCAGCGAAGAGGTCAATCCAGAGGCATTTGAGAAGAACTTTCTGGAAGTTGTTCTGGACCTGTAGCTTCCGGGGTTTCGATGTCGATGAATCTATGGGCAAAGAAAGCCCCACCCCCGCATCTGCTCGAGAGTTCAGGGGAACTTGGCAATATTCAAGGTGGCCTCACAGGAAAGTCGCGGCTCTTTTGCCATTCGATCAAATGAGACCCGGAGTTCCTGCAGAGCCCTGGGGTGATCCGAAGGAGGGGATTGCGAAAGCCAGGGCCGCATAAGTTGCCATGTTTGTTGTGGCTTCCTGCTTTGCAGACACACGACGAAGTCGAAATAATGGTCAGGGTGGGATTGGACGCTGAGCTCGACCTTCTGGTCGCCTGACTCGCTTTGCTGCGAGTCGAACTGCGTTCGAACCCGATCCGACGAACCTTTAACATCTCAGGGTGGGATTGGACGCTACGCTCGACCTTCCGGTCGCCTGACTCGCTTTGCTCGGCGGATCTGCGTCGCTTTGCTTTGGCAGATCTCTTCGCTTTGCTGCGAGTCGAACTGCGTTCGAACCCGATCCGACGAAATTGAAAAACCCCGGTCCCTCGCTGCGCTGAGGGACCGGGGTTTTTCAATGGCGGTCAGGGTGGGATTCGAACCCACGGAACGGTCACCCGTTCACTTCTTTAGCAAAGAAGCGCTTTCGACCACTCAGCCACCTAACCGTAATGTTGAAATTTCCTCGAAAAAACCAAAGTGTGATCGCGGTTTTTACGAGGCGGAAAACTGCCAGCAGGGAGGGTGATCGTCAAGAGGGGATTCATCGGAAAATGAAAAATCAGCTCGATTGCTCCTCTGCGAGGCAGATTTCGATCATTCCTTCGTTTTCGCGCACCTGATGAGTCGGAATTGTCTCTGTCGCCGGTCCGCTCAAGGCATCGCCGGTTTCGAGGCTGAATTCCGCGTAGTGCCACGGGCAGACGATGCATCCGTTCTCCACCGGGCCCAATGCGATCGAGGCGTCAGCGTGCGGGCAACGATCATCGAGAGCGTAGATTTTGCCGGCATGCCTTACGATGACAATTCGCTGGCCCTCAATGGTGAAGGGCTGGCCTTTGTTCTCTTCCAGCTTTTCCGCTTCTACAACGGGATGAAATACGCTCATGAAAATAAGAGGGGATCAAAATTCAAATCCGAGACTCTTCCGAAACTCTTCGGCGGAAACTCCACTTTCCCGGATGCTGCGGATTGTAAGGGATTCATTGCGCTTGGCCAAACGTTTTCCCGCATCGTCGAGGATCAAGTCGTGGTGCAGGTAGTCCGGGACAGGAAAGCCCAGTAATTCCTGGAGGACCCGATGGAGATGAGTCGACTCATAGAGATCCATCCCGCGAATAATATGAGTGATCTCCTGATGGGCGTCATCCGTGGTGACGGCGAGATGATAACTGGTGCCGATGTCTTTTCTTACGAGGACGGAATCTCCAAGCTGCTGCGGCTGAGCGCTTTGTTGCCCTGCGATAAGATCTTGCCAGATCAATTCGTGACCGGTGATTTCCAATGCAGCATCGAGATCTATTCTGATGGCGTGGTTTTCGCCGCTTTCGATTCGAGATACGCGCTCATCGGTCGAGAGCTGTTTGCAGATTCCGGGATAGAGCGGGCCTTCGCAGCCATGCGGCGCGCCTCCTGATCGCTCAATCTCGGCGAGGATCTCTTTGCGGGTGCAAAAACAAGGGTAGGTAAGTCCCATTTCGTGAAGTGTGGCGGCGGTATTTTGAAAATCATCCGTATGTTCGCTTTGAATCCGAACAGGCTTCTCCCAACTCAGCCCCAGCCAATCGAGATCTTCGTAAATGGCTTCGACATACTCCGGACGGGACCTTGTGAAGTCGATGTCTTCGATCCTTAAAAGGAATCTGCCCTTGTTTTCACGAACAAATTTCCACGCCTGCAAGGCAGAAAAGGCGTGGCCGGGGTGCAGCAGTCCAGTTGGGCTGGGGGCAAATCGGGTTACCACTTCGGACATGATGGGGAAAGGTGGCGCGGTCACGGCTTTTTGCCAAGCTCACTTTCATCCGTGATCCTCTGACGTTGACCGGGCACCGACCCGAGACGAAGATCTCACTATTTTTGCAATCTAATGAAACGACCAATTCTTCAGCGATCCCGTTTTTCCATGATCCCACGATTTAACAGGATGTGCTCATCGATACTACCCTGTTTGATCCTGATGGGCAGTTCAGTCCTTCAAGCGGACGATGAATCGACTTTGCTCTCGGGGACACGTCAGCTGACTTTTGAGGGGAAACGCTCAGGCGAAGGCTATTTCTCCGCTGACGGCAAAAAGATGATTTTCCAAAGTGAGCGTGAAGCGGGAAATCCGTTTTATCAGATCTATCTCCTCGATCTGGAGACGGGCGACACGGAGCGGGTTTCTCCCGGGATGGGAAAGACGACTTGCGCGTGGATTCATCCGGACGGTAAGCGAGTCATGTTCGCCTCGACCCAGGGGGATGTGGATGCGGTGAAGAAGCAAAAGGAAGAGATTGAAATGCGCGAGTCAGGAAAGGCTCGAAAGTATAGTTGGGATTATGATGCAGAATTTGAGCTGTATGAATACAATCTGGAGACAAAGAAGTATACTAATCTGACAAATGTAGAAGGTTACGATGCGGAAGGTGCCTATTCTCCCGATGGAAAGTCTATAGTCTATGCGTCGAACCGCCAGGCTTATGATGGAGGTTTGAATGAGGAGGATCAAAAGTTCTTCAAGTTGGACAAGAAGTTTGCGATGGAGCTCTACATTGCTGATGCGGACGGGGGCAATGCGAAGAGGCTGACCAACCAGGACGGCTATGATGGCGGGCCTTTCTTCTCGGCTGACGGGAAAAAGATCTGCTGGCGGCGCTTCGATCGGAAAGGGCTGACTGCTGAGATCTTCACGATGAATACGGATGGGTCGGATGAAAAACAGCTGACTCGAATCAAGGCGATGTCATGGGCTCCGTATTTTCACCCGAGCGGGGATTACTTGATTTTTGCGACCAATAAACACGGCTTCGCTAATTTTGAATTGTACCTAGTGGATGCGGCAGGGAAACAAGATCCGGTCAGAGTTACCTATACCGATGGGTTTGATGGTCTTCCGGTGTTTACTCCGGATGGTGAAGGTCTTTCCTGGACGACGAACCGGACTGCTGCGAAGGCTTCTCAGATTTTCCTGGCGAAGTGGGATGATGCGAAAGCCCGCGAATTGCTGGGCTTGAAAGAAAGCGGATCTGTTAAGGCTGATGAATTGGAAGTTCCCGATGTGGCGACGGACGCGGCGATCACGTCTGCAGATATGAAAAGCCATATCGAGTATCTTGCTTCGGACGAGCTGGAGGGAAGGCTGACCGGCACGAAAGGAGAGCAATTGGCGACGGCTTATGTCGCAGAGCAGTTCAGAAAAGCCGGACTCGAGACAGGTGGCGATGAATCTGACGGTTTCTACGAGAATTTTGACTTCACGGCCGGGGTTGCTGTTGGAAAAGACAACGAATTGGACCTTTCAGTAAAAGGAGGGTCTGTGGAGGCCGGGGTGGATAAGGACTGGCGTCCGGTGTCTTTTTCGAAAAATGGGAAGATCGCGGAATCCGGTATCGTCTTCGCCGGTTATGGGATGGAGGTCCCGAAATCGGAGGATACCGATGAATACAGTAGCTATTTCCTGTCTCTTATACACATCTCCGAGCCCACGAGACCGAGGCTGATCTC
>CAJXQE010000430.1 GCA_913058215.1 uncultured Verrucomicrobiales bacterium
CGAGATCAGCCTCGGTCTCGTGGGCTCGGAGATGTGTATAAGAGACAGACACTGATGAGCACAGTTCTCAAAAATGCGGGCTACTCAACCGCCTGCATTGGGAAATGGCACATCGGAGCATCCAAACCTTTTCACCCCAACACCCGGGGATTTGATGACTTCTTCGGCTTCGTTGGTGGAGGCCATCAGTATTACCCGTCCATCACCGACAAGGTCGAACCCAAGGTCAACGACTATCAATATTTTCTCGAGCGCAACGGAGAGGACATCCGATCACCGGAGGGAGCTTACATTACCGATATGTTTTCGGATGAGGCCGTGAAATTCATTTCCAAAAAAGCACCGGAAGACGATCCCTTTTTCCTCTACCTTGCCTACAACGCGCCCCATTCTCCCTTGCATGGGAAAACAGAGGATCTCAAGAAACTCTATCCGGATCACAAACCCAAAAACCCCGGAAACGGCATCAACTTTCAAGACTACGAAGGTCGCCAGAATTATGTCGCAATGATCTATGCAGTGGATCGGGGTGTAGAACAAATCGTCAAGACTCTGGAAGATCCGAACAGCGATGGTGACAAAGCAGACTCGATCATCGACGACACTCTGATTGTTTTCATGAGCGACAACGGAGGAAAGATCGCTCAGGCCGCGAGTAACGCCCCTTTGCAGGATGACAAAGGCTCGACTCTCGAAGGAGGAATCCGCGTTCCCATGTTCATGCATTGGCCGGACGAAATTCCCGCCGGTTCAGTATTCGATCATCCGGTCCTGGCTTTGGATTTGTATCCGACCTTTGCCGGGCTGGCAGACGCTTCCATTCCGGAAGGAAAGATTCTTGATGGCAAAAATATCTGGAATGATTTCCTGGCCGGGAAAGACCCGCATCCTGATGATCCTGTTTTCTGGCTTCGCCACCATGGAGTTGGCAACGAAATTTCAATACGGCAGGGGAAGCTGAAAGCTTACCGGAAAAATTTCGGCGCATGGAAAGTTTTTGATGTGACAAGCGACTACAACGAATCGGATAATCTCGCAATAACTAACAAAGACACACTGAACAAACTGATTACCGATGGCCTGGAATGGAGCAAGACTCATCAGGTCCCGAAATGGCATGACACCGCAGCTGGTCTGAAAAGCTGGAACGAAAACAAAATGCCGAAGTACGAAGAGACTTTCCGAAGTCGGTAGAATCCAATCCGTGCCCTCTATACTTCACTTCTTCCTTTTGCCCCTTGCCGCCGGATCCAGCTCAGCCTCACTTTCGGGCAAGTGGACAGCGTGTTCCCGAATCACAGGTTCAAAGCCCGGGAGGGCAGCCAAATTGGTGAATTCGTCTGGATCATTCTCGTGATCGTAAAGTTCCTCAGTATTGTCTGCATAACGAATATATCGCCAGCTATTTGAACGCACCGCATGATTCCCCGGCCCCTGGGTAATGACTACGGCACGATTTGATTCCGCCCCGGGATCTTTCAGGAAGGGAACCAAACTCTCCCCGTCCCATTGTGGTTCCACGCCGGTATTTGTGAGCGCCGCAAGGGTCGGATACACATCCAACAGGCTTGCCGGATGATGACAGACCGATCCGCCTTCGATTCCGGGGGCAGAAAAAATCAATGGCACACGAGTCGTCTGTTCCCAGAGCGCAAACTTTTCCCAATGCTCCTTGTGGCCAAGATGATACCCATGATCCGACCACAGCACGACAACTGTGTTCCCTGCGTTCGGCCCGGAATCGAGTGCATCGACAAGCCGACCGACCATCGCATCTGCGAAAGAAACGGAAGCGAAGTAGGCTCTCACAAAACTCTTCCACTGATTATTCTCTTCGACCCATTGATGCCAATCACGTCGCGCCATCGCCTGCCCTGCTTTGGGAATATCATCGAGGTCACCCTCTACGATTCCCGGCAAGACAAGCTCATCTTCCGGATAGAGATCGAAATAGGGTTTCGGCGTGTAAAACGGAATGTGTGGGCGATAAATTCCCACGCCAAGAAAGAGTGGTTTGTCATGCACGCGGGACAATTGCTTTGAAGCCCAGCTTACAACCTTGGCGTCGCCCATTTCATCGTCCGCAATATCGAGGGCAGCCCAATCAAAGAAGCCTTTGTAATATTCCTTTGAGCCATTCATCGGAATCTTTTCCGGCAGTGCCTCCTTCTCCAATTGCTGATTCTTTGAAGGAAAATAGACATCCCATGAATCGCCATCCAGCAGACCGGTGTGCCCCTTTTCACTCAGAGACGCAGCGTGATAGAGCTTTCCTCCGCCCATGACTTGATAGCCATGATTCCGAAAATGCTCCGGTAGAGTCACGATGTCTTTCAGTCGACTCGACTCCCTCCAATCCTGATTATTGAAATAGACCCCGCTGGTAGTTGGCCTCATCCCCGTCAACACTGCCGTTCGCGAAGGGTTGCACGCAGGCGCTGCACAGTAGGCCCGGGAGAACAGAATTCCCCGTTTTGCCAGCCGATCGATATTTGGAGTAAGTGCTTTTGGGGTTCCGCCAAGAGCACCGATCATCGCATTGAGATCATCAATTGCGATGAAGAGGACATTAGGTTTCTCCTCAGCGCTCGTAAACGATACGAGGGTGACCAGCGCCGCGAGGAGGAACCGCTTCATAATTTCCAGTGAAGAAGAAGGCCCTCTACCTAGGCAATCGACAATTCTTCGAGGGTTCCTGTCGAATCGCCAAAGGAATCCGCCTCAATACCCGAGCCTTTCAATTGAAACAGCCACAAGTTGCAGAGAGGCGTCTTGTTGTCCGCATGAATATGACGACCAAGAGTAAATCCGGAACCTCCGCCGGTCACGAGAGTGGGGCAGTTTTTCAAAGTATGAACGGAGAACAGATTCGTTCCCATCGTCACAGTAGTGTTGTCAAAAAGACTGGAGCCATCAGCCTCCCGGGAATCTTTCATTTTATCGATAAACGCCGTGAGGAACTTCGCATTATGAATGTCGCGCATTTCGGAAACATCGCGACGTTCCCCGTGAGAATAGTGACTCATGGTATGAGCACTCATTTCGGCACCGAGGCTTGAGATCATAGAGTCAACCGGCATGCGGTAAGTGAAAACACGGGTCGCATCGACCTGCATTGCCGCAACCATGAGATCAGCCATCACGCCCATCTCTTCGTAGCCTTCGAGTGACTCGCCCGGCTCTTTCACCGGATTCTGCGGCGTCTTCTTCTCTACGTCGAGCCACTGCTCTTCTTTGGAGAGTCGAACTTCAATTTCGCGGACGGATTGGAAATATTCGTCGAGCTTATCATTGTCCGATTTACTTATCTTTTTGCCTACAGATTTGGCATCGGACATGACCGTATCGAGCACACTGCGTTGTTCGTTAAGTCGAGCCTGACGTTCCTCCAAAGGTGTGCTTTCATCGGAGAAAAGCCGATGAAAAGCTGCCACTGGAGTATCGAGCCCGGAGACCGGCTTGCCACGACGATTCCAGGCGAGAGAAAGACCCGGGCCATGACCGTCCGATCCCGCACCCTTCGCGCAAAGCTGAATCGAAGTGAAGCGCGTGTCTTTTCCCAGAGTTTCCGCTGCCAGTTGATCGACCGAAATCGTGTTGTGAAAGCTCTGTCCCGGAATGGCGTAGCGATTCGCTCCCGTCAGCCAGAAGGTACTTCCTGAGTGTCCGTCCTGCGAATACTGGTGCATCAAATTCTGAACGAAGCTGAGATCCTTGCGATGTTTTTCAAGCGGCTTAAGAACGGATGGAAACTTGTAGTCCGCCCCTGTGTCATCCCGCTCAGGGAACCACTTATCAGCGGTCACTCCGAAACCCATCCCAAGCCAGATCATGCGCTTCGGTGGCGCTACCGCTTCAGCAGCTGACGCGAACCTTCTGAAACCGAATGATTCGAGAAATGGAAGCGCAATGGTCGCACTGCTGCTTCGTAAAACAGCTCTTCTTGTAAGATTGCTCTTCATAATAATTTACCGGGATTGAAAGGTTTTGGATTGTACCAATGAATGAATAATCTGAGGGATCGAATACCCCTCCTCTGCCGTTTTCTCCACCATCTGATGGGCGAGCTCCTGATCGCTGAAGCCAAAGGGTCGGCCGAGTCCATAAGCAATGAGCGCTTCAGTTAGACCCATGGCAAAGTCCTCCGTGCGATCAGCGACGACGTCGCGCAAGGCTAGATAGGAATCAAATTCCGTTCCATCGGAAAGTTTCCCGGCGGGCTCAACAGGGAACTCGGTTCGAATCGCTTTCTTCTTCCCTGTAATCACCACTTCGATATCGCGCCATCTTCCGGAGGCATCAAAATTTTCCATACCGTAACCTATCGGATCGATCTTCAAGTGACACTGCGCACACTGCGGCTGCTCCTGGTGGGCTTTCTGCAATTCGCGGGCGCTCAGGATTTCGTCTTCCAAACGACTCAGTTGAGGAACGTTTGGTGGGGCCGGAGGCGGAGGGTTGTTGATGAGGTGCCGCAATACCCAGGCGCCGCGTTCAACGGGAGAAGAGCGAACGCCATCGGATCCCATCGCGGCGACCGCAACAGTTCCTAACAAACCACCACGAGGCGAGCCTTTTGGAACTTCAACTCTACGAAATTCGTGACCTTTCACCTTATTGAGACCGTAGTAATCGGCGAGCACGTCGTTGACCACCACAAAGTCAGACTTCAAAAGTGTCTGAAGAGGAAGTTGTTCCCTCATCGCATGATGGACCGTTTCGTAAATCTCTTCACGAGCCGAATCTCTCACCGCATTGTCAAAATCGGGAAACTGTCTCCCTGCAAAAGAGAACATTCCGAGGCGGTGCATATCCAGCCATTGGTATACAAAGCCCCTGACAAAGTGGTCAGCTTTGGGACTGGAAAGCAGACGGTCCGTCTGTTCCTTAAGAACCTCCGGATCTGAAAGTTTCCCTTCTTTTGCCAAAGCGAGAAGCTTTCCATCTGGTGGGGAACTCCAGAGAAAGTAGGATAATCTGACCGCCAGTTCCCTATCAGTCAGGGTATTGCCCGCTCCTTCAACCGACTCCGCAAAATAGAGAAAGGAAGGCGACGACAGAACAATCGCCAGGGTTTGGGTCAAGGCCGCGTTGGGATTATCCCCTTCGCTCCTGAGCGCATTAAAGCGGGCATAAAGCTTCTCAAGAAATTCGGGATCCACCTCCGCTCCCCGGAAAGCCCGCCCGGCAAACTTTTTGATCACAGACTGGTAGTAGTCCGAATCTTTCATGCCCTCCGGCTTCTCGAAAAGAATTTCCCCGGCTGCCGGGTTCGGCGTTGCCGCAGCCATTTCGATCTCCGCCCAGTCGACCCAGATTCCCCAGGGAGTTCCGTATCCGTTTTCTTCGCGATAAACCGTCCAGAGGTTCTTGTCGCCCCGGTCTTCGTGAGTTCGCTTCTGCACCCAGTATGCCAAATTCTTTCCGGGCGGATGGTCGATTTCGAATTCAATGATCTCAGGCTTCCGCAGTGAACCCGTCACCTTTCTCCAGCCGAGACGCTCCGCATTCTGGCCATCTCTCCGCGAAAATTCCAGGTAATGAAAACGATTTGG
>CAJXQE010000431.1 GCA_913058215.1 uncultured Verrucomicrobiales bacterium
CTACACTATCCTCTTCGTCGGCAGCGTCAGATGTGTATAAGAGACAGGTTCCAGTTTGGTCTGCTGGCCGTTTCCGCTGTTGTTGATGCGGTTGTCTCCTTTCATTCGCGACAGATTTCGCTTTTCCCCGATTCGAAGGTCGGGTTGGATACTTCCCTTTGCGTCCGTGAGTAGCAGGAAGAATCCGCTGCTGGAAGGTACGCCTGTTCCGTTGCCTGATTGCTGAACATCGTTTGGCGACACGTGAACAAAAACGTTGTCGTCATCGATAACCGTGATGTTGCCGATAATGATCTTGTCAGAATTGTTGGCGAAGTCGTGGCTCAATTGCAGGGACAGATCCGTCGAAGAGTATCCAGCGAAGCGTCCCGGAGAGTGAATGGTGACAAAGAAATTTCCCGGACTGTCGCGAGTGCTGCTGACAGTTGTTCCGGGCATAGGATTGGGATTCGAATTGAGAGTGCCATCGAATTTGACCCTGGCCAAAGCGACTAGCAGTTTGGATCTTGCCTGGACTTCGATCTGAGAAGGATCAACACGGTAAATATTGAAATAGAACGGCTGGCCGTCTGTCGGGTCACCCGGGTCCGATCCTGCCTGCTGGTCTTTCGAGCTGACCTGGAATCCCTTTTCCCCATTGATAACCGGGAGTGGATAGCTGATAAAGGTTTCGTCGTCAGGCCCTGCGCCGACGCTTGCGACCTGAATGATATACATGGTATTGTCCTCGGCCGCTCCCGGCTGAAAGCCTTCGGGTTTAGTGAGTTTGAGGAAATAGTCGTTCGGGGCGGTCTTTTCGCTGGAGAGGGTGTAGTTACCAATCGCAGTTCCGCCGGCAAGTGTTCCGTCAGCATTTACGGTTCCGGTCGCAGCTAGATAGCGCGAGGCTCCGGAAGATGGGCTTCGAAAAATCGCGAAGGTGAAGGGAGCATCCGTTGGTGTGGAGGATGAGAGACTTGAATTGTCTTCGAGATGATCCGTGAAAACCTGAAAGCGCACTACGCTTTCGGTCTTTGATGAGATTGTCGCCTTCGCTGCTACATTCGGTGTATTCAACTGAGTGACGTGAATGTAGAGATCTGAAAAATCGAGTGTGGAAAAGGCATTGGCCGCTTCGAGAGATAAGATATAGTAGCCAGTGGTTTGTTTGGTGACCGTGACTGTCCCGCCAACGGTGTTGAAGCTTTGGAAAATGCTTGTGTCTGAGTTGACGATTCCAAGCGCGATTATTCCGTCCTGGTCCTGGGCTGTTCCAATGTTTGATAGCAAAAGAAGGAAGCTCGCTATGAGGCTGTAGAGTAAAGGAGAAGAGGTATTCATAGTGTCTTATTTTGTGGAAGTTTGTTTGGACGAAAACAGGGTTGAGTCGTTGACCCAACCCTGTTGAATCGCTTCTTGTGAATAGACTAGTTTTTCAGGATGGCTTTGTTTTTGTCTTTCGCTTGCGCCGGATCATCACATGGAAAGCCGATGACGAGTGTTGAGGCTTTCCGGTTGGTGTTCTTAAGTCGGATTGTTGCCTGAATCGTGGCGTATTCCGTTTGGGTGATCCCGGTTTGGAAGACTCCCCGTTTGACCTTGGCGGTAATGTTTTTCCGTCCCTTGGTGCGATCATAGTATTTTCGGACGGCTCTGCGGTCGGTGCCTTTCGCCCTAAGTCCATAGGTTCCACCGATGGTGCTGTCGTTTTGGAGACGGAAGTAGAAATTTGCGTTTTTCTTTTTCCGAATGGTCAGGCTCTGATTGCCGGAGTATTTGTTGTCCCCTTTGTAAGCACTGCCTTTTCGCTTCGAAATTTGCAGGTCCGTTTTGTGAGGGAAGTTCTTTTGGGGGAACCAGCCTTGAATCTGCATCCCGGCGAACTGACTGAGGGTCGGGTGAGTCAGGGTGACACCAATGGAAGCGGAACTGGCTTTAACCGAGTCAAAAATGACATAGTCGAGTCCTTCAACCATATCTTCCACTGTGGCGGGATTGGTAGCAGGTCCGACTGGTTTTGACTGGCCTCCGGCAATGGCTGCCGTGCTTACTCCGCCTTCCTGTGCGTTGTAAACGATGATCTTGTAGTAGTCACCGATGCGAAGATCAGTAATCGAGACTGAAGCCGATGCTCCTCCCGGTGCAGAGATGGAGTCTGCCTGGATGGCGTTGGCTCCGGGTTCGACGCTGTTGCCACTGGCTCCGGTGAAAGCTCCCGTGTCCGGGAGAAGGCTATTGTCATCCGCCCGTGCCGGGAAGAGAGCAGAGCTGTGAGTGATTTGTTCCCACTTCGGTCCGGCTGGAAGAATACCGCTGGTGGCGACTGTTCCTGCATTGTTCTGGAAATCCAGATTCAAGGTGTCTGCCTGAGCGGTGGTAGCAAAAGCGACCGTGGCAATTGCGCTTAGTGTTGCGATGCGATTTTTCATTTTATTTGTTGGTGTAGTTGTTTGATTTTTCATTAGATTTGCATTGTTAAGGTTCACTGATTGGATGCGTTGTTGTTCGATTTATGCAAATAAAGTGAAGAATAAAAATATCGTAACAGGTTGAGAGTTAGTCTTTTAGGTATGGTGTTTCCGGGAAAATCACTTCTTCCATTTAAATGTTATTTCCGGTCAATGGGTTACACAGGAAATTTCGGGAAGTGTTACAGAAAAAAGGAAGAAAAGTTTTCCAGAGCAGTCGAGAGAGGCAGGCCTGAAGAGGGTTTTGCTGCCAGATTCATGCAGGAATTACTCCTCAGCCTCCTCTTCGTTTTTCTCGATGTTTTCGCTTCTTCCGGGAAAACCTTTAACCGGAGGTAGTCATTCCATGTGGAGAGAGCAGCCTTTCGATGAGAAAGTGATTCAGATTCCGGGACCAGATACACTCGCTGGTGGTGGCAATTCTTCTGGTTTTGTAGACGAGCATCGAAAGGTAGCCGACAAGCAGGACCCAGATCTGTTGCCCTTATTGAAATTTGCTGACACGGAAACAAATAGACTGGGCTTGGAAAAGTGTGATTTCTTCTCCACGGAATTGCCGTAGCTTTGTCAGGTGAGTGAGTCTCCTAAAGAATCCGGTGGTTCCGGGGAAAAGCAGAAGTTGTTTCCACCGACACGCTGGACCCTCGTTCTTCGGACGCTGGATTCAGAAGAGGAACACGACGCATTGTCCGAATTGTGCCGAATCTACTGGTCGCCAGTATACTTCTTTCTTCGAAGCCGGGGCAATTCGCCTTCGGATGCCGAGGATTTAACTCAGGGATTTTTTCAACAGGTGCTGGCGAAGGAGCAATTGCAGCAGGCTGCGAAAAATACAGGGGCGGGGAAGTTACGCACCTTTCTACTGACGAGTCTTCGGAATTATACCATCAATCAGTATCACCATGAAACGGCTCAGAAGCGGGGAGGTGGATTTGAACGGGTCCATGTTGACCCGGATGAACTGGAGCGCCGGTTCTCAAGTGCTTCTGCGTCCGGGAAGACTCCTGACGAGATGTTTGATCTGCAGTGGGCAAATTCTCTTCTTGAACGAACATTTGAACGTTTGAGAAAGGAATATGCTGATGCGGAAAAGGAAAAGGATTTTGAGGTATTGAGATCGACTCTCGGTCAGTCATCAGAGCAAGTTCCATTTTCGGTGCTGGCCAGTCAGTTAGATAGATCGGAAGGTTCAATACGAGTGGCTGCGTTTCGTTTGCGGAAGCAATTCAGGGCTTTGCTGAAAGATGAAATTCGGGAGTCTTCGGCAAGTGAAGATGATTGGGAAGAGGAGCTGGCTTATTTAAAATCAATCCTTGGTGGATGAATGTCTGCAGTCAATGGGAAGCCGGAATTTAACGAGGCTCCCGGCGGTTTCAAGTTTGACGAGGATGGGAACCTGAGTCCCTTGAATGAGAGGGATTTAAAGAACACCTCGGAAGCGATCGCCAGTGGCTGGAAGGAAAATGATACGCCGCTGATTCTCTTGTCGCGGAGACAAATTGAGGAGCACGGAATTGTAGATTGACGGAGTAATCGCCAAGGCGTAATCCTTTCGCCACGTAAGGACTGGAAAAGCATTATGGAAGAAAAGGCAAAATACTTCGCAGGATTGGATATTGGCGGAACGACAGTGAAAACCATTCTCGTGGATGAACGGGGAAATGAAGCCGGGGAAATGGTGGAGGTTCGCAGTAATGTGAAAGATGGTTACGAAGCAACGTTTCACCAGTTGGAAAATGCCCTGGGCCAGCTCACTTCAAATGTCGGAATTGGAAGAGATCAGGTCAAAGGAATTGGGATGGACGTTCCCGCTCCGAGTTGTGAAGGCGTAATTTGGGGAAAAGCCAATCTCGGGGAAGATTGGGTCGGAACGAATATACGCGATCGTTTTTCTGAGCGTGTCGGTGCACCGGTCTACATGACGAATGACGGCAATGCCGCAGCCTTGGGGGAATATGCAGTTCGCCGGAAACACATTGGTGCGCTGATGCTGGTCGCTCCGGGAACAGGTCTCGGTGGGGGACTGGTACTACCCGGTGGGCGGGCTCACGAAGGCCAGAGCGGTTTGGCTCTCGAGGTTGGCCATGTCTCGGTGCCTCATCGTGAGGATGATGGAGAGCTTCCGATTTGTAGTTGTGGCTTGCCAGCTTGTCTTGAAGCCTGGGTATCTCTGGTTGCCCTACGCCGTCGGGTTGGTCTCGAGTTGGCCAAGCCGGAGAACAGTCAACACCCTTTGAATGATGGCACTCCGGTGGAAGAAAAGGCCTTTCGACTGCGGGATTTTGCCCAGGATGGGGATGAACTCGCAATGTCGATTTTTCGCCAGCAGGGACAAATTCTCGGATATGGCATTGCCGATTTGGTTCGCGTTTTTGATCCAGGGTTGGTGGTCATCGGAGGTGGTCTTTCCGAAACTGAGGGGTTTCGGGATCAGTACATGGACTGGATTCTCGAGGGATTCCGGGAGAGAGCCTGGCCGATCTACCTTAACAGTCCGATCGATAAAGAGAAGTCGACCACACGATTTGAGTGGGCGATCGGAGGAGACGCGTCCGCAGCAATGGGAGTCGCTTATTCAGCCCGGGAAATGTTCCGCTAGTTCAACGGCAGGGAACGGGACAGTCGGTTATTTTCTAGAAGACTCTGCGGTCGAATCCCCAATGCCCGCGGGGAACATTTTCTGCGATCACAAAGACGTGATCGCCGGGAATGGAAAGGTATTTTTCGGCCCAGCCGCAGTAGTGGTCAGTCAGAGCCTGCGTCTTTTCTGTCGGATATTCAATTGCCCGAATTTCGAATAGAGCAAGATTATCGCGGAATTCACCGAGAGAGAGTTGGCATTTCTCAATCAGACTAACCATTACAACAGACGCAGGCTTTCCAAGTTCATGGGCGAGAGAATTCGCCGCTTCCGATATCGCTTCCTCCCGAAGCGACTGATTCATCGTTGAAGAAAGGTGGATGGTGAGGAGCGGCATGGCGGTTCGAAGAGGGGTGCTGTTTCAGCGCCGATGGTGGACCTGTCTCTTATACACATCTCCGAGCCCACGAGACCGAGGCTGATCTC
>CAJXQE010000432.1 GCA_913058215.1 uncultured Verrucomicrobiales bacterium
CAGCCTCGGTCTCGTGGGCTCGGAGATGTGTATAAGAGACAGCTCCGTAGACTGCGTTTTGCCGGACCTCTGGCGGCATAAATCTGATGAGCCGATGATTCGAGCGACTCAATATCGGCACGACTGACAGTACGACAGCAGAGTCTTGCTGCGAGTCCTTCGAGAACTTCCCTGACTTGATAGGCTCCGAGCAATTCTTGCGGCCCCATTTCCCTGACAAATACTCCAACATTAGTGATAGCGGATACCAGGCCCTGCTGTGCCAATATTTGCAGCACTTCACGGATAACTGTCTGGGCGACACCAAATTCCTTTGAAAGAGGAATCTGCCGTAAGGGTTCCCCCGGTTTGAAACTGCCATTTAAAATTCGGTCACGAATGGAAGCAGTGACCCGTTCCCTTTGGGGCATTGCGCTGGATTTTGGGCTTTTCATCAATAGGGAGAGGAGAGGGCAGTTTGAATTTCAGGAAATACTTTCGACGATAACGGGATTCTCCCCTGCTGCGATTTCCAGATAGATTTCTCGCAATCGACGAGTAATGGGGCCGGGCGTTCCATCGCCAATTGCGTGCCCATCAATCTCAATAACCCCATGTATCAAGGCTGAGGCCGAGGCGCAAAACACCTCTATCGCGGAATAGACTTCGGAAGGAGTGAAACGGCGCTCCTCGATCGGAATATTCATTTCCCCGGCGAGTCTATGCGTCGCTCGCCGGGTGATCGAGTCGAGGATTTCGCAAGTGACAGGTCGCATCACCAAACGCCCTTCCGCAGAGACGATACACACGGCGGAAGTTGTTCCCTCAGTAATAAATCCATCTTCAACCATCAATGCCTCTTCAGCTCCAGCGGCTACCGCAGCTTGCTTGCACAACACCTGCCCGAGCAAAGAAGTTGATTTGATATCCCTTCGCGTCCAACGGATTTCCGGAACAGTAATTGCCTTGATGCCTTTCTCAGCAATCGGTGAATTGAGAAGTTTTTTCTCCATGACAAACATCACCATCGTAGCAGAGACAATCTTCGGGTCGGGAAAATGAAAGGCCCGATTGGAATCACACCCCCGCGTAATCTGAACGTATACCATTCCTTCGCGCAGCTCTTCATTGCTCACGAAGTTTTGCATCACTGCGGGTAAATCCTCAGTAGAGACCGGAGGCCTCAACTCAATTTCGTCGAGAGAGCGTTTTAATCGAGCGAGGTGAGCCGGACCATCGATGAGGCGACCGTTCAAAATGGCGGCGACTTCGTAAACGCCATCACCAAACAAGAAGCCGCGATCCATGATGGATACATTGGCCTCCTCTATCGGGACGATCTTCCCGTTGAGATAGGCTCGCTTGGGGTGGGTCATGCTTTCGTTTTTGATGTTCTTGAGAGGAGTTAAATTTCGTCTGCTCAATTTTTCAGTTTACATTATCGATAATGAACGATAATTGTCGAGGAACAATTATCAAACCTATGATCACACCATTTCATCTTGCTGTTCAGGTCCGCGACATTGCAGAGGCCCGTGAATTCTACGGAGCTAAACTTGGATTTCCCGAAGGTCGCAGTGACGAAACCTGGATCGACTGGAATATGTTCGGTCATCAGGTCGTCACTCACCTCAACCCCAATTTGGGGCCGGAAGGTCGCGTGGTGAATCATTGCAACCCAGTCGACAGCAAAGCCGTCCCGGTTCCCCACTTCGGCGTGGTCCTGACGATTCCCGAATGGGAGAAACTTGCAGAAAGCTGCCGTACTTTTGTCGACGAATTCATTATCGAACCATACGTTCGTTTTAAAGGCGAGCCGGGTGAGCAGTGCACCATGTTCTTCGAAGACCCTTCAGGAAATGCGCTTGAATTCAAGGCCTTTGCAGACATCGAGGGGCAACTTTTTGCTACCTAGTGGATCAAGAAAAATGAAACCAAGGCTGCAAAAATTGCTGCGCTAGAGAACCGGTAGGCACAGACTTGCCAACAGACGAATCAGAAGCCGGGAACAGATGAAGATCATTTGCATTGGACGAAACTACGCAGATCACGCGCTGGAACTAAATAATCCGGCCCCTTCGCAGCCGGTCATTTTCCTAAAACCGGAGACTGCGCTGCTCGAAGACGACCGACCATTTCCCATTCCTGAGTGGTCCGACGAGATCCACTATGAGATCGAATTGGTAGTAAGAATCCACCGCGAAGGGAAAGACATTCCTTCTCATGAGGCCCATCTCTATTATGACGAAGTGAGTGTTGGAATCGACTTCACTGCTCGAGATGTGCAATCGAAACTCAAAGCCCAAAACCACCCCTGGGAGCGAGCCAAGGCTTTCGACTGCTCGGCGGCGGTGGGGCGTTTCCTAAAGCTTGAAGAACTGGATAGACCGATCGGCGATCTACATTTCCAGTTGGTTAAAAACGGGGGAATCGCGCAGGACGGCCACACAGAGAACATGCTTTTTCCAGTCGCTGACATCATAGCAGAAATATCCACCTTTATGACCCTGAAACCGGGCGATCTCATCTTCACCGGCACACCGGCAGGTGTCGGACCAGTAAGCTCCGGCGACCTTCTCGAAGGACGGCTCGAAGATCAGCTTCTTTTTCGCGTCGCAATTCAATAAGCGACCGTTGCTGCGTCGGGTCGGCGGGGATCGGAGTAGCCTTCAAACCGGTCACCCACTTTCATCACCGACTGGGTGCTTCCCATCGTATTCGTGGGTTTGGTTTTGTGGCCAAGCGATCGAAGTATTTTCAAAGTATCGACACTGATTCCCGACTCACACTTCAATTCATCCGGCATCCACTGATGATGGACACGAGGAACAGACGAAGCCTCAGCGATGTTCATATCGTATTCGATGACGTTGAGCACGGTCTGCAAAACCGCCGTGATGATTTTGGCTGCACCGGGACTTCCGGTCACCAGGTATGGCTCGCCATCTTTCAATATCATCGTGGGCGTCATCGAGCTGAGAGGGCGTTTCCCCGGCTCGATCGCGTTGGCTTCACCTCCCAACAAGCCGAAGGCGTTTGCAACTCCCGGCTTTGCTGAAAAGTCATCCATCTCGTTATTGAGTAGTATTCCAGTCCCAGGTGCCATTTGCAGACTACCGAAACTGAAGTTGAGCGTATAGGTCAGCGACACCGCGTTTCCATCTTTATCCATCACCGAGAAATGTGTGGTTTGCTCGCTTTCATACTCGACGGGAGTTCCCGGTTTGATATCGGAAGAAGGGATTGCTTTGTCGCTACGAATCCGAGAAAACAACTCTTTACCGTATGCCTTTGAGGTCAGCCAGTTCATTGGCACTTTGGCAAAATCCGGATCTCCCAGATGGGCACTGCGGTCGGCGTAGGCAAACTTCATCGCTTCCGTGAGATGATGAATCGAATTGGCACTGTTGTGTCCCATTTCCCTGAGATCGGTGTTTTCGAGGGTGTTCAGCATTTGAATCAGATGGACTCCCCCTGAACTCGGGGGCGGCATGCTGACGACCTCGTATCCTTTGTAGGTACCCGTCACCGGTTTCCGCTCCGCCACTCTGTAATTTTTCAGATCCCCGGCTGTGATCAGACCGTCTTCGCCCTTCATGAAAGCCACTAATTTTTCTGAAATCTCACCTTCGTAAAAAGCTTGTTCGCCTTGCTCAGCAATCTGCTTCAGGGACCAAGCCAGATCTGACTGCACCAGGGTTTCCCCGAGGCCGTATGGCTCACCGTTTTCTTTGTAGAAGACTTTGGCAATCGTCGGGCTGGACTTCAACTTTTCCTCATAACTCACAAGATCGGCGGCAAGACCGGGGGAAACCGGAATACCATCTCGCGCCAAAACGATAGCTGGTTGGATCAGCTCTTTGAGAGGCTTCGTGCCGAATTTATCACGGGCAGCGGACAGGCCTCTCACAGTTCCCGGAACGCCGACGCTCTGGGGACTGAACCGGGCGCGCTTTTTATCTACCTCTCCATCCCCGTCGAGATACATATCTCTGGACGCGGCCGACGGAGCCATTTCTCGAAAGTCGAAGGCAATCGTTTGATTGTCCTTTGCTGAGCGAACCAGCATGAATCCACCACCACCCAGATTCCCGGCCTTTGGCAAAGTAACCGCGAGAGCATACGCCACGGCGATCGCTGAATCGACGGCATTCCCGCCATTTTTAAGAACCTGAAGTCCGATTTCACTCGCAAGCCTTTCCTGACTGGAGACGATACCATTCTTGCCTATGGCCGGATGAAAGCGGCTCTCGTAATCGATGATAGCCGATGGCTCCGCGAAAGTAGTTTGCCCGAAAAGGACCGAAACGAGCAGGATAAGGTGGAGGATTAATTTCATTGAGTTTCTATTGGGGAAAATATCTAGCTGAACTCTTTCGGGCTAGCTCAATCTGACCTGCTTTCACGGTATGTGATTCTTGAATCCTTTTTACTTCACTACTCCATCCGCCGGACAAATTCGTGAAGTTCGTCGGCGATCGCGTCACGAAGGTCCCGGTTGAATTTTAGATTTTCGCGGGCAAAAAAGGCGACGGTAATATTGTTTCGGATGTCACGCAGAACCAGGTTGCGGGAGTTTCCTTTGGGACTTCCTGAACCGCCGTGCCGGACGTTTTTGAGTCCGTCCTCGTCGTACTCGAGGTTCCAACCGAAGCCGTAACTGATTGCTTCGCCGTTATCGAGTCGGCCAGACTTAAAAACCAGCTTTGATGTTTCTTCGTCGAGCAGCGAGTTGTTCCACAGGGCCTGATCCCATTTGCTGTAATCCTCAAGTGTGGTCTCCATATTTCCCGAACCATTGAAGTCAGTGATGGACCTCGTGTTTTCCATGGCGAGAGGATTGAGAATTCTTTCCTGCTGAAACTCACGGTATGTTTTTCCGGAAAGGACTTCGACGATCCGGGCGAGAAGGACGTAACCGGAATTGGTGTATTCGTAGGCAACTCCAGGCGGGCGCAAGAGTGATTGAGTAGCGAGCCACTCTGCATGCGTTTTGTTGTTCAAGCGCTCGAGGCTATGTGCTTCTTTGTATTGGGCTATTGATTTTCGCTCCGCGGATTTAATGAAATTCGGAAGTCCACTGATATGCCACACCAAATCTTGAACGAGCAGCTCCCGTCCCTCGATCGGGAGTTCGATCTCCGGCAGATGTTTCGAAACGGGATCCTTGAGATTCAGTTTCCCTTCTCCGATCAAGATAGCGGCGCACATGGCTGCGAACTGCTTGGAGACCGAGGCAAGGCCCATCCGGGTTTGAGAAGTCACCGGGGTTTCTCCCTTTTTAATGCCATAGCCCTTGCTGTGGATCACTTCCTGATTCCGGGTAACAAGCAGGGCAAATCCCCCTTCGGAACCCTCCGGGAAATGCTTCCGAACGATCCTGGTCAGACCTTCCACCTCAAGTTCACCTCCGCTCGCCACTGCGGAGAATAAACTGATAGCAATCGCGATGTTCGCGCCGGCATTGTATAGAAACTGTCTCTTATACACATCTGACGCTGCCGACGAAGAGGATAGTGTA
>CAJXQE010000433.1 GCA_913058215.1 uncultured Verrucomicrobiales bacterium
TCCCCAAAAATCTAATTCAGGAACTCAAGAACAAGTAGAGCAGTGATATGCCGGGTAAGCCGCCATCTGAAGGCAGACCTCTTGTCGGGCTTGCATAACATCAGAAGCTCCTGCTCCCCTTTCTTTAGACTTCCCGAATCTGGAGGGATCGGCACTCAATATGGTGACTTTGTCAGGTAACGCTATCCACCCGCTGATCTATGTAGACTGATTCAAATCTGTGTTGTCTGGACAACATAGATCGAGGCAAGCAGTCAAATGGTTGAGTTGGGACTTTTCACTATGGCGCGCTTCCCGGGAAACAGGCAGCGCTAGTAAGCGCTTCCTATAAGGAAAGGTTCTGCAAACGATGGACCGTTCCTGCTGCGAATTCAAGGCATCACGTAATAGAATTCATCACTGCTCGGATCGATGAGGCGATACCTTGAGTGGAGAAACGCAACGATGTCTGTCAGCTGTTTGACGCTGAGGTCTTCGTTGAAGATCGGCATGGGAGATTTGACCCCCTCTGCCTTCTCCTCCTCGGAAAGCATCTTCAGATACTGAGGGGAAATTGTGTGCTGCGGACTGATCACCGAAGTCACCAGCTCTCCATACGATTTCACTCGATAGATTTCTCCCCCAAGATGGATCTTGGGAAGGGCTTGAGGATCCTGAACGGGCAGTTTCACCCCTTCGACGGTGTGACATCGAATGCACTGCATCTCCACAAACAGAGTCTGTCCGACTGTGGTATCTCCCTCCGGAAGACGAAAGCCAGCGGAGTGGAGTTTTTCCTCTTCTCGACATCCTCCGGCAAGAATCAGGGCACCCAAGCCTATCACTGTCAGAATAGGAAAAAATATCTTCTTCATGAAAAAAGAATGCCGAATTCCGGAACTCCGGTCCACGCGTTTTCTGGCGAAAGCGAAGCATATCCTGTCTGACCTCCTCCAGGATCAGCCCTGTCAGGTTCGGCTCTATCATCCCAATGAACACAACCTTCCCTCACACTGCCCCGATGTTGCTTCCAGCTGTGCGTTGTTTGGCCTTTTGATACAATCCATCATCATCCGGGGCTGCCTTCGCTGGTTTCACAAGGACCGACGTGATAGGGTTAGTCAGAGGAAACGATGAAGGCTCGCTCATGGAGGAAGAACCCAAAGAAAAATTCGAACTCAAGGAACGCTTCGGTTGGAAGTGGCACCCACATGGATGGCTGACTGCCATTCTTATCTTACTTATCATTTTACTCCTCAAAGCTTTCGCAAGATGAATACCAAACAACTCGACTCTTACCGCAAGTTACTGAATGACCAGCTGGCCTCGCTCGGGGACGCAGCGCAGTTGCACCAGAAACAACTCGATGAAAGCCATACCACGAGTGACTTTGTCGGTGGTGATCGTGCCGCCGAACTTGAAAACATGGAGGTCGACTCTTCCGTCGCCGAAAGCGAGATCAACCTTACCAAGAAAATCCAACACGCCCTCGAGCGCATCAACAATGGCACTTACGGGACCTGTGAAGGCTGTCAGGGAGAAATTCCGGCAGCCCGTCTCGAAGCCAAGCCCAGCGTCTCCCTCTGCCTCCCCTGTCAGGAGAAGCATGAGGCCGGAGCCGTCTAGCTAGGAACCGCCCTTTCCAGCAAGGACCGAGAGCCGAACCCAGCGCAATGAGGATCCATCTTCCGAGAAGACGGATCCTGAGTCGCGGGCTTTTCAAAAGTTCGCAGAGACCCTGTATTGCATTGGTTTTCTGATTTCCTACTGCTGAACAGGTGACGAGCGGGTTCGGCTCATCCAACAGTAGTGTTCGCGCAAAGGCCCCCACTTCGAAAAGTGGAGGCCGGTTCCGAGTTCTTTGATATTAATACAAAGCCCTGGATTATTTCTTTGAGTATACAGTATTCGCTCTGACAGCATCCAAAACTCCGTTTCCGTTTTCAGAAGCCCCCTTCAACAGAATCTTAAGACGCGGTGTATCGGTCGGCTTTTTGTACTTAATTTGAGATTCAAATTTAGTGATGCCGCCCGGGCGGACATCCGAAGCAGCAATTCTTCCGGACTTCACTGCACCAGTGACATTGCGGCGCCCCCCCGTCAGACGGAAGTGCTTCAGTTTTACGGACCGCTTCAATCCAACCTGGCGAAGGCGCACATGATCTACTGAGTTTCCGTCGTTTTGAGCTGCGAAGTAAAACTTGGTTTTGCCGCGGCTCCGAACCTTTACTTTGATAGATTGACCGGCACCCCGGGAATTGATCTTATCGTCCCCCTTCATCGAAGCTGCTCTCTTCTTCAGACCGATGCGCATGTCCGGCCGATATTGGGCAACTGTATCGAAAAGAGAAAAGAAGAAATCGGAGTCCGTCCGAACACCGAATTCCTGACCGTCCTCTTCCACATCATTTGTGCTTACTGCGATTCGAATCTCGTCATCACTACGCAAGTCCACGTTCCCGCGTATGACTTTATCTTCAGCGCTTGAGCTACTGATAGTCAATAAAGTGGTAAACTCATTGGTGGTCCTTCCGACAAATGCTCCCGGAGAAACGATGGTGATACGATAGAGCCCGTCAGCAAGACGGGAACCGGTAATTGTAGCCCCGGCTGGGAGCGAAGTTCCCCCATTCGAAACCGCCCCGTTGTTTCCACGAACTCGACCAGTACTCAAAAGCATCTTTGATTTCGGAGGTCCGGAAATACTTTCATCAGAGATTCTGTAGATTGAGAAGTAGAAATCTGTACCGCCTGAAGAAGCGTTGTCGGATGCGACAGCGGATTGAGAGTCAGCCGAACGGATATTGATAGTTACTTGATCGTCACTACTTGTGTCAGCGACACTTCCAAAAACGTTATCCTGAGTTGTAACCTCCTGGGCAGTAATAAATACAATGTATTCATTATCACTATCATCAGCATAAGCTCCCGTCTTCTCGATCGAGATATCATAGTCGCCGCTAACACCACCCTGAGAAGTAGTAATTTGAGCGCCATCAATTCCGTAGCCAGCAACAAGGTTGCCAATCGAAGTAACTTGCCCGGTGGCGTGAAGGAAACGGGACCCGGCAGGAATGACACTACTGCCATTTGGTAAGCGCCGGATCAAAAAATAGAATGTAGCGTCACGTGCAACCCCAGCGCTTGGATTGGAGTCATCTTCTACATCAGTTGTTCGAACGACAACAGTTAACTGATTGTCGCTGACATTGCTGACTGACGCGACGGCAATACGGTCCGTGAGCGCTCCCGAAATGATGCCGACTTCGACCGCGAAGTCACTGCCGGCATCTCCGGCAAAGGCACCAGTAGCGACCACATTTACCGTATAGTGACCTGCCCCGGGCTTTGAAGCCGAGACATTTCCGTTCACCGTGTTGGCTTGTTTCAGGACTGCTCCCGTGGAGGAAACGGAACCGATTGCCACGACACTGTCCTGCGCCGAAGCAATTCCCCCTGCGCAAAGCAAGGATATGAACAATAGCCATGCGAGTGTTTGTTTAATTGATATTGGGTTTTTCATAATGTTTTGATTTTTCATTTTTTGGATCAGGCTTTTTGGCTGTCTCTACCCCCTTTAAAGAACTCATCCGTGATTCGTTACACAGATTGAGAAAAAAAAATTCAGCTCGACAATGAGCTCTCACTAAACCCTTAGGTTCTCCGGCACGTAATGACTGCAGGGGCGGCCGTACCAGCCGCGGGAAAATGAATTCAATCCCTCTTTCTATGAGCGCCTGCCGACAGCCCAACGTGCTGCCTGACGCAGACTTCCTTCGATCGATTTCCTTCCCCGTCCGGTGCAGGCGAACCAGGGATGATCGGAATCGCAAGCTTTCCGCAAGAGCTTCCCACAGTTGGTTCTCACCAGATTGCTGAGGACAATACCATCGGCCTCCTGAATTTTCGGTAATAGCTTATCGACCAAAATCTTCCAGCTCGAGCCCCATCCCGGAAAGTGAAATTCAACCCGCACGCCTGGCCACTGCAACCTGAGGCTTTCTGCAATACTCTTTTCGTACTGCGCCTGAGTCTCGTTTCCACCGACGTAGATGAGAAATATTTTCGATCCCTCTGCGAGCAATCCTTCAGTTGCACAAATCTGTTCCGCAGGAATCGCCATTGCTTCGCCGGCAGCATTGAGCTGACTCGACAATCCTTTCAAATCAATATGATCGAGACCTAGAGAACCCAGATGTTCCAGTATCTGTCTCGCTTCTTCGAGTTGATAAGGGGTTCCTGCGGATTTTCGGAGAAAAAAGCGACGTTGCAAAATCTCTCCCGCCTCAACATTACGTCCTTCTTTTTCGTGAAAGCGGACCAGAGCATTTTCCACATCAGTCTCCTCCCACACCGGCGACCAGTTCGGGCGCGATGACAACAACTCAATGAATTTAGGACGCAGCAAATTTTGATCCGTGGCGAGTTCCTCCAGACGATCCAATGCACTTTCCGCCTGTTCCCGGGCACGCCCCTCCATTGCCCCTTCCAAAATTGCCGCCCAGTCTAACCACTCGTCCGAAACAGCCTGGTCCTGCTTCTTCCGCATTTTTAGAAAGCGACTTCTCAACTCCGGACTCTTCCCCAGAACTCCACTATCCCGAATCGCAATACAGGCCCCTTCACCGCGAAATTCCAACAACTGCTCTGCGATGGATACGGCAAGGGACTGATCATCAAAAACAATCGCAGCGGCAAGACAGCGTTCCCAGAATTCCAGAGGAAATGCAACGCTCGACTCCAAGCCCTGTCCGATCATGTCGGCAGCTCGTTGAAACTTGGACGGGTCGGTTGTTTCGAGAAGGGCCAGACCGAGACAGAATCGAGACCAGTCGAGCAGATCTCCGCGCTGGTAGGCATCCTGATTTTGGAGCATTCCTTTCTGGGCTACTTGAAAGTGGGTGACCGTTTCTTCCGACTCCTCATGACCGCGTAAGGTCCCCAGAATGGCCAAAGCTAAATGCGCGTTTGTCGCCGTCGCCCCAAAGGTATCAACTGCTTCACGAAAACTGGACTCCCCCCTTTCCAGTGACTCCCGATGCGCCAGGTTCTGGTCCTTCTTTGAACGGGGCATAATATCAGAAAGTCCCCGCAGCCCGGCTTTGATTAATCCCAGATCGCAGAGTATCGCCCCGTCCTGCTGCGACAATTCGTCCGCTGCAAGAATCCTGAATTTTTCTTCGGCCAGAGAGAAATTCCCCTGCGCTTGATGAGCCTGCGCCACCTTTCTCAAAGTGGGAGCGAGGTAGGCTTCAATGAAACCGCCAGGCAATTCATTATCCCCCGTCAAGGCTCCCTGCAAAATTTCCAGAAGAATATGAGCCCCGGCTCCGTCGCCTTTCCTTACCAGATCAGCCGCATCTTCATAGATGGCATTGAGCAATCCCAGCCGCGTTTGAATTTTGAGACGGGGAAGCTGTGCTTTCAGCCAGTCGCGGCAGAGAGAAAATCGCTCCTCCCCCACGCTGTCTCTTATACACATCTCCGAGCCCACGAGACCGAGGCTGATCTCGT
>CAJXQE010000434.1 GCA_913058215.1 uncultured Verrucomicrobiales bacterium
GGGCGAGGGCGTGCTTGAGACGCTGCGCGGAGTCGATGGCGATATCGTGATTGCCGGCGCAGGCGGAAAAATGGGGCTTCATCTTTGCAGAATGCTCCGGCGTGGACTGGATCACCTTGGGAAAAACAAGCGGGTGATCGGTATTTCCCGGTTTGGTGATCCGGATTCCCGCACGCCATTCGAGGAGCATGGAATCGAGACGGTTTCTGCTGATTTGACGGATCCTGAGGTGTATCAGGGGCTGCCGGACGCAGAAATTTTGTTTTTTTTGGCAGGACGAAAATTCGGAACCAGTGATTCTCCGGCTACCTTGCGTCTTTTTAACGAAGAAATGCCGAAAATGGTCGCGGAACGTTATGCTTCCTCGCGGATTGTGGCTCTTTCTACAGGCTGTGTTTATTCTTTTGTCAGCCCCGAAACTGGAGGATCCCGGGAAACCGATCCGACCAATCCAGTCGGGGCCTACGCTCAGTCCTGCCTCGGTCGGGAGAGGGCATTTGCGCAGGTCAGCGAAAAACATCACACTCCACTCGCTCTAATTCGCCTCAATTACTCAGTTGATCTGCGTTACGGCGTGTTGGTTGACCTGGCGATGAAGGTTTTTTCCGGCGAAGAGGTCGATGTCACCATGGGCTATTTGAACTGCATTTGGCAGGGCGATGCCACGCAATACATCATTCAATCCCTTGCAAATGTGACACCGGCCCCGGAACCGTGTATATTGAACGTAACCGGCTCCCGAATCCTGAAGATTCGTGAATCGGCGCTTTGGTTTGCAAAGCGATTTGACAGGCAGGTTACCCTTTCTGGAAGTGAAGAGGAAACTGCCTGGCTCAATAATGCGGAAAAATCTCATCGCCTTTACGGGGCGCCTGAGATTTCAGAAGAATTATTGATGGAATGGGTTGCTGACTGGATAGAAAACGGTCGGCCTTTGTTGGGGAAACCAACGCACTTTGAAGTTCGAGATGGAAAATATTGAAGCGATAAACTTGCGAAAGCACCTGGCGATTGGTCAGGTCATCCCGGCGGTGCCTTTGGCATTGGAAGAGAACGGTAAATGGTCCGAGAAATATCAGCGGGCTCTGATACGGTATTATCTGGATTCAGGGGCTGGAGGTCTGGCGATCGGAGTTCATACGACTCAGTTCGAGATTCGTGATCCGGAACACAATCTGTTTGAGCCGGTTTTGGAATTTTGTTCGAAGGCCATTGATCGCCATCGGGACAGCCGGAATACTTTTGCCAAAATTGCAGGCATTTGCGGGAAAACCCGTCAGGCAAAAAAGGAAGCTTCTTTTGCTGCGAAAAACGGCTACAACGCCGGTTTGTTAAACCTTTCGGATCTGGGTGATGCCACTGACAAGGTTCTGATTACTCATTGTCAGAAAATTGCCGAGGTGATTCCCTTGATCGGATTCTATTTACAGCCGGCAGTTGGCGGCAGGAAATACTCCTACGAATTCTGGAAGGAATTTGTGAAAATCGAAAATGTTGTGGCGATTAAGATCGCGCCGTTCGACCGGTATGGAACCCTGGATGTCGTTCGTGCAGTTATCGAAAGCGAGCGCGACGACATCATTCTTTACACAGGGAATGACGATAATATTATCCACGATTTGCTGACTCCTTTTGAGTTTGATGAGAAGAAGCTCCGAATCATGGGTGGATTATTAGGGCAGTGGGCTATCGGGACGAAGAGTGCCCAGGAGTTGATGCGGAAGATCCGGACAGGCGGCGGTGCCACCGGAGAGTGGGCGAGGCTCAACGCGACGCTGACTGATTTTAACAGTGCGATTTTTGACGCGGCCAATGATTTCGCCGGTTGTATTCCCGGTATCAATGAGATGCTGCGGAGGGAGGGACTCCTTCCATCCAACCGCTGTCTGGACCCGAAGGTAAAACTTTCTGCTGGTCAGGATAAAGAATTGGACCGGGTTTCGAAGGTTTATCGAGACTGGCAGGATACGCCTTTCATCCAGCAAAACCTGGAACGCTGGCTGGAGGACTGAAAGAAATTCGCATAAGCGTTTTTCACCATTCGTCATAAGTAGATTACATTCTGCTTATGAACCAATCTCCTGTCGAATCGCACCGGTGCGGCTTTCTTGCCGTAGCACTCTCCCTGATCCTTTCATTTTTTGGTATCCAGCATTCTGCTCAAGGGCAGGATGCGTCTTCCAAAGGGAAGACAATCATCGTCCTGGACGCCTCCGGATCCATGTGGGGGAAAGTACCGGGCGGGGTGAAAATCGATATTGCCAAAGAGACGGTCGCAAAACTGGTCCCATCGATTGATCCGGATATTGAACTCGGATTGATGGCTTATGGTCACCGTACCAAAGGAGATTGTGGCGACATCGAATTGCTGGTTCCTCCGGGAAAGAACAATCGTGACGCGATTTTGGCAAAAACCCGGAGCCTGATTCCTACCGGGAAAACCCCTTTGTGTGATGCTGTCATGATGGCGGCGGAAGCGCTCAAGTATGAGGAAAGCAAGTCGACGGTGATTCTTGTCTCTGACGGGATCGAAACTTGCGGAAAAGATCCGGCGGCCGTCGGGGATTTGCTGGCAGCAAAAGGGATCGACTTTGTCTGTCATGTGGTTGCCTTTGATATCGACAAAGATAAAAACGCAGGGCTGGATGCACTTTCCAGCAAAACGGGAGGTCTCTATCTCGAGGCCAAAGATGCTGCCGGCCTCTGGGAGGCGCTCAATAAAGCGGTACAGGCATCGGTGAAGCCGGTTACGGCGCTGATTCTTGCTGCCCGAAACGGAGCAGGGGAATTGCTTGATGGAGTGAAGTTTGAGCTCTTTTCCGGAAAAGAATCTGAGAGCCCGGTCCACCGGGGATCAGGGGGGAAGTATCGGGTAACTCTTGAACCAGGTGACTATCAAATTGTCGGAAACTTTGGTGCCAACAAGGCAGAGGGTGCCGTTCAGGTTCCGGCGGGTGAAACCACGAATTATGAGCTCACGTTTGCGGCGACCGGGCTAAGTGCTCATGCCTCACTCACTGCGGACGGTCCAGTCATTGAGAATGGCCTGGCGTGGAAAGTGTTTTCCGAACCGTCTTCAAGCGCCGGCCGAAAAGCGATCGCATTTTCCTATGATGCGGAACCCATTTTTCAGTTGGCCCCCGGTAATTATTATCTTCTGGGAGATTATCAGGATTCAAAGGCCGAAGTGGCCGTTGAGGTCGTCGCAGGAAAGGCTGCCAATGCAAAAGTCGTGTTCGGTTCCGGACGAATTATTGCTCAAGCCCGGATGAGTGAGAATAGCGACTTCCTGACCAAGGGAATGTCGTGGAAATTGTTCGCTGCGGAAGCAGACAGCGAAGGTGATCGAAAAATGGTGGCGTTCACTTACGATCCCAAAGCTGAATTGGTGGTTCCTGCCGGTAAGTATCTCCTGAGGGCGGGCCATAAAGAGACTGGCACCCAGAAAGAAGTGGAAGTGGTTGCCGGGCAGAATACAGAGATCGTTTTGACCTTCGGCGCCGGAACGGTGATCACTCATGCGATCATGGCTGAAGGTCTCGAATACGCAAAGGGAGACATTGGATGGAAGCTTTTAAGTGCGCCCAATGAAGAGGGCAAACGGAAGCGGGCCGCCTTTGGATACAAAGACTCAGAGACCTTCAAGGTTCCCTCAGGAGTCTATCTTCTGACTGCAAAACGTGGTAGCGCCACAGCTGAACTGGAAGTGGTGGTCTCCGCAGGCGAAACCACGGAAGTGACTTTGAATTTCAACGCCGGTATCTGGATCGGTGAAGGGTATATGTCAGAAGACTCAAAGGAGCCGGCAACTGATGACACCGGATGGAAAGTCTTTTCACAAGCCAATGAAGAAGGGAAACGCAAGCAGGTTGCCTTTAGTTATCGGAAGGCCCGATACTATCTTCCGGCAGGAAATTACCTGGCTCGATTCGATCGTGGAAGTGCAAGGGTGGAGCAGGAGATCTCGATCGCTCCCGGCGAGACAAAAACAGACCGGTTCGTCCTGAATGCCGCGGTCGTTCTTCTTAAAGGGAACGAAAGTTATGCCAGCCCTCTGATCAGTGTGTTTCGGGCCGAAGATGAGAACGGGAAGCGTCTTGCCTTTGACTACAAGAACGAGAAAAAGGTTTATCTCCCGACCGGAAAATACATCGCGACTTATACCCACAAGTCAGGTGGTGAGAAGCAAACTTCGAAGACTCCGTTTACTGTGGAAGCTGGAAAGTTTCTCGAAGTGCCCTTGAACTAGACGCCTATCTCTTCCCGCCAGGATTTCAAATCCTGCATCTCTGCCGAATCCGGGAGTGTGCCTGAGCCGAAGCCGGGTGTCTGGAGGGAAGCAGTGCTCACCTTTCCGTTTTCGATTCGGAGAAACACTTCACCGTCCCGCTCCACATAGAGATCCGGGTTCTGCTTGAGCAAAGACTGTTTCTCCCCTTTCGACAAATGCGACATGCCATAAGCGTAATGATGGCCGTTTCGCTCGCAATGTTCGATTCCGAGAACGCTCAGGACGGCGAAGTCCTGATGAAGCGGAATGATGGGCATGTTGGACAAATCCTCTCCTGACAAAAAGGCATCGCGGCCATGCGTGTCTGCAAAGTGAATGCAAAGAGCGTTGTTGAGGAGTGATTTAAAAACACCTTTGCAGTTCTTGTGGGAGGTTCCCGAGTAACCGATCGCGAAGGCCTGTTTGAAAGCACTTTTGGTTCCGTCGGCTTCGTCGATCACCAGAGGTTTCGACTCTGATATTTTTTGGATCGTCCCCGAAGTGGATTTGTCGAGAGTAAGGGCCCGGGTAAGGGGCTGTTCGATGAAGATGGTGTGCTGAAAAAGACCGGTGACTTCCTCTTCGAAGCGTTTCACAAATCCGGCGAACTCCCCGATGTCGGTGTAGGCCTCATTTCCGTCCAGAGTAACGACGGGACCCTCAAGGTAAACCAGGACCTTCTCCCAGATCTTCTGCAGTCTGGCGAGGTCGTGATCGGGATCACCGGAGATCTTGATTTTAAAATACCGCAAGCCATCACGCTCCGCATACTCTTTCAAGGTTTCGGGTTCACCATCCTTGACCCGATTCGCTGCCGGCCATTCGGAGTCGTCAATCGGATCGGAAAGCCCGACCGTATGACGGATGAAAAATTCAGAACGGGGGCTTTGTTGAAGGAACATTGGCAGAAACACTCCCTTCAGTTCCGGATGCACCGTTCCCGGATCGATTCCGAGAAGATCCTCGTGAACCATTTTAAAGAATGATTTCTCTGCCAGCTTGCAGGAGGCATCGATCACGGCGCGCTCGAATAATGCGGAAGCATAGCTCGCCATCAAATCCTCGTAGTCATTGTCGCGACCGAACTTTGAAACGTCGGAGCTCGCAATTCGCCAAAGCGAGAAGGCGCTCTCGAAGCTCTTTCCTTTCTCCAGATAAATGTCCCGGGCCTTTTCCGTCCAGAGTAACGACGGGACCCTCAAGGT
>CAJXQE010000435.1 GCA_913058215.1 uncultured Verrucomicrobiales bacterium
CTATCCTCTTCGTCGGCAGCGTCAGATGTGTATAAGAGACAGCCGCTGGCACCGTTCAAATGCAGACGTCGTCCGCTGGCTCGAACCCGCTGAACGGCATCATCGTTGTCAGCCAACCAGGCTGGCCAGAGGCGAATGGTTTCCACACCGGCAGCCGCGAAAGCTTCGATGTCGTCGACCTGGGGAATCAAGGCCAGTTGCCTGGCATCGGGCAGCAATTCGCGAAACCGCCCGGCCTGCGCCACGCTGCGCACTCCGACAATGGTTCGCCTCACATCGCCGTGCTCCCGAATGACGGTCGCAACTTTCTTATCGTAGTCATCCCCCTGTTCTTTGAGATCGAGTAGCAGATCGATTTTCCCGACGCAAATTTCTGCCGCCTCTTTCAGAGTGGGAATGCGCTCACCACGATAGGCGGGATCGAACCACGAACCCGCATCGAGCTTTTTCAGTTCTGCCAGAGTTCGATCACTGGCCTTGCCTTCACCATCGGTGGTACGATCAAGCGTCGAATCGTGCAGCAAAAAGAGTTGGCCATCGCTGCTGGTTCGGACATCAATTTCAACAACGCTGGCCCCGACTTCGATGGCGCGAAGGATCGCAAGCAAGGTACATTCGGGTCGCTCCAGGCTGGCACCACGGTGAGCGACGATATCGGAAACCTTAGCGGCGACCTTAGCGACTTCCTGATCCACTTTTTCTGCCGACGCACCGATCGGTACAAAAGCCACAGCCAGGGCCACCAGGCAAAACCACACTACAGCGATGCGCCCGCGATATTTCTTCCGATCCTGTCTCATCGCTCGACCATGAATGGATCGCCGCGATTTCACCAGTCACGAATTCACGGCGATGCTCTGACTGAACATCCTGAATGCGGCATTGTGAACCATCGCAAAACCAGCCAAACGAAAGTCCATGATGAAGCGCACCATCCGGCAAATCTTGCTTTCCTTACCACCGCCGCCTCGTCCTCCTTTCGACATCGAAACGATGGAGCCGCTCGACGTGCCGCCCCAATGGGGCTGGAGCGACGAGGTCGAACACCGCCCGAAGATTGGTAGCGGGACGAGCACAACTGCGAATGGCATGCGCCCGAACTCCCGCTCTACGATGGTCGGACCTTGGTCCTGGATGCCGACGATTATTTTCCCGCCGATGAGTGGCCGGTTTACCAGGCTGACTGAAGCCGGATAACGGATAACACACCCTCGAGATCAAGAACCGCCGGTTTTCAAAGCAAAGCCGATGCAGGAACGCAGAGGTGTGTTTACGATTCGTGAAATTGCGGCTGATTAGACTGCTGGATCGTTCGAGACGCCGGAAGAGCTTGACGGCCCCGGGAATCTGAGTCCAAATTCCCGTCAATGAGGCTTTTTCACCCCTTCCTCCCCCTGCACCCCCTCCAACCTAGGGCAATGCGCGGTGACGGAGCTACGGGGTTGAAAAGCAAATTCCTAGCAGTAGGATTCACAAGATGAGGAGGACTTTTCAGACGGTAGCCTTTTTGATCGGAATTTCGGGTTCCAGCCTTTTGGCGAACCCAGCGAACATCGAAGAGATCAGCTTTGAAAACACTCCACTTTCTGAAGCGGTAGAGTTCTTCAGACAAAAAGGGAATGGACTGAATTTCGTAATTGATCCGGCGGTGGATGCAAACGCAACCACAACGCTGAAACTTAGGAACGTCTCGCTCGGTGCGGCAGTATTTTGCCTGGTCGAGTCGATGAATCTCGATTTCCGGATGGACCCGCACGCTTGCTTTATCGTGCCGAAGGGTAGCGGGAAAATTGCGATTACACCTCCCTCTCCTCCAAGTCAGATGGGCGGATACGAACCAGCGATTTTGGCTCGCGAACGCATAGTTCAGGAAGTCGTATTCGATGAATTCCCTTTGCAGGAGGTAGCCGATTTTCTCGCCACGGCTGGATCGCAAGACACGGACTTCGCGAAGCGACTCAATCTGGTGATTCAGGGGCAGATCGATCCTGAGATTCCCGTCTGGCTTGAATTGAAGAACTCGTCAGTTGGTGGAGTGCTTTCGAAAATCTCCGAGCAAACCGGTTTGGGAATCCGGGTCGAGCCTTTTGCCATTTTCATCGACCCTCCCGGACTGCGAGAGTTGCGGATGCAACAGCATCGGATCGCATCGCGACCGAAAAAGTCGAGTCCTGCTCCAAAGCGAACTCCTGTCGGAACGACGAGTGCACTTTGGGCAGCGCCGAAAGATCCCCGAAAGATCGGTCACCCAGACTATGACGTCCGAATGACCCAGGCCAATAGGATTTACAGATGGGTGAACGGTAAATTTACCTTTGTTCGATAAGCCGGACCCGATCCCGTAAAGTCGAACTTGGCGAAGGACCCACGGAGAATCTTTGACCCAGTCCAGCTTGAGCCGGTAGATGAGTCCGCGAAAGAACAGCGAATCAACCCGGATCCCACGCTCAATACGCTTCGATCCTACATCCCCAACCCTTACTTCAACAGCGCCTCAGGCTCTTCCCAGACCTTGGGACTTGTGCTGCCGAGAATGACGGCGATGACATTCTTGCCATTGTAGGAGGCGGAAGAAACGAGGCCGCAGCCGGCGGCATTGGTGTAGCCGGTTTTTGCTCCGGTGCAGTAGGGGAAATGCTTCAGCACCTGATTGGTGTTGGAAATCAGCTTGGTCTTCCCATCCGCCATCCGGAAGTAGAGCCCCTTGGTGCGAATGGAATCACGAACGAAAGGGCTCTGCAGCTCAGCCTGGCAGAGGTGGGAGAGATCCCGGCCGTCGAATACTGACCTCCCGGCTTGGGCAATCCGCTGGCGTTGGTGAAGTAGGAATTGTGCATCCCGAGCTGACGGGCTCAGACGTTCATGTTGGCTGCAAAGGCAGAGATACTTACGGAGTGATCGTGGGCAAGGGCGCGGGCGATGTCATTGCAACTGCATACGAGGCCGGTCCGATAAGTGGATATTATTCAGAAATTTAGAGCGATTTCCCGGGAATGCGAGAATCTGCTCTCCCAGTGATTGAGCCTGCTTTCGGGAGCTTTTCAGACACAGTTGCATCCCCTCAAACCCTGTCGGACCAGCGCCTCGATAAATATCCTTGTATAAGCATTTTCCAATCAGTAAAGTGCCCCAAGTCTGCTGAATGCTAGATTCACCCAGGCCAGCAAGCAGACAATCCGGGGTTAACCCGATAGGGGGGAAGCCTCACAATTATATTCCGCTCCAAATCAAAAATTCTACAAAAATAACTGAAATGAACTTGAGCTCGATTACACGATTCGCCGCCGTATTTCTCATAGCCATAGGAGGTCTTACCGCTCAGGTGTCCGCTGAGGACTACTTGGGGGACATCAAGCTCACGGCGGTCGGTTTCGACCAACGGGGATGGGTCCATTGCGACGGGAAAGAGTTGCTCATCAGTGAACACCAATCCCTCTTCTCCCTGTTGGGCACGGGCTATGGCGGCGATGGACGAAGCACTTTCAAATTGCCCGATCTAAGGAAGCAGGAAGAGGTTTTTCGGAAGGCCGCAAATGTAAGTACGCACGCTCCCGATCACTTGCGCTATGTGATCTCCATCGATGGACTTTTTCCTCCCCGAAATTGAGGCGGAGGATCGGCCGCATCTCACGGCTGGAAATCAAACACACGGATTCCCGCCTTTATAGCGCCAGCCGAGAGGAATTGACCACTTGCGAGCAGGGTGTGGGGTCCTAGCCGAATTGGTAGTCATTCTTTCCATTTGGCACTTTTCTCATGATCACGGCCATTCTGTAACCATCCGACAAGTCCGAGACTGTATTGCTTAAGGTTTACGACGGCCAGCTCTTTGGCAATTTCAGCGGCCCTTACCATTCTCAGGTGGTCCTCCCCTTTAGGCACTCTGGGCTTGCCGAGATTTAATAAGGAAATTCCCGGGGCCGAGAAGGAATCCCTGGACCCGCAAACGACAACGAAGACGCTCCTACCGCCTCCAGGGAATTCGGCGAGCCTGTCCTTGTCGGCTTGGAAATGGATCGCGCCGGGAATGTGGTCCTTCTTGTAGCCTTTCGAGCCCTCGCGTCATCAATACTTCGTAGCCCGGAATATCGCGCGTCGTCGCGAGCAACTCATCGATGCCCGTTTTCTGAGCAAAGTTGATCCAGATTTCAGGAATGAGAACTCCTTCGAGGTCGAGGGAGGCGAGTTGAGCCATAGCGATCCAGTGGGGTGTGTTTCACGCCTCCACTCTTTCGCGCTGCCTTTAAACAGGATGTAGCGAAACAGATTCCGGGTATCGATTTCCGGAAAAGAAAAGCTGGGAGAAAAGAATCAAATCATGCTACCACCCTCCCATGCTGAAACTGATTCCTGTCTTTCTCCTCTGGGCACTGGCCTCCCCTTCCAACGCCCAGGATGCGAAGCCGAAAAACAAACCCGCTAGAAAGGCACGGCCGGCCGCCATCACCTGGATCAACGAACTGCCTTCCAACAAGACGCTTCCCCCGAATACAAGCCATCGCACCTTCCAATCCAAATCGGCAGGCGAAGAAGTCGGCTACTGCCTCTACCTGCCGCCTGGCTACGAAGAAAATACCGACCAACGCTACCCCGTGATTTACAATCTGCATGGAAACGGCGGCAACGAGTTTCACAGCTTCGAAGATGTCCTTGTCCTGCACGAGGGCATCCTCTCCGGCAAATGGCCACCAGCCATCATGGCCCTGCCCAACGGCGGCACGAGCACCTTTTACAAGGATTCCCACGACGGGAAATTTCCGATCGAGACGATGTTCATCACCGAATTCATCCCCCACATCGACCGGACCTTCCGTAGCATCGCCGACCAGTCCGGTCGCTGCATCGAAGGTTTCTCCATGGGGGGAAGAGGCTCGCTGCGCCTCGCCATGAAATACCCGGAGATGTTCTGCTCCCTTTTCTGCCAGGCAGGAAATGTGCCCGCAACTTTGCAGAACTTTGACGAAGCCGACGACTGGAAGGAAGTCATCGGAGGCTACCTCGGACCGGATCGTGCGAACTACGAAGCGAACGACGCCTTTTCTCTTCTGGAAAAGAATCTGCAGAAAATCAAGAAGGGCCTTCGCATTCAAATCGCCTGCGGAACCAAAGATGGCGGCCATCTCCCCACGGTCCGGAACTTTCATGCTCACCTTGTCGAGTACGGCGTTGATCACACCTACATCGAACTGGAAGACCTCGGCCACCGGCGCACCGAGATGATCAAGCGACTCGAACCGATCTGGTTCAACTACCACTTCGAGTCACTCCGACGCGCAGCGGAAAAGAAAAAATAATCGCGGAATTCAAGGCGCTTTTCGAAGGTAGCGGGAAGCTCCGGAGATCAAGTGCCAATATTGATCTGTCTCTTATACACATCTGACGCTGCCGACGAAGAGGATAGTGTAG